>JAPYTO010000439.1 GCA_029941865.1 Fuerstiella sp. | reverse complement strand
ATCAATACTGGAATACACTCGCCACTTAAAAAACACTATCCGTTACTGCACCCCCTGAGTGATCCTCCATGCTTTACATTGTCGTGCGCCGCACGCACAATGATGATGTCGCTGTTTTCCTGAAGCCGTACCGGGAGGATTCGAAAATGGGACTCATCGCGCGGGGATATCTGGCACTGTTCGTGGCGTGGACCGTTGTGCATGGTTCTTGCTGGGCGCAGGAAAAGAATATGTTTTCGGGGCCGCAGCCGGGAGAGGCGATTACCACGTTTCGTGTGCTTCAGATCATTGATCCCGATACATCGAAAAACGTTCAAATCAAGCCCCAGGAAACGAAGACCACCTTTCTGGTATTTCTTCACGAGGTCACCGAACCAGCCATGGTTCTGATGATGACACTCGATTGGTACGCCAGCCAGCAAAAAGTTTTGGACCGTCATTACGTGCTGCTGAACGACGACAAATCGAAAGCGGAACAGAGAGCGAAGCGATGGTCAAGTCGCTCATTGTTTACGAATTCGCAGTGGTGTGTTTCATTGGACGGCATCGAAGGGCCGGGACGCTATGGTTTGAATCGCCATGCTGTGATGACGTTGATTGTTGCCAAAAACAACGTGGTGGTCGGTAACTTTGCACTGACCCAGCCCAACAACACCGACGCGCCTGAGATTCTTGCCGCCCTTGCCAATGCGTTGGGCAAACCGAAGCCGTCGTACGAGAAAGTTCGAGCGGAACTGGCGGCGCACCGAGAGCTTCAGCGTAAACAGCGAACGGCTCAAAATCCGGTCTTCAAAATCGCCCCCAGTCCAGAGCCGGGACGACTCATGCTGGCTATGATCTATCGGGAAAACATCAATGAAACGGACGTCCAAAAAGCTTCCCTGAAGCTGACCGGATGGGCAGGTGACGACAAGCAGAAAAACGCAGCGCTCGTCAAATACTGCAAAACGCTGCTCAAGGGGAACTTCGAGATTAATCGGTACTCACGCGAAGGGCTGAGAAAGCTTGTCGGTGAGGAATAGCCGAATTCGTCGAATTCACCATTGGCGACTCGACTGCCGTCACGCGGACTTCACTCCCGATTCACCGTTGGTGACGACAAACGACGCGCGGTTGACCAGCGGAGCTGCCTTTCGCGTTACGGATTCGACGACCTGGTAATCGCTGCGCCATTCGTCCGGCGTTACTTCGCAACGGACGTAACCGCGTTCTGCGTTGTGAAATTTGATGAAGGGATTCTCGGCCATCATGTCGTCGGTGTAATCCAATTTCTGCGAGCCGTCGCCGCCGGAACTGATCGACGTGCCGACGAATTCCGTACCGACTGTCGCCGAGTCCGGATTGTCGAAATCGGTTTTCAATTCGTTCACGAAATTCGTGTGGATGTCGCCGCTCAACACGATCGGATTGGGAATGCGGCGTTCGTGGAAAAAGTCCATCATTTCCTGCCGCTCGACATCGTATCCGGCCCACTTGTCCATTGTATAAAGATCCGTGTCACCCGGAATCCGATCGACCCGCGCCATCAGAACCTGCTGGGCCAGAACGTTCCACGTTGAATGTGATTGCAGCAGCCCCGATTTCAACCAGCCTTTCTGACGACGCCCAAGGATTGTCGCATTGGGGTTGAAGACCTCTCCCTCCAGCGGCTTAAGCCCTCCGCCGTTCGGCTGATTCGTTCGATACTGTCGCGTGTCGAGCACAAAGAAATCGGCAAGTCGGCCAAAGGACGTGCGATGAAACAGCTGCAAATCAGGACCTCGCGGAATGGCACGGCGGCGCAGTGGCATATGCTCGTAATAGGCCTGACAGGCGTTCTGCCGTCGGCGAAGGAATGCTGCTGCCGCAACATGGGGCTGCTCCGAAATATGGTTCGCGTAGTCGTTGTCGAATTCGTGATCGTCCCACGTCACAAGCCAGGGGAACGCCGTGTGGGCGGCTTGCAGGTTTTTGTCGGTTTGGTACGGCACATATCGGTTTCGATAATCGTCCAGTGACTCCAGTTCGCCTCCCGGATGTCTGCGTACGCCGTGCGAACTTGAGGCCCCTTCGTAAATATAATCACCCAGATGGATGACCAAATCGAGGTCGTCGGCGGCCATGTGCCGGTACGCGGTGAAGAAGCCCTGTTCATAATGTTGACACGATGCAAAAGCGAAGCGCAGTCGATCCGGTTTTGACTCGACGGTCGGCATGGTGCGTGTGCGTCCGACCGGGCTGATTTCACTTCCGGCTTTGAAGCGATACCAATACCAACGGTTGGATTCCAGCCCCTGCAATTCCACGTGCACGGAATGCGCCAACTGCGGCGTCGCAACCGTGTTCCCTTTGCGAACAACTTTGGTGAATGTTTCGTCGGCCGCTACCTCCCAGCGGACTTCCACAAGCTCGCGCGGCATACCTCCGCCCTCGACCGGCCTGGGCGCCAGACGCGTCCAGATGACGAATCCGTCCGCTGACGGTTCACCCGATGATACGCCCAGCTGAAACGGCGGGCCAGAGAATCTGACCAGCTTCTGCACCACTCCCGACGCTGGAACGATGATGGCCGGCGTCAACGCGATTGCGGCGGAAGACGTCAGGAACGAACGGCGATCAATTATTGGAGCCATGATTTCGTCCCATTGGCGACTTCGTCGGCCAGGTAATCGTCGAGTAGCTGGCGACAGCGTTCCGTCCAGACGGTCCCTCGCTGGTTACGGTCTGCCGCCAGCAGGTGATCAAGGTCTTTGCGGTCACGTTTCAGTGACTTGATGACGCCAGCATACAGGCCGGCGGCTGCTCGCAGGTCCTGCTCCCGTTCAGAAGCGGGTTGGAGTTGCGGTGTGCCGTAGTGTCGTCCCGACGACAATGATTCCAACTCTCGCAACGAGGGTTCGTGGTCGATTGGTCGCAGAGCCACCAGATAGTCGTTGATGGCGGTACGGGCACGGTCCAGCGCCGTCGTCAGTTGGCGGGCACAGGAGCTGATTTTGTCACGCAGCTCACGATCGCGATCCGCCAGCCTGGATTCTTCGGTGCGGGACTGCTCGCGTCGCCGCTGAACATCGATGATGGCCAGCTCGGCCTGTTGGACTTCGGCCCTCGCGGTGTCATAGGGACGCTTCGCCGCGCGCAGCTCCGTTTCTGCGGTTTCCAATTCCGGCTCTGTGCGAGCGAACTGTTCAGCGACGGGAGACGATTGGTTAGGGTCCACCTCGACCTGGCCGGTTTCAGCCAGGTGGGCCTGATAAACCTTTTTGGCCGCTGCGACGGCCGCCCGCCCCTGCTGCACTCGGTCTTTTGCCCGATCAAAGCTGGCGGCAAGTTCGGACAGCGTGTTGCTGGCCGCGCTAAGCTGCCGTTGGGCGTCGTCTTCGTCATGCTGCAGTTGTCGCTGTTTATCGACAAGTTTGTTGCGTTTCTCCGGAATTGCTTCCAGTTGTTCTGCATGATTCAGCATGTCTTTGACGTTCGACTGCATGTCTTCGAAACGTTTTCCGCCGTCCTTCGCTCGACGCGAGGCGGTTTCCAGCAGACTGGTTCGCTCCTCAAGCTGATGGAAGGAGGGGTCACTGATGGCTAAGTCTTCCGAGACCATTTCGCTCAACCGCCCAATCGCCGCGGAACGCAGTGATCCTTCGTGTTGTATTTCTGCCTGCAACGCCGCCAGCTCGTTGCGGGCAGCCGACATGTCGGCGTCTCGCCTGTGCTGATCCTCGCTGTCGGAAAACCTCGCTCCTGAAAATGCGTCGATGTCCCCGTCCAGTTCTGCGACAAACGTGCGGGAATTCTGCAGTTCCTGGTCCATTTCGCGGACCACGTCTGCGTAGTCCGACAGACTGGCCAGATCATCGCGTGCGGAAAGCCGGCGTTGCCATTCAGCGGGATCCTGTCCCAGGCGTCGGCTGTCGGGAGGGAGCACCTGCTCCTTGATCATTTGTGCGCGAGCGATGATTAAGTTGTCGGCCAGCACCTCAGCCTCCTGATCCGACACAGTCTGTGTATGGTGCTTCTCCCGGCGGCGAGTTTCGGTGAACGGGATATGCCGCTTCAGCCAGCCGATGACGGCCTTGTGCTGCCGTTTGAAGGTCTCGTACTCCCCGCGCAGCGCGTCGAGTTCCTGTTCGTCCCGCAGGCTTTCACGCTGGATTCTGTAGATCGCTTCATCAATCGATGCAGCCAGTTGTTCGCTCTGAGACACCGACCGAGCGTCGGCCGCTATGTCTGAGAATACCGACTGCAGATCGCGATATTCTGTCGCCTGATTCAACCGCTCCAGCCATTGAAGGGACATGTTCGCTCCGATCGTGTGGACAGCCTGTTGATCCTCCGAACCGACCATTCTGGCGGACCGAGGGGCCAAGTCCAGCGATGCACCGCAATCTCTGAGCCTGCTGCCCTCTGAACGATGTCGCCGGGGTGTGATCGGCGATGCGCAGTAGGGATTCAGGTAGCGGTTGGATAGAGGGAT
>JAPYTO010000438.1 GCA_029941865.1 Fuerstiella sp. | reverse complement strand
ATCAACAATCCGGATCTGGTGATTCTGGACGAACCAACAAGTGGTCTGGATCCCATCGGTACTCGCGAAATGAAGGATCTGATCCTGAAGTTGAAAGATGAAGGAAAGACGGTCGTTTTTTGCAGCCACCAGTTAGCGGATGTGCAGGACGTCAGCGATCGCATTGCCGTGCTGTTTCAGGGCGAGCTGAAGGTTCTGGGAGAAGTTGACCAATTGCTGGAACTGCGAGAAGAAACTGAAATCCGAACCGGTAACCTCAGCGATGAAGCAATTGCGGAAGTCCGGCAGGTTCTTGAAAAGCACGGCATGAAGGACAGTCTGATTCAGAGACCACGAGCGGACCTGGAAGAGTTGTTCCTGAAAACAGTTCGCGAAAGCGGCGAACGGCCAGGGCGAAGATTTACGGCCGAAGAGATGGCGGCGACTCAACCGGCAGCTGCTGAAGCTGCAACAGCTGAGTCCGCTAACGATTCCGCTGACTCCTGAGAAACGCCATCTTCCCTGTTTTCGCTTTCTGACTTCAACATTTGCGGACTGAATCATGGATTTCGATCCACCAACATACAGTATTGCGTTTGGCGTGGCGAGCTGGCTGAGGCTCGTCGTGATCATCGGCGTGATTGCGATTGGCATTGGTGCCATCGCCGCGTTTTCGCGAAACGGCACGAGCGGAGGTAAAGCTTTCGGCACCGGCCTGGCGAGCTTCCTCAAGGACCTGTTCGCCGTGTCTCCGCGTCGAGTCATCGCACTGGCTCGACTGACATTGACGGAAGCACTGCGGCGCAAGGCTCTTTTGGTCTTCGTGGTGTTCGCAATGATGTTGATGTTCGGTGGCTGGTTTCTGACGGACAGTAACGACCGAGCGGATCTGCAGGTCAGCGTTCACATTACGTTTATGCTGACAACAATCTCCTGGCTCATCCTGCCGGTCGTCATGTTCCTGAGCTGCTGGAGCCTGCCGGAAGATATTCGCATTCGTTCGCTGCACACTGTTGTGACAAAACCGGTTCGCCGAGTTGAAGTGGTCATGGGGCGAATGCTTGGATTCTCTACGTTGGCGACAGCAATCCTGCTGTTGATGGGGGCTGTTGGGTACATCTGGATTCAGCGTCAGGTACCGCCCTCCGCAGATCCGAACGCCCCGGGTCAGCTGACGTGCCGTGTTCCGTCATACGGCAACCTGTTCTTTCTGGATAACAACGGCCTGCCCAAGAACGTGGGCATCAATGTGGGCGATCCATGGATGTATCGATCGTTCGTCGAGGGCAACTCACGGGCTCGAGCCGTGTGGGTCTTCTCCGATGTGACGCCCGAAAGAATCGGCGACCAGCTGAATATGGAGTCCCGCTTCGAAGCGTTTCGCACGGTTAAAGGTTCCGATGATACGATCAACGAAGGGATTGAGGCACAGTACACGCTGGTCCGAAATATGCGTGAGGATGCATTTTCATCGTTTGGCGTAGGTGCCAGTTTTCGACCGGCAGCGGAATCCATGCGAGAGGGCAGCTTTCAGAATGCCGCCGACCTGCTGAGCGATGCGGCCGCTCGTATGGGCTCATCGCAGAGTGACTTTCCACCGGTTGACTGCCACCAGGTGTCGTTCGCATGCATGCAGGTGGAGTATGTGTTGGCGGAACTGGGGGATGAATTCCAGGACGTAGTTGATGCATTTGTGGTGTTTGGGCAGCTTGCTGGTAAAGTCGAAGAGAACAAGGTCGCCACGTATCAGGACCTGTCAACGGCGTGCGAATCATTGGCTGACGTACTGCGAAAACGCGGTCAGGACCTAATGGAGTCCATGCCGCGGTTTGAAGTTCCGCTGGAATCGTTCCATATCACGGAATTTCACGAAGGCGATAACGTGAATGCCTATCCGCGAACACTGTCTTATGCAGCGGACTACGAAGCAACCGCTCGCTTTCTTGCAGATGTAACCGCTGCATGGAACGACCAGGAAAAGCTGGTCGATGGTACAGAGCTTGCGACCGGTCTTGCCGAACTTCTTGCTGAGTCCGCCGGGATTTCACCGGAGAATGCAGATTTGTTCGTCGAGGTGCTGCAGGAGCAGATTGATGCGGAGAGCCTGACAATTACTGATGGCAAACTGGCAATCGCCGATGATTCTCGCTGGCTGCAGTATTTCATGAAGCTTGTCCGTGAGGAGAAGCTGATTTCCCGTGATCCGGCCGGCTGGGTTTTGGAAGTTGATCTGTTCGATGATCTTACTTCCAATGGCAGACTTCAAATCGACGTCGCGTGCCTGAACCATCAGATGTTTCTTGGCATGGCTCGGCCGGACCTGTTCATTCGCCTTAAGGACAATTCCTTTCTGCAGGGATACAGTAAAGCGTTGTTGAATATCGGGCTGATGCTTTCTCTCGTGGTCGTGCTGGGCGTCACCGCCAGCTGCGTCGTCAAGGGACCAGTTTCGTTCTTCTTCACGCTCGCAGTGTTCGTGATCGGCCAGTTCTTCCATGAACTGATGCTCCGCATTGTTGGTGGATCGGAAGAAGGAGGAGGACTGGTCGAATCGGCCATGCTGATCTATCAACACAGAAACCCCAATTCAGGACTGGATGCCAGCGAAGGCACTCAGCAGGTAGTCAAAGCATTGGACACCGGAGTCGTCGGTATTCTCGACGTGGCAAGCAACATCATTCCTGACTTCAGCATCTTCAGTGATTCGGCAGCTTACATCGAAAACGGATTCGACGTCCCGTGGAATTCGTCTGTGTTGCCAGCTATTCTGACGTTTGTCGGGTTCCTTATTCCATGCATCATTATTGGTGCGGCGTGCCTCAAGTTTCGTGAGTTGGAATCGAAATGAACAACCTTTCATCAAGACAACGAAAGCTGGTTTATGCCGGCTGCATTGTCTTTCTGCTGATCCCAATCGTCTATCTTGGGGCACCCACGTCCGAAGATGTTCTGCCTGGGACAAAGACGGCTGTGTCCGGCGGACTGCTGGCCCAGATGCGCGTCGAACACGACCTTGGCGAAAGTACGCTTGGGGAAATTGATCCGTCCAGTGCTGCGATGAATCTCGTCCTGCTGGGACTCAGAGGTCCGGCTGCCGGGATCCTGCATCTGCAGGCCCTCGAATACCAGGAAAAGAAAAACTGGGGAAAGCTGAAGACCACCGTGGATTCCATCATTAAACTGCAGCCTCATTATGTTGAGATCTGGAAGTTTCAGGGTTGGAATCTGGCCTTCAACGTTTCGCGTGAGTGGGACAAGGTGGCAGACCGTTTCTATTGGGTAAAGGAAGGCATCAAGTTTCTGCAGCTGGGAACGAACCGGAACCAGACGACGACCATTCTGTTCCATAATGTCGGCGACTTCATGGGACGCAAGTTCGGCAACTCTGACGAGAAAAAGTTCTTCCGCAAATTCTTCATTGATGACCCGAACGACGAACGCTTTCCGGACGGTTCGTCCGACCCGGAACTCAACCCACAGGGCAAAGACAATTATCTGGTCGCCAGGGATTGGTTCGACATTGCCAATGACAAGGATGCAAATGGGTATCCCGTCAAGGGCATGACGCACGTATTCTTTCGGCAGGCACCTTCACGAGCCCTGTTTGACTATGTCACGGCAAAGCAGAATGACTATGCCGCCGACATGCAGGAAAAGGGTGAGGACGAGGATCGGCTGATCTGGGAAGAACAGAATCGAAGTGGATGGGACAATGCCTACGCAGAATGGACCGAAGTGTACGGCAACGACATTTTCCTTGGACTGAACGACGTCAGGTACAAGTTGAATTGTTCAGCCGACGAGCTGGCAGCGCTGGCCAAAGAAAACGGAGTCACACTTGCGATTCAACGCAAAGTGTGGGAGCAAAACGTCAAAATGGTCAATTATCGTTTCTGGCAGAACCTCGCCGACTGCGAACGTGACCCCTTGGCCGTTTCGGCACACAGAGCCATCGCGGACGGAAAAGTGGCATATTCAAGAGGGCAGATTTCCGACGCAGAAGACAGGCAGGGCAACCTGCAGCCGTCCCCGGCGGAAATGCGATTTTTTGACGGCCTGAAGAAAATGGATGAGCTCCTGGCGAAGTACCCTACACTTCAGTACCACGATGCCTACATCGAAGAAATCCTTCTGGCGGCTTATTACTGGACAACAGTCCAGCAGTACAACAACAAACAGCCTCCTGCAGATTATCCTCTGAAGCAATTCACCATCCTGCACTCGGCTCGCCAGCCCGACATTGAACGGGAGTTCATGAGGGAAAACCGCAGCAGATTTTAGTTTCGTGAGGCTGGCGGTTTGTCCCGTCGCGTGGAATGATCGTTCGCCGCAATTCAGGTGTTCACCACCTGAATTTCAAAACGACTTGTCGGAGTAATACTCTTGTTTGCGGGTCCTATCTTTGCTCGAGAAGCCCTGATTGCTCCGCGCCGACTGAGTCACTATCTGCTGCGGTCAGGCTACGTCGCGTGCCTG
>JAPYTO010000437.1 GCA_029941865.1 Fuerstiella sp. | reverse complement strand
CAAAAATCCTTGATTTTGGACGCCATAGACGGACGATGGTGCCAATTCGGTTGACGTTGGCAACCGATAACAACCGATGTACGCCCTTTGCAGGGTATCAGCGGACCGGCATAATCTGCCGAGACGACTTTTTTTGTCCCGAACGAGCTTTGCTGACATGCCATTCAAAACTACAGCGCCTCGAGGGACCAAAGTGTGGCTATTGGTCGCGTTATTGAGCGTATTGGCGGAGCAGACGTCTGCTCAGCTGATACGGGCCCCCCTGGACACCGGGTTTGTGCGAACGTCGTCCATTGCGATGAGCGTGGATGAGATGTTGGGGTCTCAAAAGACCAGACTCGCCGGCGAGCCGATTCTGGGGCCCGGTTATCCTGACTTATGGATTGCCGAAGTGCAGTACAAGCCCGTCCGACATCTGTTCATGAACGTCACGGACCCAGCGACTCGCGTGACAAAACGAGAACTTGTCTGGTACATGATTTACCGTGTGATTCCACGCGACTACACGGAACTTGCCGGAGACAGCCGCGATTCTTTGTTGACGAAACTGCAGAACCCGAAACTGAAGCCGGATAATGTGATCGACAGTCCGAAAGGTTTCCCGCTCGTGATGCCGCGGTTCGTTCTCAGGTCGGACGATGCTGGCGAACAGCAGTTTTACCCGGACGAAGTCAACCTTCAGATTCAACGCAGCGTCTTTAGACGTGAGTTTAGAGAGCGATCCGCGGAATTACGATTGCTGAACAGCGTTCAGGCTATCTCTGAAGTCGTCGACCCTGTCTCCGTAAATGACCCGGATCCGCTGCAGAACGCCACTTACGGCGTCGCTGTCTGGCGAAATGTCGATCCCAGGATCGACTATCTGACGGTTATCATGAGTGGCTTTTCCAATGCGTACCGTATTTCTCGGGATGATGCGGGTGAAACCATTTTTGAACACAAAGTGATTGAACAAAAATTTGGCCGACCCGGTGACATTTTCAATCAGCAGGAATCAGAATTCCGAGTACTCGGCAATCCGGTATGGCACTATCGGCAGCGTCCGGCAAGTGTGTCGGTGCCACAGTTTGAAGCCATCCTCCGAAACGTGTCGTCGACAGGTGCAGTAACACCCGCTGAGTAAGCCGATGGGTGGGGAACCGATGCCAGATTCGTTCCCCGATGCCTAACGGCGGGAATGCGTGCGAAAAGCCTTGATTATTCGCGGAAATCCGTCAGAATCCGCCGCTTGCCAAAGATCCGGGGTCGTTGTCGCGACGCGGATCAGTCATATGTAAACAGAAACGGTGTGTAAAAATGGCTCATAAGAAGGGACAAGGGTCCACTCGGAACGGTCGAGATTCGTTAGCTCAGCGCCGAGGCGTCAAGAAATATGGCGGTGAGTCTGTTGTCGCAGGAAATATCCTGATACGCCAATGCGGCACGAAATGGCACGCTGGCAGAAACGTGGGCACTGGTCGTGACTACACGCTGTTCGCGCTGTGTGACGGAAGCGTGATGTTTGACCAAAAGGGTCGTCGCATCAACATCGTGCCAGCTATAGCCGAGTAACTCGACACCACCACTGTTGAAACGATCTCTGCCCGACGCGTCAGCGAGGGACGAGTTAGGTGCCGCACGTCAACGCGTCGGGCTAACGTGGTTCGTTGATCGGGATCTCAATCGACGTACAGAAATCGGCTTGAGCTAAAGAGTGCCTGGCAAAAGACGGCGAATGCTTCGTGGTCAACGCTGTCTGATTCTTTCTTTTCGCTCTGTCCGCTGATCACGGCTCGCTGTGTCCTGATGAACTGTGTGGCAGCAGCCACATCGACGCGGGAAGGCTTGGCCGAATAGGCCAGTTGCCAGGCCAGTTTAACACGTTCTTCGTCGTCTGCTGGCGCTTCACCCAGAACTCGTTTTGCAAACGCATCGGCGTACGTCACCGCGAAATCACTGTTCATCATCAACAGTGCCTGCGGAGTGACCGTCGAAAAGCTTCGTTGTTCGCAGTTGGGGCTCAAGGTCGGAGCGTCAAACGTTTCGAACATCGAAAGTGTGCGCGATCGCCGAACCTGAATGTACACGCTGCGACGGAACTCTTCGCCATCCAGTGAAGTCGCTTTTGTCGGCTTGCGTTCTCCATCCAGATTCTCTTTTCCCAGGACAATCTGACCAACAGAATCCTCCATGACCGGAACTGATTCGCCGTACATCTTTTCGTTAAGCAGGCCGCAAACGGAAAGCACGGCATCACGGATGATTTCTGATTCCAGCCGACGAACCGGGTATTTCGAATATTGCACAGACGAATCCGGGTCGAAGTGCTGAGAACCCTGTCGATAGACCGTCGACCGCATGACCATCCGGTGGATGTGTTTCACGCTCCAACCGCTGTCGACAAGTTCGGCCGCCAGCCAGTCCAGTAGCTGAGGATGCGTTGGCTGATCACCCAGCACACCAAAATCACCGGCGGTGCCAACCAGTCCTGTGCCAAAATGATGAAGCCAGATGCGGTTCACGATGACTCGGGCGAACAGCGGATGTTGTCCGTTGGTCAAATATTTCGCAAACGCCAGTCGGCGACCGGTGGTTGGTAATGACGGATCGTTTTCCGGAAAGATCGCGTCTTCGCCGAGGATTGAGAGACCGCCCGGCTGCACAGCTTCCTTCGGCTGTTCATGATCACCGCGATAGAACACCAACGTGGCGGGGACTTTGTCTGGCTGTTCAGTCAGGCAGCGAAGAAATCCTTCCTTCGGTTTACGGCCACGAATTTCAGCAGCACTGTCTGCAAATTTTTTCAGGTCGTCAGAGGCCTTGCTGTTGCGCAGCTCTGCCGCATCTTTCATGTAGCGTGCCAGTTCGACCGCCCTTTCCGGGTTAAATTGCGAAAGAGTGGTCGCTGTGACCAGGACGCCAGGGAATCGCTGCAGCAATTGAATCTGGTCAGCCGTGCGTTGGTCGGTTTTCACATTGACCGCAGCCTGCACGGCTGCCCGATCGGACGCCGGCACTTTCAATAGTTCCTGCTGTACCGTCTGCGAGACATACTGCAGCGTCTTTGCCTTGCGGTCGGCATCCAGTTTGGCCGCTCGTTCTGATCGACGGCGGTCATACAGGTACAAGGATCCCACGCTGATGCTGGCCACGCTGGGATACTCTTTCAACAGGCCCTTCTGCTGGTCGTTGCGGTCTTTGGCGACCGTGCGATAAGCGGTTCTCAGTGTGTCCTGCACGTCAACGGGGACCAGCCGCAGTTCTTCCTCCAGTGTTCGGGTGATGTATCCGTCGGCCTTTTCCTGCCTCTGTTTCTCGACAACAACAGCCTCCGCTTCAAACTCCGCAGCCAGTTTGCGATCGGCATCTGTGTACAGCGAGATCTGTCGACCGGCCGGAGTCCGCCAGTTCTTCCAGTCGAGCGCCGGTTCAAAGATGGCCCGCAGACGATAGTAGTCGCGTGTGGGAATCGGATCGTAACGATGGTCGTGACACTGAGCACAATTGACGGTCAGCCCCAACAATGCCGATCCGACAATCTGCAGCGTGTCGGCCATCACCTGGTTTTGCGCGGCAGATTTGTCGATGCCGCCGGAAGCGGTGCCATCCGGAGCCATTCGCAGAAATCCGGTGGCCGTGAGTCTTTCAATGGTCTCCGGAGACGAATTGTCGTGCGGTGTTGTCACCATTTCGTCACCCGCCAGCTGTTCCTGGATGAAAACGTCGAACGGTTTGTCGCCGTTAAACGCCCGGATCACGTAGTCACGATAGCGAAACGCGTGAGGTCGTTCTCGATCCTCTTCGCTATAGCCTTCCGAATCCGCATAGCCTGCGACGTCCAGCCAGTGCCGCCCCCAGCGTTCACCGTAATGTTCTGATGCCAGCAGTTCATCGATCAATTGTTCCCACGCATCGCTGCTGGCATTCCCTACAAATGCCGCTACCGCGTCCGGCGATGGCGGCAGTCCGATCAGATCGAAATACGCGCGACGGATCAAACGCTCCTTTGTTGCGTCGGATGCGAATTCCGCGGGCTTAACGCCGCTGTTCGAAAACGCCTGCAGCAACAGCGCGTCGATCGGCGTTCGAACTCGCCGCGCGTCATCAAATTCGGGCACGATCGGACGTTGTGCCGGCTGAAAGGCCCAGTAGTTTCTATCCTCGTCCGTGAAGATTGGGCCGTCCCCGATCAGGTCCGGTTCTTCACGAGCGGTTTTTGCACCGGACGCGATCCAATCGGCCAGTACCTGGATCTGCTTCGGATCAAGCCTTTTGTCGCCAGGCGGCATTTCGCCGCTGCGAACACGTTCCAGCAGCAGACTGGCGTCTGCGTCTCCCGCGACGATGGCCGCACCGGATTCGCCACCCGTGGCGATCAGGCGGCGCAGCCGCAAATCAAGTTCGCCTTCCCGTTCGCCAGCTTCGCCGTGGCATTGAAAACAGTGAGCCTTCAGGATGGGCCGAACGTCCGCCTCAAACGT
>JAPYTO010000436.1 GCA_029941865.1 Fuerstiella sp. | reverse complement strand
GAGCGAGGAACGAGTGAAACCCCGGGGCTTCCTTCGCAAGCTCAGTCCAGCCTCCAGCCACCCACCAGTCCGAAAAATACAATCCGTTACTGCACCCGGAGACTTTGCCCAGTAACCGATGGTTTGTCAGACAGCGTGTTATCTGACTACCATTGTGCCCGGATTCTCTGCACTCGCGTGTTGTGTTATTTACGGTCCCACAGGAATTGATCCTCATGCTCATGCTCAGGCGACTTGCGACTATGGACATGTTCTCGCATTTCCTGGCGACATTGTTTCTCTTCTGCGGCTTTGGAAGTCTGCCCACGTTCGCTCAGTCGACCCCGGCCATTGATCTGGGCAACCGTCGCGAATTGTTTGTGGACGACCATCTTGTGGAAGAGATGAAGAATGTGCAGTTGACCGTCCATCGCCCGACGCGGGAGGAGATTGCCGTCAATTGTGACAAGCCCTGGGAGGGCAACGGATGCGGCTACTTTACGATTCTGCAGGATCGTCAGGAAGCCGTCTATCGCATGTACTACCACGCCTGGCAGATCCCCACGGGCATCGAGCCCGGGGGGCCACTGACCATCGCCTATTTCGAAAGTAAGGACGGTATCAAGTGGGATCGCCCCAGTCTCGGCCTGTGCGAGTTCAGCGGTTCGAAAGACAACAACATCATGCTGGACCGGCTCGGCGACGGCGGTCGCTGCCACGATTTCTCACCTTTCATCGATGCCAATCCGGCCGCGAAACCAGAAGCGCGGTATAAGGCAACCGGAGCCGGGTTTGAGAACCAGAAGGGTATCTGGGTCTATCAGTCTCCCGATGGAGTTCACTGGACCCCCATGGCATCCGGCCCGGTGTTTGACAAGGGGGCCTTCGACACGCAGAACATCTCATTCTGGTCAGTTACCGAGCAGAAGTATGTCCTGTACTACCGAGTTTTTTCCGGCGGCGATTATGCGGGCACGCGGCTGATCAACCGGGCTGTGTCCGACGACTTTCTACACTGGACGGATGAGGGCACGATCGCTTTTCCCGACGGCGAAGGACCGCAGCCGCTTGCGCAGTTCTACGTGAATCAGGTCAAACCGTACCAGCGAGCACCTCACATCTATATCGGTTTTCCCGCTCGCTACGTTGATCACGGACTGACCGCTTCGACTCCGTTGCTGCCTGAGTGGAAGCTGCGCGAGAAGCGGATGACGGTTGCTCCCCGGTACGGCACCGCAGTGACGGATTCGATCTATATCACCAGCCGCGATGGTCGGAACTTCCGCCAAAGCAACGACGTGTTCCTGAGGCCAGGGCTGCGCACCAGACACAACTGGTCGTATGGCGACAACTACATCGCCTGGCATGTCGTCGAGACGGAGTCGACGAAGGACGATGCTCCTCGCGAGCTTTCGCTTTACGCCACGGAGTCATATTTCACCGGTCGCCAGTCCCGCCTGCGGCGTTACTCATTAAGAATCGACGGCTTCGCCTCGATCCACGCCAGGCTTCAACAGGGAGAGTTCACGACCAGGCCGATCACCTTTTCGGGAAAGGAACTCTCACTCAACGTAGCGACAAGCGCCGCAGGCTCGGTCCAGGTCGAGATCCGCTCGCCGGACGGCACACCGATACCCGGATTCACGCTCGCGGACTGTGACATCATCTATGGTGATTCACTCGATCGACGCGTCAGCTGGAAGGAAAACACGAGTGTTGAATCCCTGATCGGTCGTCCGGTGGTGCTGCGCATGGTCATGCGTGAAGCGGACGTGTACTCGTTGGTGTTTAAATGACAGGCTATGCGAATTCCGGTCAGAGATATTTCCTGGGTTGCGAACCGTAAACTCCAGGCAAAAAAGTTGCGACAGCAAGACGGACGGTCAGACTTCGGTAAGAAAATCGTCTCGCGGACATCTGTAAAACTCAAATGGGAAATGTCACATTGACCGAACAGACTCCCCGTTGGATTCATGGGTTGAATCGTCAACTTATCGCACCGCGACGAACGTCCGCCGTTTTTCTTGCCACGTTGTATCTCTGCGCGATGGCATCGCTGGCCTGCGGACAGGAGAAATCTGAGATTCATGATCTCCGTCACGGCAGAAGGCAATTGTTTTTGGATGACGACATCGTCGCAACGACGAGTCATGTGACCAAAGTGCAGGGCCAGGTTGTCAAGCATCCCGACAACCCGATCATCCGCCGCGACAAGCCATGGGACAGGGGCCGAGCCGACCTTTATGGCAGCGCGGTCTATGATCCGGAACGCGAACGGATTCAACTCTTCTATTCTGCCAACAATTTTTTCAAGGGGCACGAGGACCGTTTGGCTTACGCCGAGTCGCACGACGAAGGTCTCACCTGGAACAAACCGGAATTCGATCTCATTTCCTTCGGGGAGCATAAGAAGACGAACCTGGTGATGCTGCCACCTGCACGAGTGTTTGCCGGGCCATGCGTGTTTCGAGATGAGCACGAGCCCGACTCTGCAAAACGTTACAAGATGTTTACGTCGAGTTATCCCGATACTGCGTATCTCGGCATTCCTCGAATTTACGAACATCGTGGTCAGTTTCTGTTTGGGATCAAGGATGCAGTACTGCCTGATGACTGCGGAAAACCGGGTATGTATGTTGCTTATTCACCGGACGGCATCCACTGGAACGAACCGGCCAAATGGTTCTCCGGTATGATGAGTGACACGACGCAATCGGCCTTTTGGGATTCACGGCTTAAGCGATACGTCGCTTATGTGCGTGCGCGAACGGCAAATGACCGCAGCGTCGCCAGGATGGAGAGCCTTGATTTTGAAACGTGGTCCGAACCAAAAGTTGTCCTGGAAGGTAGTCCGACGAAAAGCCTTTATAGTCTGGGCGTCACGCCGTACCAGGGAATCTACGTTGGCACACTGTGGATCTTCGACCCCGTCTCAGAATCGCAAAATGGCCCCGTCATTTGGCCCGAGTTGGCTGTGAGCCGCGATGGTATCAGCTGGACCAGACCGTTTGAGGGAGAAATGTTTATTCCTACCGGCCCGGATGGCAGCAGCGATTCCAGACAGGTCCGCATGTCTGCCTCTTTGGTAGTACGGGATAAGAAGATCATAATGCTCTACGGACAAACTGATCGACCCCACACGTCCGTTGATATGCGCATTGATATTGGAATGGCTTACCTTCGTCTGGATGGTTTTGCCGCTATGACGGCGGGCGAGCAGCAGGAAGGATTGATCCTTACCAAGCCGTTGCGTTTCGGTTCCGGTCGACTTTACGTCAACGCCGATGTTCATCCCGGCGGTTATCTCAAAGCAGAACTCACAGACAGGAATGGTAATGCTCTTTCCGGCTATGAACTGACCTCTTCAAAGGGGATGACCGGAGACAACCTGCGGGCGCCGATGCTGTGGCAGGAAAAGGATGAGATTTCGATGAACCCGGACGAAGCCGTTCAAATTCGTTTCGTTTTAAAAAATGCCGAATTCTATTCGTTCTGGGTGCAAGCTGAATGATCTGAAACAAATCGGTCGTCACTTTGAGGGTGTTACGCCGGATCCAGTTCGCCTCGGAAAGTTTGTGGTCGCGCACCCGAACCAAATTCAGGTTGCTCATACGGTCCGGGAACGACCTCATCAATCGCTGGACTACCGCACGCCCTGGGAAGTCCAAAACTCGCGACTGAACTGATCAATCGATCCACCTTAGCAGGCCACAAAACTGGTCCTGACGATGAGGTCCACTTCAGACGTGTCTGTTGTTTCCTGCGACAAGTCAACGATCGACCCTCATGTTGACACAGTGCAGTCGTCCCGAGAACGCCATACGTTTTGGACGCAGTCGCGGCATCGCAGCCCGGTGACGCCAGCGCTACGTTGCCCAGCGGCGCCACCCTGCAAAGACTTCTTCGAGATGCGAACCGGAAGCTGATGTCGCTCGCGGCTTCACCGAGGCGCAGATAGAATACCGACTTCGGAGGCCCTGTCGTTCTGGCGACCGAGAATTCGCCAAACGCTTCGTTACCCAGGCCAAAGACCGAGACCACGTCTCTCTCGCTTTTATTCAGCGACTGGTTCAGTCCGAGGAATTTCAAAGGAAATCACTCATGAAGTCCATGCGCCCCAGCCGCCGAAGAGCCTTTCTGCTCCCGCTCGTTATTCTACTTTTGACTCTGAACTCGGGGCTGTCAGCTACGGCGAAGTCACCCAACGTTCTCTTCATTCCCGTCGATGACCTGAACCACTGGGTCGGCTACACCGGCCGCAATCCGCAGTGCAAGACTCCCAACATCGATCGTCTTTCCACGATGGGCGTGTCGTTCACCAACGCCCACTGCGCGGCACCTGCCTGCGGCCCTTCCCGCGCCGCTCTCTGGTCCGGCATCCGTCCGCATACTTCGGGCTGCTACGTCAATGGCGACCCCTGGAAGCGACACATCAAAGAAGGACTCAATCTCAACGCCCACTTCAGGAAAAACGGCTACTACACCGCCGCGATGGGCAAGACCTACC
>JAPYTO010000435.1 GCA_029941865.1 Fuerstiella sp. | reverse complement strand
TGAGTGACGACCGCATCGTGGCCGTGGACCGCGCTGAAGAAGGAATTACGTTCAGCCGGATCACCGATACTCATCCCGTTCTTCCTTCGACAGCTTCCGCCAGTCCCACGGTGCAATCGTCTTATGACTGCCGCCCCACGGCCCCAGCTTCTTCAGCCGGGCTGCGTCTTCATCAGGTAACATTACTTGCCTGCGGCTCCGCCGCTACTTGACGGAACTGCGGGCCACACGAAAGCCGAAGTCGTCGTACCCGATGTCCGGCGTGAGCCAGAAGCGGTAGGCCGAACGGCAGCCGTAAGAGTTCATGAGGCAGCAACCGCCCCGGACCATCCGGCTCGAGCCCGATGAAGGCCCCGTGGGATCCGTCGCCGAACCGCTCGGATAGTTACCATACCTGTCTTGACACCACTCCCAAAAATTCCCGTGCATGTCGTACAGGCCCCACGGATTCGGCTTCTTCTGACCCACGGGAGGTGCCGTAGTCATGTATGCAGAGTTCTCGAAGTACCAAACCCTCTTCGTAACAATGCGCGCACCCCCCGATTTCGGAAGTCGTTATCCGTGAAGACTTCAAAGAAGTGGTGGTGTCTTCCGCTCGAACTGACGAAAGTCGCTTTTCGACCCATTGTACTGTTCACTCAAGCTCGGAACCAGACGTCACCCAGCGTTCCATCGTCGATGGCTTTCCGCTGTCATGTTTCCGCGTCCAAGGAAACGTTGATTTCTCAGCTCACCTGATTCGACGATTTTGCCCGGTCAGGCACACCTCCCAAATAGAAGGCCGATTCCGACAAAACGTATGGACCATATGACACGAATTTCGTGCGTTGAAAAACGTATGAGTTTCCAGGAACCGGGGTTCGGTCAAAATACGGTCGTTTCTTCGCTGTGTCACAATACGTATGGAAATCCAGGAATCACTCACCAGTTTCGTTCCGCGTACTGCCTGGCCTGTGAGTTCATTTCTCGCAAGACGTCCGCAAAGTCTTTGTAATTCACCTTCACGACTTCGAGTGAAGTTCGCTCAATGCGAAGCCGGGCGAATGATTTCGTTTCAAGACATTCGCCAATGTCGAGCAGTCCGCCTGCTCGCAAAAACTTCGCCAAGTCTTGGTATTCATTCTCGTCCAGTACGTCGGCAATATGCGAGGTCGGTATATAATAAGTTCAGCGCAGCCTTAGCCGAGGCAGCCGCGAAAGGGAGCGATCCCAACGGGCCGTCGAACTATGCAGTCCCACAATTCGTTGGATTCACCGCTCCGCCGTTTGGCCAAGTCTGCCCGGTGGGGCGCGCCGGGCCAGATGAAGACCGACTCCGACAAAATGTACGGACTTGATGACACGGATTTCGTGCATCATCAAACGAATGGGAATCCGGAAACCGTGGCATCAAAGGGTCGTTTCTGAAAGATTCAGAACACGGTTGATGTTCCAACACAGCTCAGCGTTTCGAAGACACACGTCTTACTTAATGTGGAAGCCATCGTCGTGCAATCGCTCGCGACTTTTCGTTCATCGTCGCCCATTAAGCCCTTGGAGGTCAATAAAAACGAAGCCATGCTCACATAGTGCAGGGAAAAATCTTCATGCGGAGTATTCTGTGGCTGGTCGTTGTTATGGTCTAGTTGCTGTGTTCTAAAAGACCTATACCTATCGGGACGATCGCTATGAATAGATGACACAACAAAAGGACAAGCTCCTCTTTACTCCTGGACCGCTCACGACCAGCGGTACAGTCAAAGAAGCGATGTTGCACGACTTGGGTTCGCGCGACGCCGAATTTATCAGTCTCGTACGCGAAATTCGACAGGAGCTTCTAGCCGTTGCCGGCGTCAGTCAGGCGGACGGCTACGAGGCGATTCTGATCCCGGGCAGCGGAACATTCGGCATTGAAGCCGTAATCTCCTCGGTAATTCCGCGCAACGGAAAGCTGCTGATCATCATCAACGGTGCGTACGGCAAACGTATCCGCGACATAGCCGAGCGACATGGAATCGAATTGGTCGCAATCGAAACCAAGGAGAACACGCCTCCGAATCCGCAACAGGTGCGTCGATGCCTGACTGATGACAGCTCTATCAGTCACGTTGCCCTCGTCCACTGCGAAACGTCGTCCGGCATTCTGAATCCGGTGCATGAAATCGGTGCGGTGGTCAAAGAGCTGCAACGGACTTTCATTGTCGATGCGATGAGTAGTTTTGGCGGCATGCCGCTGAACATGGCTGAGGCCGGGATTGATATTCTGATTTCGTCGGCCAATAAGTGCATCGAAGGTGTCCCGGGCTTCTCGCTGGTCATCGCCGACCGCGAGGAACTGCTGGCCAGCGACGGTGACGCGCGTACCGTCAGTCTCGATCTACTTGCGCAATGGAAGGGGCTCGAAGGCGGCGGACAATTTCGTTTTACACCGCCAACCCAAGTGCTGCTTGCGTTCCGCCAGGCTCTGCGGGAACTGGACAATGAAGGTGGTGTCGACGGCCGAGCAAACCGGTACGCAGCCAATCATGCGGCCCTCCTGCGTGGCATGCGGCGGATGAACTTTCGTGAATACGTTCCCGCCGAATTGCAGAGTCACATCATTACAAGCTTTCTGTTTCCGGAAGACTCAAACTTCGACTTTGAAGAGTTCTATCAGCGGCTGTCGAACAAAGGCATGGTGATTTATCCGGGCAAGCTGACAGAGGTGGATTGCTTCCGGATCGGCAATATCGGAAGTGTTTTTGAGAACGACATCGAGTTGCTGTTAACAGCGATTGAATCAACGCTTTTGGAGATGAACGTGGGAATTCCTGATCAAGATTCCAGCCGTGAGGCTAAGACATCAGACACTGTCGAATACGAAGACTACAACAGCACGTCCAGCAGCTATGACAACACGCGAGTGCCGATCGGTGTGCCAATGATCCTCGACTATCTGGCATCCACGCCGACTGCGTTGAACGAGCAGACGGTTTTGGACGCTGGCTGTGGAACGGGCACTTGCCTGTCTGAGCTTCGTGGGCGGATTGGCAGTTTGCATGGCCGGGAGTTGAACACTGGCATGCAGCAGGTCGCCAAAAAACGTTTCGCAGACGACGCAGCCGTGCATATAGAACAGGGTAGCATCACGGAGTTGCCGTTTGATGATGAAACCTTCGATGGCATCGTTTGCAATCAGGTGCTTCACCATCTCGACCCCGGAGAAAGCGACGATTCCGACGCAGAAGGTTTTCCAAACGTCCGTAGCTTCTTCCGCGAAGCGTTTCGCGTGCTGCGGCCTAACGGCGTTCTTGTGATCAACACCAGCAGTCACGAGCAACATCGTGACGGATTCTGGTGGGCGGCCTTGATACCTGCGGCGATTGATCAGATGGTGCCACGTTTTCCGTCGATTGATCGGCTAAAAAACATTTTCGAACAGACGGGCTTTGTCAGCTACGAAACCGCAGTGCCTCTTGAAGAAGTGCTGCAGGGAAAGCAATATCTAGATTCAGCCGGACCACTTAGTGCCGCCTGGCGGGCAGGAGATTCCTCATGGTCACTGACCACAGACGAGGAGCTTGCACACGCGACGGCCAAGGTCACCTCCATGCTCGAAGACGGCAGCATGGACGCCTTCATGGAAGAACGCGAACTGCTGCGTGCGACGATTGGGCAGACGACTTTTCTGGTCGCCCGCAAAACATAAACAATAGGCGATTGGGCTGACGAAACGCAAACTGCGCCAAGAGCGATGATAGCCAGCCGAAACTTACGACTTGGGGAAAGACCTGGTCTCGTTAACTGATCGCTGACTGGCTCAATGGAACAGCGTTCCGGAGCGAATCCCGACAATCGTTGGATTCTTCGCTCAGCGATTTGACCGATTTTGCCTGGTCGGCCGCGCCGGGCTAGATTCCGTCCGATTCGCAGAAAACGTATGGACCAGATGGCACGGATTTCGTGCGTCATCAAACGTATGGGAATCCAGGAACCGTGGTTCGGTCAAAATACGGTCGGTTCTTGCGAGAGCGACGAAACGTACGAGTTTCTCGGAATCGGAGTTGAATCTTGCCCGAGTTCGAAAAGGTACGGTGCATTTGTATCAACATCATCGGGTAGATGAGCGTTAAGCAACTTCAGCTTCTCTACATCGGGAGGCACGGCTCTACCCTCGCCGTCCATTGTTGCGAGTGTTCCGTGATTGATGAATCTGGCCGTCACATCGCTGCCGTTGAGAAGCCGGACGGTACACTGTTCTTCGGTTTCACAATACCCGCAGTCGATCAATGCCCGATGATACTTTTGAGCTTCCGCCGTCTCCGGAATCTCAGAACGCGGTTTCCATTCTTCCGGCATCTCAAGCAGTATCGCGATGCACTTCCGGGCGATCATTTCCTCAGCTGAGTCCATAGTGTGCCGACTTTCTGAATCAGTCAACATCTGAAAAAAACAACAGCAGGACGGGCGTCTCAGAGAACGCTGTTCAACCAAAGGAGCTACCTTGAGCCTGAGTCCTGCCGTATATCAATCTACTCCTCGGCCGCATCG
>JAPYTO010000434.1 GCA_029941865.1 Fuerstiella sp. | reverse complement strand
GCTCGTTCGACTGCTCGTTCGACTGCTCGTTCTCAACTGTTCCTGGTTTCTGGTAACCGAACCGCTCGAAGGCCGGTCGAAAGTCGTCGTAAATGCGAGTCACCCAATATGGATCGTCCTGGAATTCGTTCTTTTTATATCGCTTCAAGGATTCCAGTTCGGGTTGCAGCGCCTTTTCCAGCTCTTCAAATCCCGGTAGCTCCAGTTGTTCGTAGGCAGCACGCAATTCGGCGACAGGGTCCTTCTCCATTTTCTCAAAGGAGATCTCATGAAGCCGCCCTTCCGGAATTAATTCCCGATCCTTTTCGTACTTCTCAAACCCGTACTGATACGTGCTGATCACCTCTTCCTCAATGTCTTGATACATGCTTCGTCCAAGCGTGTTTTCGTCGATCATGCGACGTCGCAGATGACAGGAAGATCGAAAAACGTTGTAGGGATCACGGTGGATATAAAGAAAGCGGGCGTCGGGGAACATTTCCAACAGTGTCGGGATGTGGTATGTGTGAATCGGCGACTTCATCATGATACGTTTGGATGACGCGAATGTCTGCTTCTTCACCAGCAGCATTAAGGCGTCTTTCCAACGCTTCAGTTCTTCGGGAGGCAACTCATCAAGTTTGAGGGCCCGCCAGAACTGTGACGGGTCGTGCGGGTGTGACAACAGCATGCATGACGACACCTGTGCCATGATGCACAGCGACATATCGTCTTCCTGTGGCGCGTCCCACGAAACCTTGATGTTGTCCATCGGTCGGTTCTCGGGAACAAAAGGAGCCGTCAGCGTCGTCACAATTTTTTCGGTCAGCAGAAAGTGCCACGGAAAAAGTGCGCGGTACAGGCCGAGATGTTGAAACTGAGGATCGCGTGACAGCAGTGTCTGCAGCAGTGTCGTGCCGCTGCGCCAGTAGCCCAGAACGAACAGCGGCGGGTGTTCGATTTTTGTGTTTCGAACACGGCGACCGTAGAAGACGGACTCGACACGCTTCATCACTGAGTTGTAGACGCCAGAGAAAGGCAGGCTGAGAATTCGGTGCAGCCGAGTCCAGTGCAACAGTGGTTTGAAACGAAACAATCGCCAGACACCGGAGCAAGTCATCCCGTGCCAGATCATCAGGCCGCCCTGAGAGTTGTTAACGGCTTTTGATTTTTCTCTCGATGTCATACTCAGCAATTTTTCTGTCTGAATAACACGATGTTCAACGACGCTCCGTGATTCCCGCTCGGCACGTCTTCAGCAGGACGCGGTTACTCGTCAGTCACACATCCCTCAGATGCAGACTTGACGTTCTTGATATACTTATACAGCGTACCACGCCTTGCCTTGAGCGGAGGGGCCTGCCATGCGTCGCGTCGCCGCTGCAGCTCCGCCTCAGACAGATCGACGTTGATCTCATTCTTCTCTGCATCAACAGTGATAGTATCTCCATTTTGAATCAAAGCGATCGGTCCGCCAACCTGAGCCTCCGGAGTAATGTGTCCCGTAATGAATCCGTGTGAGCCACCACTAAACCGTCCGTCGGTCATCAGGGCGACATCGGCCCCCAGGCCGGCCCCTATGATCGCTGACGTTGGCGTCAACATTTCCGGCATTCCAGGCCCCCCCTTGGGCCCTTCGTAGCGAATGATGACGACATCTCCCTTCTGGATTTCCTGGTCCTCCAGCCCCTTCAGCATATCTTCTTCGCAGTCATAACACCGTGCCGGGCCGGAGAATTGCAGGCCCTCTTTTCCCGTGATCTTGGCCACCGCCCCGTCCGGGGCTACGTTGCCACGCAGGATCCGAAGGTGACCGCTGGCTTTGATCGGCTTTTCGACGGGCTGAATAATTTCCTGTCCTTCACTCAGTCCCGGAAGATCAGCCACGTTTTCGGCCAGCGTCCTGCCCGTCACTGTGATGCAGTCACCGTTCAGAAACCCTTTTTCGAGCAGATACTTCAGAACGGCCGGCGTTCCACCAATGCCGTGCAGATCTTCCATCACAAATCGACCGCTTGGTTTCAGATCGGCGATAAACGGAACGCGGTCGCTGACTGACTGAAAGTCGTCGATGGTGAGGTCAATATCAACGGAACGGGCCATGGCGATCAGATGCAGAACTGCGTTGGTTGACCCACCCAGAGCCATCACCACCACCATCGCGTTCTCAAATGCGTCGCGGGTCATGATATCACGCGGCTTAATGTCCTTTTCCATCAGCACACGAATTGCCGCTCCGGCGTCGTAGCACTCCTGCAGCTTTCCCGGATCTTCGGCAGGAATCGATGAACTGTAGGGAAGACTCATGCCCAACGTTTCGATGGCAGAAGACATGGTGTTGGCCGTGTACATCCCGCCGCAGGCGCCGGCTCCAGGGCAACTTTTACGAACGATATCCACTCGCTCTTCGTCGCTGATGGTTTCTGCGAGGTACTCGCCGTATGACTGAAATGCCGAAACGATGTCCAGTTTGTCCCCCTTTGCACTGCAGCCTGCCCGAATTGTGCCGCCGTAGATCATGATCGACGGTCGATTCAGTCGTCCCATGGCCATGATGCAGCCGGGCATGTTCTTATCGCAGCCCGGCAGTGAAATGTTGGCGTCGTACCATTGTCCGCCCATCACAGTTTCTATGCTGTCTGCGATCAGATCCCGCGACTGCAGGGAATATGACATCCCGTCCGTACCCATCGAAATGCCGTCACTGACACCGATCGTATTGAACCGCATTCCGATCAGGTCAGCCGCGTCGACACCTTCTTTCACTTTGGCGGCCAGATCCAGCAGGTGCATATTACAGCTGTTGCCTTCGTACCAGACGCTGGAAATACCAACCTGGGCCTTGTTCATGTCCTCGGGAGTCATGCCGGTCGCGTAGAGCATTGCCTGAGAGGCGCCCTGCGAACGGGGTTGTGTGACTCGGCTGCTGTATTTATTGAGTTCTGTCATCTTGTGGAATCGAACCAGTGAAAAAAGGGGAATTGATCGCGACCGCTGACATACTTGCAAACTGCGAGGGCAGTGCACTCGCGCCCGGACCAGTTGAAGCCTCTAAGTATGTACCGCGACTCAGCGTCGGCAGCATACCAGATCAGCGGAGTGATTCGGGAGCATCCCGCCCCGTCGACGTTGTCACCACTCTGCTGCGTCCGCCGAGCCACGGCAGCATACCGCACAACGCGTCGGTTCTCGACCGTGTCGACGCGGAAATCGCAGCTTGCCGCGGCTTCCACCGACCCCGGAAGTGCATCAAACGCCTACTCTTCCTCACCCACATCCCGTTGTGGTGCCTTGTCAGCGTCCAATCCGTACTCCAGCAGTATTTCCATTGATATGTGCTCGATGGCAGACATATGCGTCGCTTCAAGCAGCAGTTTCGGAGCGGCGGAAGCATCCAATGCCTCCAGCCATCGCGGCAGACACAAGCACCAGCGGTCACCCGGTTGCAGGCCCGGAAACTGAGATGCCGGTTGAGGCGTGGACAGGTCGTTTCCCGCGAGCTTGGAGAATTCCAGAAACTCGGCCGTCATTTCCGCGCAAACAGTATGCATTCCCATGTCGTCGCCGCATGTATCACAGGTTCCGGTTCTGAAGAACCCTGTCACCGGATCCATTGAGCAGCTGATCAGGTCACCACCGAATACGTTCTTCGCCATTAAGGAAACTCCGAATTTTCCGCTTGACTGTCCACAACACAGAATTTGACGGCCAACGTACGTCGTGCGACCGCCCTTGTCATCCTCCGCGCAGCTTCGAAACCAGACACGCTGTCGAATTCACGTGACGACCGGTCGGCGACGACAGGACGCCTGTCCTGAACTTTAGCAACCAGGGCTGCCGATTCCAGTAGTCAATGTCACGGTCGCCGTCCAGCCATCAAATCAACCTAAATACTGCGGCGTGCGAAAGCCAACGCAAGGGTAAGACGAAAGAGACTCTGCCACACAAATAATCATGTAAGATCACCAGAAATGTCAGTCAAAGTCGTCGCACAGTATCGAAACCGTGGGATTGCTCTGCTCGACCGGCGGCACAATTCCGGCTTCCCCAACGCAGTCGTTGAACGGTTGCATCCACGCGACGGATCATTCATGCTTCTGTTGACTGGCCAGAAACATTTGCCACAGAAGAATCAAAAAACACTCCTGGAGAATCGACCCGTGAAATATGGAATGAACCTGCTGCTCTGGAATTCTGAGATTACTGAGGAGCACTTCCCCGTGCTCGAGCAGCTTAAGGCAATCGGATTCGATGCTGTCGAATTGCCAATGTTCAATCTGGACGGTGACAACTTCAAAAAACTGGGGACCAGGCTGGCTGAACTGGAACTCGGCGCCACAGCGGTCACGGTCTGCACGCCGGAAACCAATCCGATTGATCCGGACGCCGCTGTTCGCGAAGCCGGTCTGAACCATTTGAAACAGGCCATCGACATGTGTGCGCTGGCCGGAGCCACTCATCTGTGCGGCCCGATTCACTCGGCACTCGGCGAATTTACCGGTGCCGGACGCACTGACGACGAATGGAATTGGGGCAAGGAAACACTGGAGAAAGCGGCGGATTATG
>JAPYTO010000433.1 GCA_029941865.1 Fuerstiella sp. | reverse complement strand
CCAGTCGTCCTTTCGGATGGAATAGTGTTCCCAGCCTTCCACGGTCACGATGGGACGGGACCAGTCGCTCGCGTTCGGATTCTTCAGCAGTGGAATCAAGCTATGTCCGCTCAGCCCTTGCTTTTCGGGTAGCCCGCAGAGTTCCGTCAACGTGGGATAAACGTCCATCAATGACACGTTGCGGTTCGATACCGTTCCCCTGGCCTGCTCTGCAGACGTCCCCAGCATTCCCCTGGGAGTCCTGACCATGAGGACGGTTTTGATCACGTTTTCCCAAAGGGCAAATTTCTGCCAATGTTGTTTTTCGCCCAGCTGCATTCCGTGGTCGGAGTAGATGACCACGACAGTATTGTCCGCGTATGTGCTTTTGGCCAAAGCGTCCAGGACCATGCCCGTGAGGTCGTCGGCGTAGTTGATGGCGGCCAAATAGCCCTGCACGGCCCGCCGCCACTCTCCGGCCTTCGTCACGTTGTCGTGATAGCGTCGCCTTGCCAGTTTGCGTCCTGCGGCGGGCACGTCGTCCATGTCTTCAATGAAGCAGTCGGGCAGCTGAACCTCGTCCAGAGGAAACCGGTCGAAGTACTTCTGAGGAACATACATTGGCACGTGGGGCCGATAAATGCCGCAGGCCAGGAAGAAAGGCTTGTCGTGTTTTCTGGCCAACTGCTCAACGATCCAGTTCGCGGATTCGTAATCACCGGTCTCTTCCGTCGTGTAGGGCAGGGGCGCCCAATCAAAGGCGATGTACATGCCTTTGAAGCCGGGCATGGTGATGGTCAGCCCTTTGGGATCGTCTTCGCGGATTTCGTTATCCTGTTTACGAAAGATCGTCTGACCCGTTGCCGCATCGATGTCCGGCAGATAATAGTAGGGGAAGTGCTGCAGCAACGACGGATAATAGTCATTCCAGGAACGCGGATCAGGCATGTTGTTGTGATAGATTTTTCCCGCACCGCCCGTCCAGTAACCAGCTTTCTGGAAATGTTCGGGCAGAGTGATTTCGTTGGGAAGCAGATGCCGCCAGATCTGAGGATTGGTGTAGACACCGGTGACGTACGGGGCTTTCCCCGTCATCAATGCGGTTCGGGAAGGATTGCACGAAGGCGATGCGCAGTAAGCCCGGCCGAATGTGACTGCCTCCTTTGCGAAGGCCGCCATGTTCGGCGTTTTCGTCTGGGGGTGTCCGCCCAGAGGTTCGATCCAGTCGTTGAGATCGTCCAGAGAAATCAACAGAACATTGGGTTTCGGTTTTGTCTCGGCAGCGTACAGCGGCGAACACACGCCGCAGGCCAGAAACAGTCGGATGAAACATTTTATGGTCATTGAATTATCGTCTTTGGTTTTGGACGTTTGGCAACCTATTCGTCACTTCGCGAATGCTCGCAGCCTGTCGGATAAGTCTGTTCCTGTGAGCGGCACGGCGCTAGCCGCCGGTGACTGGCAGCGTCTTCACCCGCGGTTAGCGCCGTGCGGCTCACTGTTTCCGGTTACCGGACAGCTTCCTACTCAATCACCCAGTCCCTGGGCGCTTCGAAGCCCTGCTTCCCTTCAAGGAAGTTGGGAATACCGTCGATCTTGAGACGCCGGAATGCCTGCAGCCGCTGCAGCATCGCAGCCGCGACGTCGGGGTGGTCCTGCAACAGGTTCGTTGATTCGGAAGGATCGCGATCAAGACGGAACAGTTCCACCTTTGGCGTCTGCCCGCCGCCGTCGCCAAGCACGACGTCCAGCACGCTGCCGTTGGTCACGACCAGCTTCCATGTGTCATCGCACACCGCGGTCTGATCCTGCCTGCCTTGCGCGATGTAGCTGAACCAATCCCGCACCGGAGCCTTCTTTTCCCCTCGCAACACATCCAGAACATCGATCCCGTCAAGCCGGTTGCCGTCCTTCGACTTCACCCCCACGAGCCGCTTGATGGTGGGATAGACGTCGACCATTCCCATCATCCCGTCGATCTTGTCGCCGCCACTGATTCCTCCTGCAGGCCAACGCACCAAAGCCGGTGTCCGCACGCCTCCTTCGTAGACCGAACCCTTTCCGCTGCGCCACGGCTTGTTGTCACCCACGGATATCGCCCCATTGTCGCTGAAAAAAAGAACGAAGGTATCGTCCGCAACCTTCTTTTTCTTAAGCGCCGCCAGCACCACGCCGATCGCCTGGTCCATCGAATCGACCATTGCGAAGTAGGTGCGACGATTCTGCTGTTTGACCTTCACATACTTCGCCAGGTCGGCCGCTTTGGCTTGCATGGGATTGTGCGGAGCGTTGAACGGAACGTACAGAAAAAACGGCTTATTCGCGGGACTGTTGTTGATGAAGGCCGCCGCTGCCCGTCCGATCAAATCGGTCGAGTATCCCTCGTCGCGCGAGGTTTCGAAGTTGCGGTGCCAGTCGAGTTCTCCTTCCCGCTTGTGTGTGAAGTAGTCAAAGGCTCCGTTGTAGTGTCCGTAAAACGATGTGAAGCCGCGGTTGAGCGGAAGCAGCTCTTTTTTGTAGTGACCAAGATGCCACTTCCCAACCGCTCCGCGCCGCTCGTAACCGGCGGTCGCTACCAGGTCGGCGATGGTGCGTTCGGTTGTCGGCAGCCCCCATTTCCGCCAGGGCGTAATCACCGACTCACCCATACCGTAGCGGATCGGCCAGCGCCCGGTCATCAATCCGGCCCGCGTCGGCGAGCACAGCGGAGCCACGTGCCAGTTTTCGAGTTGGACGCCTTCGGTCGCGAGTCGATCCAGATTCGGTGTGGCGATGTCGCCCCCGTGATAGCCAACGTCTTTCCACCCCAGATCATCGGCGACGATGATCACGATGTTGGGCTTCTGCTGGTCGGTCTCAACAGCCATGCACGTGCCGCCGAGCGCAAGCGTCAGGGCGCCAACAAGCAGGCGTGTTGATTGAGCATGCGTCATGGTGAGTCCTTACAGATAGTCGCCGGCCTGCTGCATCAACAGTGGAGTCACGATCGCCGTGCGAAGAGAGATCGTACGATCCTTCAGTGTATCCTTGGAATGACTCGCGTTTCCAGTGAGCGATTGCATTGGGATTCCATGGGCCCAAACGCTACGCCAGCGTCATGCCCCCGAGATACCGGGGATCATCGGAAGCTGATACAGCATTCTGCGCTATCCGACACTTTGAACAGCAGGTGACGCAGATGCCCGCATCGGCCGAGCAATCTTCACGATTGCGGCTACAGCGTTTCACGCTGACTTGTGGCCGCGAAGAACGCTTTTCGATAGCAGTTTCGTTACTCCCACGAGCCAGTATCGTCTACGACAATAAGTAAACTGCTCTTATGAGTTGCAGCTCAGCGCAGCCTTCCAACACGAGATTGTCACCGTTTCCTTGGCGAAGCAGCTGCAGGAAGCCATGAGTCCCCGCAGATCGAGTCCCCCGGCCCTGGTCGAAGTGAGTGGCGCTAAAAGGCGCCCGCAGCGATGCACGCGTCCGGTTAAACGAATTTTCCGCAACCTTGAGATTTGTCAGGCATGTAGGGTCCGCTGTGCGGACCAATCGAAAAACAACAAACCTCTGCACCATCAATTGCAGGAAGATCGTTCCATTACAGCCTCTTGTGCCTGCGGCACCCAAAGGTTGCGAGCAACCTGGGCTACCCGCTAAACGAATCTATGGCGGCCATGTCTTCTCTGTCGTTTAACCGCTGCGTGGCAGGTTATTTTCAGCTGGACGCCCCACCAATTGCTGGCCCCGGCTTCAGGGCCGATGACGGCTGAAAGCAGCCGAGGTCCTTGAAGACAGCCATGGTGATGCGACGTTTCAATCGTCGCTGTAGGGCCCAATATCAAACTGCATCGCGTGCGTCTTTCTGCCTTTGTCGTGTGTTCCTGCAATATTTTCGTCCCGGTTGACCGAATCTACAGCCGTGCTTTGCAGCGACTGCATCAGGGGGTCAGGACGGATATCAAGATTGCGCAACGCAAGATCACAGCCACTGCACGCCGCGATGTGATTTTCAATCCGCTGAGACTGATCGTCGTCGCTCCAACCGACGAGATAATTCTGCAACTCATCCACGGAAATGCATCCGGCCAGGTCGGGTGACGAATCCGTAGCATCATTCGAGGACACGTCAGGCTGAGTGAACGTCATGCGGAGACCTTTAGCCGAGAATGGCTCGGCGATGATGGAAAGCGACTGGTATTGTCCGGCATCGAATTGGCAATTGCCACCACAAATGCGGCTTGAGTCAACCCGATACCCGATTCCTGATGAGGAACCGTCGGGGGACCTTGAGCTTCAGCAACTTACGTCTCGCGCGATGGCACAGGTGCAGAGCGAATTTGAAACGCGTACCTGGCAGGCGTTTTGGCGATCCGTGGTTGACGGAATTGCCACCGACACCGTGGCCGATGAACTGCAGATGTCCAACGTCACTGTGCGACAGTCGCGCAGTCGCATCCTGAGACGCCTGCGCGAACAGCTTGGCGATGTGGAGTGAGTACCCTCCCGGGAATCCACCGGGACAGATACGAATGGCGTGGACTTAAGGATTTTGAGCAGTGATTTGCGTAGGGATTCTGTCT
>JAPYTO010000432.1 GCA_029941865.1 Fuerstiella sp. | reverse complement strand
GACTGATTCTGTCGATCGTTTCCGGCGTTAACAGGCACACGTTGTCACGAATCCGTCGCCATTTGAATTCGGTTTCTTCGTCCCACAAACCGATGCCCATAATGAAACGCAGCTTGATGTGATTTTCACTCAGATCATGCAGTTGATCGTACGTCAGGTTGCAGCCCAGCCGAACGCTCGCAAGTACCAGCACGTGCCAGTAATCCATGCCTTCGCGTCCGCAGTCCGTGCGAGAATTGCCGTTCACATCCCGACCGATCAGATCAAGCACGTTTTTCGTCAGAGCAGATTGGGAATACACATGCTGCAGAGATCGCAGGACAGGAATAATGCTGTCGCGACAGTCGAAATTCAGCTCCACCTGATCGATGGGCACGCTGTCCAGCCGCATCTGTTTTGAATATGCTTTTCGCATCCTTGGCTCCTCGAAGATTGAGTGACGAAACTCCGTTTTGCTGACCTTTCAAACAACAATACGGTTTTCCTACTCATCTTCGGGGAGCTTTTTCAAGCCGCCGGCAGCGTTATTGTCACAAGTCCGTTTTACGGACACCAACTGGCTACAAACAGGTCTGGGTTGGGGAGCACAGTCGCAACCCCGTCCAAACGCCCCAATGCCCGGTCTGCGTCAGAGAGCAGTCGAGTCAGCTCAGCGTCCATAATGATCGACGGTTCTGGCGGAAGATCGGCAGACAAGAAGGCCCGATATCCGGTTGACTGGTTGACGTATCGTCCTGCACGCATTGAAGATAAGTCAATAAAGAGGAAATAGCCGCTATTTCAGGCGCCTGAAACAAGGGAAGGCGACACCCCGCGTTATTTCAGAATACTCACAATTATTAAAATAGCCACCCTGTGAATCCGGCAGAGCCAACGCCAGCTCCTGCTGCAACTGGTCCGACACGCTCACGGCTTCAGCGCCTGTCTGTCGAATTCTCGCAGCCAGCGGGCCCAAATGTTGTCGTGGTGGACGTTAGACGGATTGTCGATGCCGGACATTGCTGAGCCATTCCGGGGGAACCGTCGCCGCAAACAATGTCTCCGCGTGACAGCTGTTCCTGAGTTGATAAGACCACAGGGCAGCGGTTTCAGGAAACTGCGTCCGACTGGCCGGACTGGCCTGTGGAGTTTTTGGGTCCCTGGAGAGTTAGACTTCCTCGTTTTTTGAATTGCTGGTTGCACAGGAGTCCGCGTCTTCCGGTTATCATTGGTCTGCTGGCACCCGCGGCTCGCGGGACAATCATTCTTCAACGAATAGTTTTTCGAAACGGAAATGCCATGAAGCCTGTACATATTCTCTCCATGATGACGTTGCTGGCCTTGTCGAACGGTGTCATCGCGGAGGATCGGATTCAGCAGCAGCTGAAAGGGTGGCTCGAAGAACAGGATCCTGATGCAGACGGGCGAATTTCCCGTGATGAAGCCACGGGCTTAATGAAGCGTTTCTTCGATCGGAACGATTCGAATAAGGACGGCTTTCTCGACACGAAGGAGTTGCTGGCACTTGCGGAACGACTGGCGAGAAACAACGGCCGCAATCGAAATGGCGATCAAAACCGCAATCAACGAACTTACGCATCGGATGCGAAAATCAGATCGCAGGTTCCTGAGGGCGTCGCAGTCGAACTGAACATCGCCTATCGCGAGGGAAACAAAGCCTGGCAGCTTGATCTGGCCCGGCCGAAAGAAGTCTCTTCATCGCCCAGACCCGCGATCGTCTTTGTGCACGGGGGAGGTTGGGTGAGCGGCGACAAACGTGCGGAGAGCTTTATCGGTCCGGCCCTGCAATACGCCAGCAAAGGCTATGTGACCGTCTCGGTGAATTACCGCCTGGACCGGGAGATTCTACCCTGTGTTCACGATGTCAAGTGCGCCGTTCGCTGGCTGCGGGCACACTCGAAAGAATACAACATCGACCCCAAGCGTATTGGGGCCTATGGCAACTCAGCCGGCGGTCACCTCGTGACCATGCTGGGGCTGTCGCACACCGAACCGACGCTTGAGGGCGATGGTCCGTGGCAGGACTTTTCCAGCAGGGTGCAGGCCGTCGCCGCATCAGCGACACCCACTCTGCCGAGATTTGGCCGCGGATCAGACGAAGTCAGGAAACGGGTGGCGCCAATGTCCTACGTTTCCGCCGATTCGCCACCGATGTTGCTCTTCCATGACGAAGCCGACCGAACGGTTCCTGTTGCGAACTCAGATGGCTTTGTGAAAGCGTTGCAAGCCGCCGGTGCCAAAGACATCACCTACAAGCGTTACACCAACAAATCCGGACACGGGGTTTTCGGCCGCAACGCAAAGGAAACAGTCCCGATGATGGAAGCGTTTTTCGCGCGAACGCTGAAACCTGGTAATCATTCGGAACAGGAGCGGGACTGATCCATGCGATGTGCCTGTTCACAGGTCAGTGCGACGGCACACGTCCATCACAGCTTGCGATCAATTTCTCTGAGCACGGTCTTCGTGGGTTCCAGCTGCCGAATTCTTTCCACTGAATCCTTCAGCGTCTCCACGCTGCGTTCCACGAGTCCCAGATTAGCGTCATTGGGGAACTGCTTGAGCAGGATTTTCGCCACGTCGACGGACTTTGTTTGAGTGACAATAAAGCGAAGATCGTCTTCGGTCAGAACATCGGCGTAGGTCTTCATGGCCAGCTTGGTGGCCGCGTCCTGGGCTTTGGGAACGTACTGTATCAGCTCCTTAAGTTCCTCAATGTTGAGCTTGCGTGCCAGCAACGTCTTAGCCGCGACGGTCGACAGCAGCGGCACAAACCGAGCCAGATAAATCAGCTCCTTGTTGTCCGGACCCGGTCGGCTTTTTCTCAATCGATCCCACAGTTCCCGAGCGGCCTCCTTTTTAGGATCGCTTTTCTTTGGCGTGGCTGCTGAGCCATCTTCAGACATCAGAACACCTTTCCTGGATCACGTGAAAACGCGTCCGAATGAGGGCGGATTCTTCAACGCGGACTCCGGCTACGGCTCGGAATCGGTTGGCATGTATTCGACGGTCGCTGCACACCTGCGACCAACGCGAATTGTCGTTCTTACGGAAGGCTCTAATCATTATCGCCCACGAGACGTGATAGTTGTCGGTCAATTTCTTTCTGAGTCACTCGCTGGAATTCAACATTTGTCAGCGATTCGGCAATCGTGCCGGCTTGTTCTTCGTGGGCGCGGTCGAATTCCCGAGCGAGTTCCTGCATCCAGTCGGGAGGTTCAATGCCGGAGCCCAGGCGGGATTCCATGAAGTCACCGATCTCCTGACGCAGAATCTTGAAATTCTCAGCCGCCTCTTCCTCGGAAGCACCGTTGAGACCTGGGCTGCAGCGACCAACTCGAGCCGTCATGCGATTGACGGCCAACGTCGCCACGATGCGTTCCTTAATATGATCGTGCAGCGTGGGCAGTTGCACGCCGTATTCTGATTCCAGCGATTCCAGTTCTTCGACCAGGGATTCCGCCACCTCGCAGGTCTTCTCAGCAAGTTCTGTCTCGATGTCCGCCCCCAGATCAACGGCACCAAATCGCACGATGGCTTCGTGAGCAATCTGATACGGCACGTTGTTCCAGTTGAAACGTTCGTACAGTGATTCAAGTCGCAGGAAGTCCAGCAGGCAGTACAGGCGGTTGCCATAGTCCGAATGAGTTGTCGTGGTGTTGTATTCCAGGAATCGGTCAAAGTTATCGACGACGGATTCGTACACGAACTCCATCATGTCCGTCGCCTCATCGCGATCGATCAGTTCTGCGGCGATGTCATCGATAATCTTCACGGCCTCAACAGTTCCCTGGTTCTGTTCCAATTCGTCCAACAGCGATTCGGCTCCGTGATGCACGATCGCTCTGGCATTCCCAAGCGTCAGCATCCGTGTGTGGAACAGGTCATCACCGTAGGTTTCGATGAATTTGCGAATTTCAGTGGCTCGGTCTTCATCGTGCAGTTCCTCAACCACGGACAGCCTCATAGAACTGCTATGAGTGGACCACAGTTCCCTGTACGCATCCAGCAGTCGCTGGATGCGTCGATAGACGTTGCGACGCTGGCGTGCGGTGTCGGTTTTCCAGCGACTGGCGGCATGCAGGATCGCTTCGACAGATCGCGCCAGACCGATGCGAAACAGTCTGTCGAATTCCGTCACGGCCTGACCCAGCGGCCTGGAACTACGTTCCATGCGGAACGCCGTCTGCAGCAGGCGGAATGTTTCTTCCAGAAGTCCAAGTCTGGGCAACTGGCTGAGCAACAGACGAATCACAGCCTGTAGTGTTCGTGCTTTCAGAATGCCGGCTGGCTGTCCGCCGTGCTCAAACGGAACGTACAGCAACGGTCGGCGTTCCAGTGCCTTGATGAAACGTCCGAAGTTCTTGCGCACGGTGGTGGAGTCATTGCTCAGAACGGCACGCAGCATGGCCACCAGTTCTTTGTCAAACGCCCGCCCCTGACCGGGCAGGTTTTCGCCGTCCAGCAGGACACAACACAGCATGCGTTCTGCCATCAGGAATTCGACGGTCGTGGACACAGCGTTCTGCATCAGCAGAAAACGGGACTGCAGCTGAATGTCATATTCGATGTTGGCATCAAGATCTGCCGAATACGTCTGGAT
>JAPYTO010000431.1 GCA_029941865.1 Fuerstiella sp. | reverse complement strand
CGCAGGCCATTGGCTTTCTGATGCAGCAGGGGATCGAGAACGCCGACTGCCTTTCGCTGGCAGCTGGTTTTGTGGATCCGGAAACGCTTCCGGTGGATCTTGTCCGCGAGACGACTGCAAAACTCATGGACGGATCTGCTGGGAAATCAACCCTGCAGTACGGCACAACGCCAGGTTCTGACAGTCTGCGCGAAGTGTTTCGTGCCTACCTTGCGGAACTCGAAGGCGACTCGCAGCGTGTGGAATCGCTGCCGCGGGAACGCATTGTTCTGACCACCGGTTCACAGCAATTGCTGCTGCTGGTGTCTCAGGCTTTGTTCAATCCGGGCGACATCTGCCTTGTGGCGGCCCCGACGTACTTCGTCTATCTGGGAGTCCTTGACGGAGTTGGCGCCAAGGCCATACCCGTCACGACAGACGAAAACGGAATGTGTCCGGATGCGTTGGACGCTGAATTGCAGCGACTAAGTGACGAAGGTCAGCTGCACAGAGTCAAGCTGGTGTATGTGGTCAGCTATCACGACAACCCTGCCGGCATCTCCGTCAGCGCCGAGCGGCGACCTCGATTGGTGGACATCGTGCGCAAATGGTCGGATGGGCAACACATCTTTCTGCTGGAAGATGCGGCCTATCGGGAACTTCATTACGACGGTCCGGTGCAGCCGAGTATTTTCTCGTATGACCTGCCGGATGATGATGGTCGGCAACACGTGATATTGTCGCAGACGTTTTCGAAAAGCTTTTCGCCTGGCTTGAGAGTCGGAGTGGGCGTGTTGCCGCGGGAGCTGGTGAAGCCCGTATTGGATCTCAAGTCCAACGAAGATTTTGGTTCCGGACATCTCAGTCAGAACGTCGTGGCCACGGTGCTGCAGTCTGGAGCGTATCGTCAACACGTGTCTATGCTGCAGCAAAGCTACAAAGGCAAACGCGACGCTATGTTGGCCGCTGCGGATGAATTCTTTTCTGATATTCCAGGAGTCTCATGGCTGCACCCGAACGGTGGGTTGTATGTGTGGATGACGCTTCCGGAGAACATACCGACCGGCTTCGACAGTGAGCTGTTCAAACGCGCGACCCACACGGACAAGGTCATGTACGTGCCGGGAGAATTGTGTTATCCGTCCGACTGGGACCAGCGGCCTCGCAACCAAATGCGTTTGAGTTACGGCGTTCTTGATATCGAAGGCATCCGTGAAGGTATGAAGCGTCTGGCCTCGGCAGTGCGAGCAGTGGTGTAGCAAATCGTGCCGGAAATACCGGAATATCAACAGCCTGTTCGCCGACCGCCTCCGAATCTGCCGCGGGCCGGTCAGACGCCGTTGCCGTATGCCGAGCTGCATTGCCGGACTAACTTTTCCTTTTTGGAAGGTGCGTCTCACGCGGATGAACTGGTCGCCACGGCACAGAGTCTGGGTTATCGGGCGCTGGCGATCACCGATCGCAACAGCCTTGCGGGCGTTGTTCGAGCACACGTGGCAGCGAAAAAAGCCGGGCTGAAGCTGCTGATCGGTGCCGAAATTGTTTCGTCAGATGGGCCGACGATGGTGCTGCTGGCCACCGACCGAGCTGCCTATGGTCGACTGTCGCAGTTGATTACCATCGGCCGCCGTCGCGCGCCCAAGGGAGAATGTCGTCTTACGTTCGCGGACATTGTCGAACACAACGAAGGGTTGCTGTGTTGCGTGCCCATATCGACGGAAAGTCAGCAGCGCTACGCTCGCACGTTTCAGACAGGTGTGAGAAGCGAAATTGCCGAAGAGCAGTTGACTCGTTGCCGAAGTGTCTTTGATGACCGCTGCTATGCCCTTGCGGAATTGCATCTGGGCCCGAACGACCGAGCGAAATTACATCGCTGGGTTGAAATCTGTGATCGGCTGAACGTGCCGCTGGCCGTAGCGAATGACGTGCATTACCACGCGACTCAGCGACGACCGCTGCACGATGTTGTGACCGCCATCCGCTGCAACGCGACTCTGCAATCTCTGGGACACGAACTGCACCCGAATGGCGAGCGTTTCTTAAAACCAACATCGGATCTGCTGCGTCTGTTTGAAGATCGTGCCGAGCTGCTGCAGCGGACTGTTGAAATCGCCGATCGCTGCACCTTTTCCCTGGATGAGCTGCGTTACGAGTATCCGGAAGAACTGGTACCCGACGGAATCACATCATCTGAGCATCTTGCCGACCTGACGTGGCGAGGTGCAGAAAAACGATATCCCGATGGTGTTCCGGAAAAAGTCACCAACCTGATTAAACACGAATTGTCGCTGATCGGCGAGATGAAGTACGAGGCCTACTTTTTGACCGTTTACGATCTTGTTCGCTTTGCCAGGTCTCGCGGAATTCTGTGCCAGGGCCGTGGCAGCGCGGCGAACTCGGTCGTTTGTTTTTGTCTGGGGGTGACGTCTGTTGACCCGGACCGAATTGACGTACTGTTCGAACGCTTCATCAGCAAAGAACGCGATGAGGCCCCTGACATTGACATCGACTTTGAACACGAGCGCCGCGAAGAAGTACTGCAGTATCTGTACGAACGCTACGGTCGTGAGCGAGCCGGCATGACGGGCGTCGTGATTACTTATCGGCCACGGTCCGCCGTTCGTGATGTGGCAAAGACGCTGGCGTTGTCGAATGATCGCATCGACAAACTGGCGTCTCAGCTGGAGCATGTGGATCAGTCAGAGCAGATGCCGGAACGTGTTCGCGAAGGCGGCATCGATCCGGAATCACTGCTGGGTCGGCGACTAATCAAACTGGTCGACACGTTGCTGGGTTTTCCGCGGCACTTGTCGCAACACGTAGGCGGTATGGTGATGTCGCGGGGACCGCTGAGTGAGCTGGTCCCCATCGAAAACGCAGCGATGCCCGGACGAACGGTGATTCAGTGGGACAAGAACGACCTTGACGCTCTGGGACTGCTGAAAGTCGACTGCCTGGCGCTGGGCATGCTGAGCTGCATCCGGCGCTGCTTTGAAATGGTTAAACGGCATCACGGTCGGGAATTGACGCTGGCCAATGTGCCGTCCGAAGATGCCGCCGTCTACGACATGGTCAGCGCGGCGGATACCGTTGGTGTGTTCCAGATCGAAAGTCGTGCTCAAATGAGCATGCTGCCACGACTGAGGCCGCACTGTTTCTACGACCTGGTCATCGAAGTGGCGATCGTTCGACCGGGGCCGATTCAGGGTGACATGGTGCACCCGTACCTGCGGCGCCGCAGCGGCGAGGAACCGGTCGAGTACCCGAACAAGGCCCTCCGCAACGTTTTGCACAAGACTCTGGGCGTACCCATCTTTCAGGAGCAGGCAATGCGACTGGCCATCGTCGCGGCCGGTTTTACGCCGGGTGAAGCCGACCAGCTACGGCGAGCGATGGGTGCGTGGCGGAAGACGGGTGTGATCGAACAGTTCCAACGCAAGTTGGTGGATGGCATGCTGTCCAACGGTTACGAAAGAGAGTTTGCGGAACGAGTCTTCAAACAGATCAGCGGTTTTGGCGAGTATGGTTTTCCGGAATCACACGCCGCCAGCTTTGCGCTGCTGGTTTATGTTTCGGCGTGGCTGAAGCGATATCATCCTGCTGTGTTCGCAGCGTCCCTGATTAATAGTCAACCGATGGGTTTCTATGCACCGGCTCAGCTGGTGCGTGATGCTCGTGAGCACGGTGTGCATGTCAGCAGCGTGGATGTCAATTTCAGTTGCTGGGACTGCACGCTTGAGCCGTTGGATGATGCGTCCGCTGCCGATGCTGTGGCCAGTAATCATGTGCCGCTCGACCACAACGACGAGAACCACAGCCTGCGACTTGGTTTTCGTGTGCTGCGAGGATTCTCTCAGGAACACGCGGTCGTCGTTGAAAACGCCAGACGCAGCGGCGGAGCGTTCACGTCCTTCGATGACTTTGCCAAACGTACGGGACTTGGACGCACTGCGCTGCAGCAGTTGGCACGCGCAGACGCATTTGCGGCGCTCGATATCAATCGACGTGATGCTTTGTGGAAGTCGTTGCCGGCGCAACAGGCGATGCCGCTGTTCAAAGATCTGGATGGTCCTGTGGCTGACGAGGTGGACCCCAATCTGCCGACGATGTCAGACCAGGACAGCGTTGTTCAGGACTACGCGACCGCCGGATTGTCACTGAAACAACATCCCGTATCGTTTCTGCGCGAACAGCTGACTGTGCTGCGCGCGATCTCAGCCGCAGGCCTTGCGGAGCACGCGCCGGATCGTCGGGTGAAAGTGGCGGGACTGGTGCTGATGCGGCAGCGGCCTCAAACGGCAGCGGGCATCACATTTATGACGCTGGAGGATGAAACCGGCATTGCTAATCTGGTCATCTATCCCAATGTGTGGCAGCGTTTTCGTCAGACCGCCCGTTTCGCGACGGTGCTGATGGCGTCCGGACGGCTGCAACGGGAAGGCGACGTGATTCACGTTGTGTGCGATCGACTGGACGATGTGTCAGAAATGCTGGAACGGCTGGAGTCGCGGTCGCGGGATTTTCGTTGAATCGAAAAAAACAGAAAAATGTTCCGGACGGTCGATCTCAATAATCGTTTGAAGCCCTCAGCCAGGCGGCCGTCCGGAACCCTGAAAAAGTGAGCCGCACGGCGCTAGCC
>JAPYTO010000430.1 GCA_029941865.1 Fuerstiella sp. | reverse complement strand
GATTCTGCTCGCGGCTTGTCCGGTGTGTCGTAATACACGTTGTCCCCGGTTCCGACAAAGAAGTCGGGCTGCAGCTTCAGGATGGAAGCCAGCGACGGATAACCCAGATGCTTGTCCGGGCCGGTGTACGGCCTCGGCAGGTCGGTATTGTTCTCAAGCAGGTGCTGTTTCCGGTCGATGCGATCATCGCCGTGGAACTTCGCGTAATTCATGCCGGTCACGACAACGAACTTTATTGCCGTCGAAGCCGTCTTACCGGGGAGCGTGCTGAACGTGGACCTGGGACCGTCCGTCAGCTGAGCCTTCGACTTTCCAATCTTCGTGCGGCAAATGTACTTCGTACCGGGATACAGTCCTGAAAAGGACGCTCGAGCGATAAAATCCCCACCGGCTGTGGCTGGAACCGTCTTAATCAAAGTCACCCGCGGAACGGTCGTCGGCTGCAGTGAAAACCGAACAACGCCAGTTGCTCCGGCCAGGTCACGATCAATCAGCTTTGTGCCGTGCGTCAGGCGGACCTGGATATTGGCGGACGATGCCGTGACTTCGCCCACCATGATTCCCTGGCCGGCGGATAACTCCGCAGCGCAGGAATCTGCCGCAGACGCGCACAGCGACAAAAGTGAAATGGCAATCAGAAAATGATGACGCGGCAAAGTACTGATCCTGTCTGAGGTTGAGGATGAAATCAGAACGACGATCGTGCCGGCAGCACGTGAGTTCCATGCCAGCTACTCGCAGCCCAGACACAGCGCCAGGGCGAGTGAATACTGCCCCGGCACAAGATCAATGCGAGTGGCGTAGACGGCGTGATCCTGCTCGTCGATGAATTCACCGCGTTGCTTCAATGGTTGCAGCACACTGGACCAGCATTCCGTGATCGAGCTGATGGACTTTCCGTCGTTTTCGTGAACTCGGCCACCATCGCGATTCATCTGCAGCAGAATTCGGGAATCATTGTCCAGCACATACAGACGACTGGTGGCACGGAAGCGATCACGAAGCTGATTTTCGATCAGGCGATCAAGGTCCGCCTCAATCAGCACGAAGCCAAACAATTCCTCCGTCACTGCGTCAAAGACGGGCACTCCTGCGGCCAGCCGGTTTGGCTTTCTGTTGGCTGCGTTGCGTTCGTCGGGGCATTCTGACGACAGGGCCACGTAAACCTCGTCCGGATTGCTATCCAACGCCTGCTTCATGCAATCGTTTAAAGGTCCGGAAGAAAGTCGACTGGCAGGGATGGAACGTACATTGGAAATGTCGGTGGCCTGACGTTCAATGCGAATAAATTCCTGAAATCGATCGTCCTTGACCTGAGCGAACGAGACAGAACAAAAGTCACAGTTTGTGCTAAGCAGTCCGCGGAAGATGACGCCCAGTCGCTCTCTCCAGGTTGCGATTTCGTCGCCTTCGCGTCCGGACAGCACGTCAACGATACCCTGGATCGGAGGCAGGCTGGACATGAACCGCACGTTTCGTTCCAGGTCTCGAACTGATGACAGCATTGATGTTCGCAATTCGCGACCTTCGCTGCGACTGTTGGCGTAATCCTGTCGGCGCTCACTGCGTCCGGCCATCCATCGTTGCACAGCATCAGAAACTTCTGTGGCTGCCTGATAACGGGAATGAGCTTTAAACTGCATTGCCATCACGCAGATCGCTTCCAGGTCGGCGGGGATCCCCGAGGCGACGTCTCGAGGTCGCGGCGATGGCTCTGTGGAAATGTTTTGCAACAATTCGGCAACGGGAATTGAACGATCATCGTCGACACTGTTTTTCTGGTGGGGAGCAGACCCCGTCAGCATGGCGAACAGAATGGCCCCAAGACCGTAGACGTCCGTGCGGCGGTCAACGTCTTCGAGATTTCCCGCCGCCTGCTCGGGAGCCATGTATAACGGCGTGCCAATGACTTCTCCCGCCATTGTCTTGCCGAAAGCACTGTCGGACATGGCACTGTGGCCCGATAACAGGCCCTCGGACTCGTACTCGTCAGAAACTTTCGCCAGTCCCCAGTCCAGCACGACGACCTGGCCAAAGCTGTCCAGAGCAACGTTCTCCGGCTTGAGGTCGCGATGGATCACGCCCCGCGAATGAGCATAAGCAATCGCCTGGCAGATACCGATAAAGGCCGTCAGCAGCCGATGCTGGTCCATGGCGACGTCTTCACCAGCTTTGCGGCGGTCGTGGTATTCCTCGATCGCATCCACCAGAGTCCGCTTGCCCACGAAACGCATGGCGTAGAAGGGTTGTCCGGACTGCCCGTCCGACCCAAACTGGTACAATGGCACAATGTTGGGATGTTCAAGATGAGCCGTGATCTCGGCTTCGCGATGAAAACGCTCCCATGCTCGCGGAAATTCGGCGGCATCGGGATTCATTTCCTTCAACGCGACCGTACGTTTGGCCATTTCATCACGCGCGAGCCAGACGCTGCCGAGTCCGCCTTCGCCGATTTTTTTCAGCAGCGTAAAGCGGCTGTTCATGCGTCGCTGCTCTGAGAAATCGTCAGAAGCCGATGGCCCCGGTGGTCCGCCCTCCGTTGATTGCGTGATGGCATCTGCAGTGACGGTCGCGCCCAGTGCTGAAAGGCTCAGGCGACTTTGCTCGTGCCGCAGTGATTTCTTCATCCGCGCCTTGGATGCCTGCGAAAGCCCGGGAGCGATGCTTTCGTCACCAGCTAAGGACCGCCGCGCGACATCGGACAGTGAATCCTGAATCATGCGCGAAATTTTCGCAAAATGCCGTGACTGCTCGTTTTTTTTCAGCTCGTTGTCCACTGCAGTCTGCTGATCGCGGCTCAACTGACCGGACAGAGACTGTGAAATTAATTCCGATGTGCTTTGGTCGTTATGCATGCTGAGCCACTCCCTCATCCTGATACCAACGTGCCCCCACACACTTCGCCAGCGCCAGACGCGCCCTGTGCAGCCGCACCCAAAGATTGGAAGGAGTAATTCCCAACTCACTGCAGATCTGATCAGAATCCATCTCTTCCATCACACTCAGCGAAAAGACGTCTGCCTGGCCTTTGGGGATATGTTGCAGGCAGTCTTTGACCACGTCCCATATTTCCTTTGACTCCAATTGGCCTTCAGGCGTGGCAGTGGCAAAGGACTCTGCACGCCAGTTTCCCTTCTGGTCAAACAGCTGTGCAGACGGGTCGTTCGTGTCTTCATACGATCCGTCCCGGTCGTAGCGGTTTCGCATACGGATGTGGTCGACAAGCTTTCTCTTGAGAATCCCCAACAACCATGCGCGCTCTGCGCCTTCGCCTGTAAATCGATCCTGAAAGCGAATTCCGGCCAAAAACGTCTCCTGCACAACTTCGTCAGCAGCGTTGGCATCCCGTAGCCGTGACCACGCGTAGCGATACAGGTAATCACCGTACTCGTCGACCCAGCGTTCCGGATCAGCGAGTACAATTTGACTGTCATCTGCGGCCGGCAATATTGTGCTCCTGACGTTTGATGTTGGTGCCACGGCGGGACTCATCACGGTGTCTGTCATCAATCGATGTCCAGGTAGTGTACACCCGAACCTTATGCGATTCCAACGTGCACTCGCACGAGTGTGTTCACGTTTGTCATACTTCTAGCCGGTCCCCAGCATCCAGTGCATCGTGATGTCGGACGCAACAAGATGTGACATCCTTTCACTCAATACAACGCGTTGGGCATTTTCTGGAAATAAAATCGTGCGATTACTGTTGCAGCATCGTCCACAATCTTTAACCTTCCTCATCCTGATTTATTTGTTGACCGTTACCGCTGAGTAAGAGTCACATGGACGTACTGCTCGAACAGAATTCCGCGAATCGGCAGCCACGGGTGACAAATGTCATCGTAAACACAGCAGAGCTGCTTCAGGCTCGGGATTTTGCTGAGCTGGTCAGGGAGGCCAGGCAGCTGGAACGTCGACGGGTGGACCTTGTCAGCGTCCGTCGTCAGCGAGCGATGCGGATCGGACCGGCACGACTTAAAGCAGTGCTTGATGATACCGGTCTGGGCGTATGTACTGTCGGCTTTGCTGGTGGGTTCACGGGTTCGCTGGGATGCGGCTATAAAGCCGCTGTCGACGACACTCGTCGAGCGCTGGAACTGGCCGCCGAACTCAAGGCCCACGCTGTCATCGTCGCGCCTGGTAGCCGTGAACGGCATACCTACAACCACGCACAACGGACCATTCGCGACGGCCTGGAGGACTGCCTGGATGATGCTCTTCGCCTGCGAATTAACATGGTGTTGCCGCTGAATGCGATCTTCGGCAACCGCAAGGACGTCTTTCACCCTCGCGATGACTCGCCACTGGACTGGGTCAGCGCGTTCGAATCTCACCGAATTCGCCCCATGATGACGCTCCGGGGCAGTTCGCCGTGGAATGGATTGCCCGACTGTTGGCAACGATGCCTCAATGATGGGGGTGTGCTGCGGGTCAGTGCACGTTGCCGCGCTATGCTGGGCGGACACAACGTTCTGTCAGACATGCTGTCGCAGCTGACAAAGTCGGCGGTTGCGGGTTCGTAGCGGGACCCTGGCTTGCCCCGCGATGCGTCTGGGCAGAGCCAGCAGGCTGCCCGGAAACGTCTGTCGCTGTGAGCGGCACGGCGCTGCCGCCGGTTCTTGGCTGTGTTTTCACCGGCGGCTAGCGCCTTGCGGCTAGCGCCTTGCGGCT
>JAPYTO010000429.1 GCA_029941865.1 Fuerstiella sp. | reverse complement strand
TATTCGTTGTTTAACTGAATGGCCGCATTCAGGTCGGGCAGGGCATCGTTAAATTGCCCCGTGGCGATGTAGCACAACGCTCGATTATTCAACGCCAGAAAGTGCCTGGGGTCCGCTTTGATCGCAGCACTCAGGTCATTGACAGCCGCTGCGTAGTCTTTCATCAGGTACCAGGCCTGTCCGCGATTGTTTAGTACGCCGGCCTGTCCAGGCCTTCTTTTCAGGCTTTCTGAAAAATCCGCAATGGCCTTGTCGAATTGCCTGTGAGCCAGGAATGCGATGCCCCGCAGGTGAAAGTTCTCGGCGCTGGGTTCCGCCTGCACTCGCCGACTGAACTCCTCCGCAGCCGTGTCGAAACTCACCGTTTCCTGTTCCCACAACCATCCACCCTTTTCGTTAATCCACAGCCACTCCCCGTTCGTCAGCGTCACCGTAAACGTTTCGCCCAGATATGCTTTCCAGACGATGGCCTCCGGAGTCCGCAAAGGGGCACCCGCGACTGTGACAATCACCTTTTTTCCCACCCGGTTGTCCGCGGCCGGAGCAGTTGTGTTTTCCGTCTGCTGCGGAAGCACAGCTGCGACTCCAGCACCTGTCGCCAACTGCACCAGCCCGCAAACAAAGGCAAAGAGCATGGCAGAAAACAATCCCTGTTTGGAGCGTGACGGCATTGATGATTTCCTGACTTGAAGGGACACGTTAGGTTTTGGAAACATTGATTGCTATGACCGACAAGCCTGCCGGTCGTGTACAGGCCTGAAAACCATGGTCGTTGCAGGTTTTACCGGGACGCGTGCGTTACAGCACACTGCCGGTTCGGCGCACGACCTGACATTTCCGAGCCGCAGCCTGAACCCACCGGCGGGCGGCACCGACTTTGCCGGGCGGGATTCTAATCATCACAGAAAGTTGTGTAGAGACCGGATTGTCAGATTCCACGTCGTCAGACTCAGCTGACTATGGCGAAAGCCAGAGACTCACTGGTACGCTGCGAAGGAACTTTTACCAGACTTTCCGTCATTACAGAGGACGCGACGTGTCCGACGACACAGCTAACAATCAAGCTCGGCACCAGGTCAATTGTGGTTCGCGATCGCCGCGTGCAAACGCGTCAATGACAGCAACCCGAAATTGCCTGCTCACGGCACTGCTGGTGTTCCCGGTGATTATCGGTTGTTCCTCTGCCGTGTCCAGCAAAACCGGAGAGGAACAATTGTCGACCGGGGCGGTACCGCCAGCGCGACCGCCGGCATTAGTGAGGGTGCGTGAAGTTCGACAACAGCAGATTGCTCCGAGACTGGTCGCAGTGGGCACCGTGAGACCACGAAATGTCAGCGTTATCGCGTCGGCCGCCGATGGTGTCGTCGACGAGTTTTCTCAGGAACAGGGCAGCTATGTGAAGGTTGGCACCGTCCTGGCGCAGCTGAGAATGCTGTCCACCGAACTCGCGTTGGATGAACAGCGGGCGGTGCTGGCCGAAAGAGCCGCTCAGCATCAACTGATCCTGGAACCGCGCAAAGAAGACGTCGAAGAAGCCGAGGCGCAGCATCTGGCATCCGCAGCTGCGTTCGCCCATGCAGAACAGCGATTAAAGGAGCTGCAGTCACTGGCAAGCCGAGGCGCCACGAATCCTTCCGCAGTCGATGATGCCGAACTTACTTACAACGAAGTTCGTCACCGCATGCTGGCCGCCAAAGCCGTGTTTCAGCGAGTTTCTGCGGGGACCCGCAAGGAAGAGAAGCTGCAGGCGACTGCCCGACTGCAGGCTCAGCAAAAACACGTCGCGTGGCTGGAAGCGGAACAGGAAAAGCGAATCACGCGAGCTCCCTTTGACGGTTTCCTGGTTCAGGAACAGACGTATCTCGGGCAATGGCTGTCGAAGGGAGATCCTGTGGCGACGATGGTGCAACTGGACGAAGTGGACGTTGAAGTCCCTGTTGACCAGAGCTTCATTTCGCAGGTCGCGATCGGCCACAGTGTGCGACTGAAGATTGCCGGAACTTCGGACCCGTCCAGTGCGGACGGTCGTTGGACGGGGACCGTCAACAGCATCGTGCCACGCAGCGCCTGGGAAACCGGTTCTCGCAGTTTTCCAGTGATCGTGCGGATAAAAAACCTGATACATGGAACGCCGGATTTTCCCGTTCCCACTCTTCGCGAAGGCATGGTGGCAGAAGTCGAATTCTTTGGCAGTTCATTTCAAGCCACGCTCGTTCCGAAAGATACGTTGGTACGAACCTCGCGAGGCACGTTTGTGTTCGCGATTAATCCCGCCACCGATGGCAAGCCATCAAGCGTTCGTCAGGTCATGGTTCAGCCGGGTATCAGCCAGGACGAATGGATCCAGGTTTCGGGCAGCGATCTTGAATCCGGTATGCTGGTCGTTACAGAAGGCGCTGAACGATTGCGTCCGTTTCAGTCGGTGCAGTTGATTCCGGAGACGTCTGATGAATAGTTTGCCGCCGACATGAACTTCATTGCCTTTGCCATTGAAAACCCGGTCAAAGTCACCGTCGCCGTCTTTCTGCTGGTGCTGTTTGGAAGCATGGCGTACGTCAGCACGCCGGTGCAGTTGACGCCGGATGTGGTTGAACCGGAGATCACGGTCACCACGCTCTGGCCCGGCGCGAGTGCTCAGGAGGTGGAACGTGAAATCATCGAAGAGCAGGAAGAGCAGCTGAAGAGTGTTGAAGGTCTCGAGGAATTCAACAGCGAGAGTGCAGATTCCAGTGGCTCTATCACGCTTAAGTTTCCCGTTGGAACATCACTGTCAGACGCTCGCGCCCGCGTGTCTGAAAAACTGAATCAGGTGCCCGAGTATCCGGACGACGCCAACGAGCCGGTGATCAGCACGGTCAACGCCAACACCAACGCTGTCGCCTGGTTCATTCTGAAACCGTTGCCGCCGACACATGAGGATCTGCGGAATCTGATCGGGCTGCACCCGGAACTGGCGGCACCGCTGGCTCCCATTCTTAACCGTCCCGGTCGTGTTGATCTGACTCGCATCAATGACCTGGTGGATGATCATCCGGTTCTGAAAACCTTTGTGCTGGGACGCAACAATCCGGCACTGATGAAGAAGTTCGCCGAAGACTTCATCGAAGCTGAATTCGAACGAATTCCCGGCATCGCCAATGCCAACGTCTTTGGCGGGCGGGATCAGGAATTCCGCATCGTCGTCAACCCCACTCGCCTGGCAGCCCTTGGTGTGACCATTGATGCACTTCGCGCCGTGCTGCTCGGTCAGAATCAAAACACGTCGGCGGGTGATATTCAGGAAGGCAAACAACGCAATGTGGTTCGCACACTGGGGCAGTTTCAGTCGGCCGTTCAGGTCGAAGAAGCCATCATCACTCACCGCGACGGCAGTCCGATCCGAGTTCGTGACGTGGCCACCGTCGGCATCAGTTACAAGAAGCCAAGCGGAGTCGTGCGTCAACAGGGGCTCAGTGCACTGGCGATCAATGCACAGCAGTCACCGGGTACAAACCTGAAGGCCGTCATGGGGCCGGCTCGACAGGAACTGGATCTTGACGGTGACGGCACCATCACGAGTTTCGAACTGGCAGAATGCGAACGAATTCACGGCCGGTGTTTGCGGATCGCTGTGGAGAATCTCAACCAGGGCGTGTTGAAACAGAAGGGCGTCTATCTGGATCAGGTTTATGACGAGACTTTGTACCTTGATTCCGCGACAGACCTGGTCCGCAGCAATGTCTATATTGGCGGCACTCTGGCCGTCCTTGTGTTGCTGCTGTTTCTGCGCAGTCTTAGATCCGTTTTGATCGTCGGCGTGGCGATTCCCATCAGCGTGATCGGGACCTGTCTGTTTGTGAAGGCCTTTGACCGCAGCATCAATGTTATCAGCCTCGCGGGCATGGCGTTCGCTGTCGGTATGGTCGTGGACAACGCAATCGTTGTTCTGGAAAACATCTACCGTCATCATCAGATGGGCAAGACGCCAAAGTTGGCCGCACGTGAAGGCACGCAGGAGGTCTGGGGAGCCGTGCTGGCGTCGACTCTGACGACGCTGGCCGTGTTTGTTCCCGTGATCTTTGTTCAGGGACAGGCGGGGCAGTTGTTTCGCGATATCGCAATTGCGATCAGTTGCGCCGTGGCACTTTCGCTGTTGGTCAGCATTACTGTGATTCCCACCGCTGCTGCGCGACTGTTGAGTCGCAGGCGTTCGGACGATGAAGACCATGCAGCGGATTTATCAGTTTCAGACGATCAAACGTCTCTGCGTTTGAAGGCGGACAGGAAACCAGGCTTCGGATTCCACGGTCTCTTCGGTCTTGTTCGTTTTGGCAGCTGGCTGAATCACGGCTTTGCGGACGGAATGAAGCGGCTGTTGACGATGCGTGGCAGCCTGGTCATCCGGCTGACGATCGTGATTGCGTTTGTGGCCGGTTCATTGGCGCTTAGCCAAAAACTGATGCCCGACACCGAGTACCTTCCCGACGGCAATCGCAATCTGATCATCGCGATTCTGCTGCCGCCGCCGGGCTACAATGTCGATCAGATGATCAGCCTGGGCGTGAACATTGAAAAGCAGCTGGCCCCCTACTGGCTTGGTCAGGCCGGCGACGACGCCCCGCAAATTGAAAGCTTCTTCTTTGTGGCAAGCGGCCGCAGCCTGTTCATGGGAGCTCGTTCGAAAGACGAATTGCGGTCGGCCGAACTGATTCCGAT
>JAPYTO010000428.1 GCA_029941865.1 Fuerstiella sp. | reverse complement strand
GCTCTGCCGGTGGTATGATCCGGAACTCTACGTTACACGTTGATGTCCAACTCCTGTTTAGTCGCCCCCGGCCTCCTGCAGTCTGGCCATGACTTTCTTCCAATTCAGGGCCTTTGCCAACTTGAACGGTGTCATTCCGTTTGGGGCAGCCAGCTTCGGATCTGCCCCGTGCTTCAAACAGACATCGACCCCATCCAACGAACCGGCGAGCGACAGTTGGTGCAGAAAGCTGTAGCCACGATCATCTGTTTCCTGAACGAAGCCAGGGTTGTCAGTCAAAGTCTGATCAAACGAATCGCGCATATTGACAGACATCGGGTGCTCGGCTGCGGCGACCGCGGCGTAGTCCTGGGGCGGCGTTTTCGATGCACTGAAACGGGAGAACAAGTTTTTTTTTTTTTGCCGGAGCCGCCCCCAGATAGTCCGGCGGAACAAGATTTACGACTCCAACCTCTCCGAAGTCAAATCCCCAGGAATGATCGTGCTGTTTCCTCTCTCCCTTTTCCATTCGTGCACGCAACAAATCGACGGTGAAACCGCCATAGACGTCGCCGGCAATAACATACATCCAATCAGAAATCTGCTTTCCTCTGATCGTGACTCGATCTCCTTCGCTAAAGGACTTCAGTGAGTGCGGGGAATTGATGAGCGTCCCCTGTAGCTGGCGACCATCAAATTCGATTTCCAACAGCCACATGTGTTCGAATTCGAGACCACTGGGGTCCTGTTCCCGAATCTCGGGCGGATCACAGAAGGCTGCTTTGACGGCAGCCAACTCAAGACCGGGAACGATCCGACGTTGTTCCCACGCCATTTCACGCCAAAAGAAACGAAATGTCTTGCGTGCCTTTGCCGCGGCCTGATCCATTTCCGGGTCGTCACCGGGCGATCGGAAGACAGGGGATTCCGAATTTGTCATAACGTCACCAACTTGGATAAAAGGAGCCAAGATAGATTCATGAGTTCACAGTTCACGCCAGCCGCGCTGCAAATCAACAGACTACCGACTACTGACAACTTTGTGACGACAAACGTCAGCCTTCGCCGGACAGCGACGACACGTTGTTCAGTCTAATCCCACCGGAGTTGCCGATCGCGATCTCGCACCTGTTTGCCGATCATTTTTCAATCCAGCTTCCAGGGAGCAGATGGTACCGCCACTCACCAAATTTGACCAACCCTTCAGGGAAATCACTGTCGTCACGCACATCTGCTGCCACAATTTCTTCCGTGCCCAATCGCCTTCAGTCTCGACTGGCAACGGCCTCTGATGGAAGATACGATCTTTGGTTCGAGATTCTTTCTGTCGCCTCACGATGGTGGGTCTATGCTTGATTTTGGTAGTCATAAAACTGCGTCCTGCAGTGGCAGCAGCCGACGAGCGTTTATTCGCACCGCAGCGGCCGTGCCAGCGATGATGAGCACAGGATTGCCAGCGCTGGCAGAAATCGAAGAAGCCAGACGGCGAGCGAAAGCGAAGTCTGTCATCCTGTTGTGGTTGTGGGGAGGTCCCAGCCATCTGGATATGGTTGATCCAAAGCCGGATGCTCCTGATGACTTTCGCGGGCCCTTCGGGACGATTGCCACAAAAACAACGGGCATGCATTTCACCGAGTTGTTGCCACGAATGGCTGCTCGAAGTGACAGGTTCTCCGTCATTCGGTCAATGCAAACCACGAACGGCGGGCACCCCGGAGCCGGAACTGTGGGAGTGACGGGCTTTGAAGAGAAACCTGGGCCCGTGCAGCCCAACTTCGGTGCCATTGTCGCAAAGCATCGTGGTCAGCAGGAAGCGTTGCCGCCGTTCTTTTACGTTGGTCGAGGAATTCCGCGCGACCTGCCTCGGCGAATCGAAGGATATGGAGGCGGCACACTTGGTAAAGCCTACGATCCATTTCTTGTGCATTGTTCAGAGCGTGGTGATATCAGCATTCCCACGTTAAAGATGCTGCCAAATATGTCACCGAATCGAATTGAAGATCGACGCACTTTAGAAAGGGCACTCGACGTTGAACGATATCGTCTGGACTCTGCTGAGATCGAAAGGTGGGGACAGACGTATCAATCTGCGTATGGGTTGCTTACGGACGAAAAGGCACGTGAAGCTTTTGACCTGACACGCGAGTCGAAAAAGACACGGTCTTCCTACGGTCAAACAACATTCGGGCAGGGGTGCTTACTGGCTCGACGTCTGGCGCAGGCTGGCGTGCCCTACATCCAGGTAAACTGGAGTGAATACGTCGAGACGTTTACCCCCAACGGTGATTTCGGATGGGACACTCACATCTACAACTTTGAGTTGCTCCAGGACCGCCACTGCCCGATCTTCGACCGAGCCTATTCTGCACTGCTGGATGATCTCCACGACAGTGGCATGCTCGACGACACGTTGCTGGTCGCGATGGGCGAATTCGGCCGCACACCAAAAATCAGCGTGCGGGCATCTCGTGAACATTGGCAACACTGTTACTTCTCGCTGTGGGCGGGAGCTGGCGTTGAGCCCGGACGGTGCATCGGCGAAAGCGACGCGAAGGCGGAGTACCCGGTATCTCAACCGATAACTCCTTTGATGACCGGAACAACAATGCTGGAACTGTGCGGAATCGGGGCCAAAGAACGGGCCGAGATGAAAGTCCTGGACGGCGGGAGCATCATCAATGAGCTTTTCTAGGCGGGGAGCCCCCGCGGGCTGTGGCGTGGCGAGATCGGTTGATGTAACAAGATCTGATGCGCCGACTGCGTTGATTGTGCTACGGTTTTGGTGCGTGATGTGTAGTTTGCTCGTGACGGTTTCTGCATTCGCCGGGGAACCGGTCCAGCTGACGCAGGACGGCAGTCTGAAACGAGATCCTCGATTTATTGATGGCGGACGTGCCGTTGCCTACTGCTATGACGAAACGCCGGCACTGGTTCGCATGATGAAAATTTCGCTGATTGACCGGATTCCGCAGCCGGTCTTTGCGGATGCCGCCGACAAGCATCACTATGAGCCCGCATTTTCACCGAACGGGAAGTGGATCAGCTTCACCGCATGCACCGGAAATCTCAGCGGCAAGCTCGTAATCAGGAATCTCGAATCGGGCGAACAGGCGGACATCACACACAAAGGACGTGGTGGCACTCGCAGTCCGACGTTTTCACCGGACAGCAAACGCGTGATCTACGCCTTTGCAGAGAAAGGCCCGCAGCAACTATGGTCAGTCAAAACAGACGGCACAGATAAGCGGCAGCTGACGACGTGTTCCGGGGTGAGTAACTGGCCAACATTCACGCCGGATGGTCGCACGATCGTTTTTTCAAATAGTCGAGAGAAGAACTATGAGATCTATTCTGTTGGAAGTGACGGTTCGGGGGAACGCCGACTGACGAACAACACGCTGATGGACATCCGCCCTGCGGTTTCGCCTGATGGTCGAAAAATCGCTTTCGTGAGCACTCGCACCGGCAACTACGATGTTTTCGTGATGAATATCGATGGCAGCGATGTTCAACAAATCACCACAAGCGAAGAACGAGATGACTATCCCAACTGGCATCCCAATGGCGAGCAGTTAGTCATTGTGTCTGAACGAGACGGAGCTTTCGATCTCTATCTCATCGATGCGTCTCAGGGGCGAACCGTCGCCGGACGTTAACACGACATGAAAGTTACAAACGCAATTGACGAGGCTCTTTCGTTGCATACTAAACGTCTTTCGTTGTCTGTGATAGTACTTGCCTGCACGACAATCACGTGCGCCGCGGCTGAACTTTCGGTCTATCCTCCGACAGCTACTCTGAAGGGGCCTCGACAGCGCCTGCAGCTGGTCATTCACAGAGTTGGACCTGCACCTGTGGATGTGACTCGACAGGTCGAATACAGCATTGAACCACCTGGCGTTATTTCCGTTTCAGAAACGGGACAGGTGACCCCCCGCGGCAATGGCATTGCCACCGTGACCGCAAGGATCGGAGACTCCCTGGTAAAGTCTCAGATCGCTGTTGAAGACATTGCAGCTGTGCCGCCGGTTTCGTTTGAACACGAAACGTTACCCGTCCTCGCAAAGTCAGGCTGCAGCGGCGGCGCGTGTCACGGTGCTCCCAATGGCAAAGCTGGCTTTCGTCTGTCACTGTTCGGATCTGACTCGGAATTTGATCGCAGGGCGCTTGTTCGCGAGGCACAGGGGCGTCGAGTAAGTCCGTTAAACGCGGAAAACAGCATGCTGCTGATGAAGCCCACGATGGAACTTCCACATATGGGAGGCCGGCGGTTTACGTCAACAGATGCCTCTTACGAAATATTACGGAATTGGATTGCGGAAGGATGTCGTGTCGAAAAGCCTGCCGTGAATTGCATCGGCATCGAGGTATTTCCCACCGGAACTCGGGTACTCAAGTTGCCGCAGGAAAACCAGCAACTGCGAGTGATGGCGAATTTTTCCGATGGCAGCGCCCGCGACGTTACTCATCTGGCGAAATTCGAAAGCTCCGATACGTCCATTGCTGACGTAGAGCAGGACGGTTTCGTCCGCGGACATGCTCGCGGCGACATCGCCGTGATTGTTCGATACCTGAACCACATCGAAACACCGTTGTTAACATTTGTGCGTGATGTTGAAGGATTCGCCTGGACATCTGCCGTGGTCCTCAATGAAATCGATACGCATGTCGACCGAAAATTGCAGCAGATGCAGTTTGTACCGGCGGATGTTTGCGACGATGAAACATTTCTGCGCCG
>JAPYTO010000427.1 GCA_029941865.1 Fuerstiella sp. | reverse complement strand
ACTCGCAGTAGTTTCGCTTCGTGCACGCCTGCCGCAGATGAAGAACGAGTTTACGTCGCATGGTCAACTCCGACGGAAACGCTCTTCAAGGCCTTCAATCACGATGGCACAGAAGCGTGGAGCATTGACCTTGGCACGTGGCAGAGTCAGCACGGGTTCGGTACATCGCCGATGATCTACAAGGACCTGGTGATCCTGCACAATTCGCAACAGGCAAATCAACTTGACGAAGGCGAAACGCCAGGCAAAAGCCGCATGATGGCGTTCGACCGCAGGACGGGCAAAGAGAAATGGACAACAGAACTGGTCTCCATCAACGTGTGCTATTCCGTGCCATTCATTCACCAGTCCGCTGATGGCACGGACGAGCTGGTCTGTTCCAGCACCGGAAACGGCATCTTCAGTCTTGATCCCATGACGGGCAAACAGAACTGGGCAGTCAACGACGGTCTGTTCAGCATGAGAACCGTTGGTTCGCCGGTTGAAGCCGGTGGTCTGATTTTCGGGAGCACGGGTTCCGGACGTTATTCCAGTAATTACATCGTGGCCGTCAAGCCGGGCAAGGATGCTGAACTCGCTTACAAGATCGAAAACGGAAGCAACTTCAAAGCTCCTTACGTTCCGTGCCTGATCGCGGATGGTGACCTGCTGTTCTGCCTGTACGATCGAGGATTCGCCAGCTGCATCGATGCAAAGACGGGAGAAATTCACTGGACCGAACGAACCGGCGCTGCGATTTCCGGGTCACCGGTGCGAATTGATGACCGCATTTACTGTGTGGATGAAGTCGGCGTCGTCTGGGTGTTCGCGGCGTCGCCGGAGTACAAGCTGTTGGCGAAAAACGATCTCGGCGAAGAAAGCCGTTCGACTCCGGCGGTTGCCAATGGTCAGCTGTATCTGCGGACGTATTCACATCTGATCAGCGTCGGCGGAAAGTAATGCCTCTTCGAGGCTTGATTATGGGGTTGGAGGTTTGCTTTCGGACTTCGTCTGGCACGACAAACGTCGCTCCAACCCCGATTCTTAGACTCGACCGCGCAATAGTCGCCACACCAATTTCGAAGTTTTCCTTGCCGCAGGTCGGGCTTTACCCAAGCTGCCACTGACTGCTGATCGCGGTATCCACGCCAACCTGCGCCCAGACATAGTTGGCGTTGGGAACGACGACCACACTGTCCGACGAATCAATCACACGTTGCAGCTCGGTCTCCGTGGACAGCGGTAGAATGCCAAGGTCTTCAACAAACGACGCATCAAGGTTACTGAACAGATAAATCTGTGAAGTCTGGAGTGCGTGGATCAGTTGTATCACCTCAACCGCGTCTTCGGGTGGTTCTTCGTTCAGTGGCTGCAGTAGTGCCTCCAGTGCATTGCAGCGCCGCAGCATTTCCAGGCCCGGACCAATGTGCTCCGGTAACTCAGCAACCACAGCTATGCGACCGTCATCGCCAACAAGGCGTGATGCCGTTGCCAGAGCCGCGCCAAGATGCTTCCAGCCGAGACCGGAATTGCCAGGAATCGAAACGATGGCCAGATGAACTTCCTCGTCAACCGTCAGTCGGCACGTCTCATTCACAAGCTGCTTCCCGGCAGCCAATGCCTGATCCGTTGCTCCGCAGAAGGCCCCTTCAATTCCGGCAGCGAGACCGGGAACAATCTGCACAGTGAACTGAGTTGCCAGCAGCCAGCCGATTTCATCAACCAGTTCGCGTAATGGCCGCTTGTCGTCCGGCGTCAACTGCGAATCGCAGCGCCGTTTTTCCGCGTTGATGGACTGCACGTCTGAGAACGCCGGATAAATCGCGCCGTTGGTGCCTCGATAGCCAAGCCCTGGGTCAAAGCCGATCGTGCCGATACTGATGATCAGGTCTGCGTCCGTCAGATAGTGCGACAGGTACAATCGTTCGCCGGCTGCGGAACTGGCCAGATACCGTCGCTGATCTTCATCGGTCGGGTCGTGCACGTGTGCGGCCAGTTGGCTTCTGACATGCACGGGCAAATCGTCGATAACGTTCTTGCTGCCAGCTCCACCACTGCTGGCAGCCAGCAGCAATGTGACGTCCAGTTCGTCGGTGTTCAGTTCCTGAAACTGTGCCCACACCTGAGTAACGACGTCGACTACATCCGGTGTCTCAGGATCAACGACGATCACCACGCGATCGCCCGGCACCATGCATTTGGGCAACACGGGCAGGCCGAGTGGATTCCGCAGTGCCGCCGACAGTATGTCCGGTGCCTCATTCGCTGATGTGGGATGAACAACCGTGCCATCGGGCAGATTGAACTTCGCAATAAGATTTCCACTGGCAAGTTGCGGAGACATGGGTACGTTCAAATGGAAAACAAACGGTTACAGACATCGTGTTCATTGATGGTTATACTCATCACCGAGCTAATCGCATCACACGAACAGACCCGTCTGTCGGAATTCCAGCATTTTGTGACGCGCTTCTCAACAGGAAGGCCGGACGAATGTCTGTTTCGCACGATCCTAAACCAGCCTCGCCGACGAAGCTGACTTACGACCATCTGATTCTGTTTCCCGATGACGGAAATCGGCATGAAATCATCGATGGAAAGCATTACATGAATGCGGCACCGATTCCCTACCACCAACAGCTCTCCAGTCGGCTTCATGTTCAACTGTTCCACGCGATCGACGATCAACATCTGGGAATAGTGTTTGCGGCACCGCTTGACGTACAATTCACTCAGCACGATGTCGTCAAACCCGATCTGGTCGTCGTCCTGGCCCAAAATGACATTATCACCAGCTCACGAATCAAAGGCGCACCGGATCTGGTCATAGAGATTCTTTCTCCATCCACGAAGAAAAACGACGAAGAACTCAAGCGACGATTATACGAACAGCATCGCGTTCCGGAGTACTGGATTGTCGATCCGAAAGAACATGTGCTGCGTCAGTTTGTCCTGAACGAAGGACATGCCTACGACGAAGCCGTGCGGTGCCATGACGCAGTAACGTTCCACGGAACGGAAGAAGGCGTGACGGTTGACCTGACCAGAGTCTGGTAGCTGCCAAACACAACTCTGCGCGCTAACTCAGAATCTTCTATGGGCATCCCGGGTCACGAGCCCGGACTGCAACACAACGCATCAAAAAGCCCGGCGTTTTGAATACGCCGGGCTTTGTCGTTTTACACGATCAACGTCGGATTAATATCGGTAGTGTGAGGGCTTGTAGGGGCCGTCGACGGGTACGTTGATGTATTCGGCCTGTTCCTGAGACAGCACTTCCAGCTTCACGCCCAGCTTGCCAAGGTGCAGACGGGCCACTTCTTCGTCCAGTTCCTTTGGCAGCATATGTACGCCGATGTCGTACTTGTCGGTTTCCTGCCACAGAGCCAGCTGAGCCATCACCTGATTGGTGAAGCTGTTGCTCATCACGAACGACGGATGGCCGGTGGCACAACCAAGGTTGACCAGTCGACCTTCGGCCAGAACGATGATCGCTTTGCCGTCAGGATAGACATACTTGTCAACAGGACCACCTTCGTCGGCCGGTGTCTTGATTCTGACTGCTTCGATGTCCGAGCGATCAATCAGGTAGGCAATCTGAACTTCGCTGTCAAAGTGGCCGATGTTGCAGACGATCGCCTGATGCTTCATCTGATCCATGTGTTCGCCACGAATGACGTCCTTGTTACCGGTCGTGGTCACAAAGATGTCGCCGATGGCAGCAGCTTCGGCCATGTCGGTGACCTGAAAGCCTTCCATCGTGGCCTGCAGAGCACAGATAGGATCAATCTCGGTAACGATCACTCGAGCACCCAAACCGTCCATGGCGGCGGCACAGCCTTTGCCAACGTCGCCATAACCACAGATGATGACGACTTTGCCGGCCACCATCACGTCGGTAGCTCGCTTGATGCCGTCAGCCAGTGATTCCCGGCAACCGTAGAGGTTGTCGAACTTGCTTTTCGTAACCGAATCGTTGACGTTGATGGCCGGTACAGCCAGCTTGCCTTCTTCCATCATTTGATGCAGACGGTGAACCCCGGTGGTGGTTTCTTCTGACAGTCCTTTGATGTCGCCCAGCAGTTCAGGAAATTTGTCGTGGACCATCAATGTCAGGTCGCCACCATCGTCCAGGATCAGGTTCAGCGGCTGGCCGTCCGGGAAGTGCAGCGTCTGTTCGATGCACCAATCGAATTCTTCGTCGTTCATTCCCTTCCATGCGTAAACGGGAATGCCGGCCGCCGCCATGGCCGCAGCGGCGTGGTCCTGAGTGGAAAAGATATTACAGCTGGACCACGTAACATCAGCCCCCAGAGCCGTCAGTGTTTCGATCAGCACAGCCGTCTGAACGGTCATGTGCAGGCAGCCTGCGATGCGAGCGCCCTTAAGTGGCTGAGCATCCTTATGCTTGGCCCGCAGTGCCATCAGGCCCGGCATCTCGATTTCGGCGATCTCAATTTCCTTGCGGCCCAGTTCTGCAAGTTCAATGTTGGCAACTTTGTAGGGGAGCTTTTCCGATACGGCGCTCATGTCTGACGATCTCTTTGTGGAAAGGAGTTGAAGAAACTGGCGTCGCACGACACCGAAACGTTAGGGAGAATCCGGAATTTTTTCCGGCTCGTAAGCATCGCGGCGAAGAATTCTCGCAGGAAACAGCCAATCAGGCTTGACGGCATAGGGGCGATGAGCTGCGGAAGATATGCAATTTCGCATCAAAAAACAAGGGGTATTGGCGACATTGGAGCTGGTGG
>JAPYTO010000426.1 GCA_029941865.1 Fuerstiella sp. | reverse complement strand
ACAGAAGGAACGGACTGCGGTCGCGACGTCATTACACAACTGCACAAAACGATGCCGACCGCAGATTGTCAGCTGACGGAACCGTTGCTGACAGGAGTCGCGGGTGGCGTTTCCGCTGGTTGCCTGAGCGGCAGATGACTCAGATCCTCGGTGCAACCGGCGTTGAGGCCCACACCGGGATTCCTTGTGATCGTGCGCATTGTATCAATTAAGGCCGAAAAAAATGACGGGAAAACTGGATACGTCTGTTCCGGATTCGCGTCGGCGATTTCCGTCATGCGTCTCTTCAACAGTGAGTGATCAAGTTTGGGGTAACGATGGTGTGGACCGTGGATTGACAGGTCAAAATTGAAGTAGGAGAGAGTTTTGGTGATAAAGTTTTGGCCGACGACAGTGCGCGTGCCATGGAATGGATCGAAGCTGCTCGTACCGACGTGGTCCATTAACTTCCTTAAACCATTGCCCATTGTCGCAAGGAGGGGAGGAGCCGCGAAAATCCAGTGTTCCGGGCGAAACAGAAATATTCCGCTTCGATGGACATAAATACAGCTTCCAATGACGCCGAACCAGAAAACTGCGATGGCCAGATACTCCAGCCGCATCGTGCGGCGAAGTTTCGGTGCGACAGGCGACCTGGGGCTAAAACAGATGCGTCCCCAGATGAACGGAGTCAGGACAATCGCGAACAGGATGTCGCACCACACAAAGATGCGGCGAAATCGCAGCGACACATCCGGGTCACCATAAGGCCACATTTCCCAGTCCAGCGGGGTATTCAGATAGGCGTGATGCCTCATGTGTACTTCCTTGTACACGGTGTACGGAATGCCCAGGACCGTACCGATAATTCGTCCGATCGCAGTTCCCAGCGTCTTGTTGATGATCAGATTTCCATGCACGATCTCATGGGACGTTCCTCCAATGCAAAACCAGGCGAACGTCAGCAGTGGAATCCAGACAGCAGAAGCTATTATGTTTGTCGGGGCGTAATGCGCCATCCACCACCACTGACCGCCGCAGGCGACAATCGGAAATGCAAGGCATCTTGAGAAGTTTTTCAATGACAAAGGGCTCACCACAGAATGAGAAGCAGGATCGGCTTACAGCCGGAATCGGACACGGTGCGGAAACGACGTCACGTCTTCAGCCTACATGTGAACCTGAGGATCGGAAGCACCAACGGGAAGTTCTCGTGTCGGCGACACGGGCCCCTGATTTCGAGCGGCCTTTTGTACAGACGAAACACCGTCCGGAATACGCGCATCGGAAGTCTGCACGAGCGCCACCAGACGATCGGCGAGCTTCGCCAACAGTTCCTCAGCTTCCGCCTTGGAGAATAAACGCGTGTTTCTGTTCAGATGGATGAACAACTCGCCGCCATACGTACCAAACGCAATTGTAATATTCGTGTTCGATCGAACCGGCGCGACACCGTCGATGCTTTGAATGATGACATTGCCGGCGACGGCCCTTCCCTGCTTCAACGGAAATCGATTTTCGAACAACCGGCGCACTTCGCCCACATTGGTAATCACGGCCGACGCGAAGTCCGGCTGAAGTTTCCGTGACAGGCCAAACAGGCCCGGAACCCAGCGAGTCAGGGCAAACCCCCGCAGCATCGCCGCACCCTCGTTCCTGTTAAGCATCTGGTGAGACTTGTGGTGAATGGCTGCCAACAGCGACTGGGTCTGCCGAATCTGATGACGACGATAACTGTGAAAAACGTAGCTCACGACATTGGCAGCTGAGATCTCGTCATGATCAGGGGTTCTCATGCTGACGGGCATCAAAATGCGAAACAGATCGTTGGGTCGCGCGGTGGGGGCGGCGGCAGACCAGTCTGCCATCTGCTGCAGAGAAACCATCATGCACAAATCGTTTATCGAAACTCCCCGGGCGGCCACCCACTTCTTCAGCTGCTTCACGATTGCACGTGGCAGCACCTCTGTATGGACAATGTTCTCAACTTCCTCTTTCGCGACGGGCAACGGCGAATGCCTCCGGAACCGATAGTTTTTTCTAAACAGCAGTCGGCACGTTTCCAAAAGCGTGTGAACAATGGGGGCGCTCCGTTCACGCCGATCACCGGGCATGTGCAGGGAGCCGCGTTTCAGGAGCACGGTCGGATCAGGCCGCCGGACCGTCGGTCGGTCATCTTCACTCGTGGCGGTCAGTTGACCGTAGCGAGCGAACACATCCCCGAGAAAACGAATTGCTCCAATGCCGTCGGTACACGCATGGTGAAAGTAGGAAATCAGTACACCCCGCGTGGCACACAGCCGCAGGTCAAACACCACGCCCGATTGCTGAGCCAGATTGATCCACCTGGGACGGCAATTGACCGGCGGGAATTCGCGATCACATTTGACAATGGTGATCGACGGCTCGTGGTCTTTCAACAATCGCCATTTCGTCCGCCATCCCGAGTCGTCGATCACAGCACGCAGCAGCGGGTTGTCGAGCAGCGTTTCTCGCAGAGCATACTCGAACGCTGACTCATCAAGTGTCCCCTCAAACGGCGTCCGCAGGACAATGACCATCGGGTGCTCGGGCGAATCGTCGCGAAATGCGTAGTGCTCGAAATTCGACAGAGACAGAGGAAAGATGTGATCTGTGTCAGACATCGCCAAGTCATCCAGTGGTACGTGAGCTTCCATAAATCAGGAGAATGTGCCCGTCGTTCGAATCCTGAATCAACTCCGCAAATCATCACAAGTCGATCGTGCCAAGGTCCACAAACCGATAGTCTGGGTAATTTGAGAATACTGCAGTGGTCGCGTGGCCTGCAAGTGCCGAATCTCGATTGGGCTCCTTTGCATAGAATTCGTCGATAGACGGAGCATTATCCGCTGAATCGGCGACGTCGATGTCAAGCTCGGCGCGGACTCCTGACTTTGTCGCATCCTGCAATCAGGTGACGCAAAAATCTCGATCACAGCGCCGAGCGAGTGCTCAACCGTACACTATACCGAGCGGGATACGTGCGCTTGGGCTGAGCCTTCCGGTGGTGGGCTGGTCGGCGTCGCGGTCTGTCTAAGGCATTCCAGGAACGAATTCAGCAATTCCTGCGCGTCGGCCTGGGTATAGCGTTCCGGGCAACAACGCATGGTAATCGAAAGACAACCACTGACCATAATTGTGGAAAACGCTGCTGCCGTTCCCTGACGAATCGGCGGAATGCCGCAGACGTCTTCAACCAGCACATTGCCCATCTGAATGCGGCCATCCCGCTTTGGCAGACGGCTGCCGATAGCATTCAACATATTTCCCATGTGAGACAGCACGATTGTGCTCATGCAACTTTTACGGGTTCGCCTCATGATCAGACGCAGCATCCCAGGGATTCTTTCCATGGCCTCGATCGCCTGGATGAACATCCACCCTGCCTGATGCTGGTGGACTAGTTGCATCTCGTCGCGAAGGCTGATCAGTAATTCGTCGGGACGGGCGACTAACATCACAGGTCTCGCCATAAAGATGTAACTGACAACGTTACATGCTGGCAATTCACCATCAGACGGACCTCTCAGGCTGATGGGCACGAGCACACAGAATGTGGGCTGCTTCCATCTCAGGAGCCTCGGTTGTTCATTGGGAATATTCGAATTCCACGCCTGTGCGGTCACCATCAATTCTCGCACAAGCAGGTCATTCAGCGACGCGTTGTGCTGCTTTGCTGCGTCTCTCAGCCCGCGGGTTTCGGCACGTGTCAGCTTCAGTGACAGCAGACCAAGACCGAGTTGGCGTTCGCCTTCATCGACTGTCGCTTTCGCAAGCAGCGGTAATTTTATTTGCCGCAGATAGCGAATCGTGTACTTCATCACGATACGAATGCGACGAACGATTGACCCCGACACGTTAGCGACCCGTCGTCCTTCGGCACGGTTTCTGTTTTTTAGTAATTCCAGATTGATGGGCCGTAGTTCCGGCAGTTCTGCTTCCGCTCCGGTTGACGCTGCATGGTGCCGTGCGTACGCAATGGCAACATCTTCGAGAAACTGAGCCGCCCCAATTCCGTCGCAACAGGCGTGGTGAAACTGCAAAGTGATCGTCGCGTGATCGGAGCCTTGTTCGCCCCACACTCGCAATCCGATATTCGTTGTCAGATCAATCGGCTGTCGCCAGGGCTCTTCCGCCATCCATCGTTCATGATCCCAGTCTGGTTTCGGAATCTCACTTCCCGCCCAGACCCAGTGTCCGCCACGATTGCTCGTTTCGACTCGGCTGCAAAGAAGTGGGTGTCGACCCAATGCCTCATCGACTGCTGATCTCATGACGTTCCGGTCAACAAGGCCCTTCAAGCGAACCTGCAAATAGAACATCATCGGATAGTCAGTGGATTCATCGGCCAGCAGGAATCGCTCAAAGGCCGTGAACGGCAACGGAAACAGATTGTCTGGTTCGGTGAGTGGCATTGGAACGATCCGATACCGTACTTCGGGGTAAATCAGCGTTACATGTTTGAGTATGTTGCGGCCCCGCCACAAGCACTATTAGAAAACTTTAGTGCCACTTCGCAGTACGGACGCACGATACTCGTTGCAGGCGGAACGTTTTTGAGGAAGCGATCCGCAGAAGGTCCGTGATTCCGACTACCGATGTTCCTGCATTACGGCTGCATATGTCCGCCGCGCGCTGTGGAATGGCTGGTCGCGGTCGTTTTTCCGAATCTGTTCAGTAACGGTTGCACGCTCCGGTTACATCGATCGAGAGCAGTTAGCACCTGCAAAATTGGCCAGCC
>JAPYTO010000425.1 GCA_029941865.1 Fuerstiella sp. | reverse complement strand
GGAATTGCGTCCAGAGTCGCGTTGAGCGAGACCTGAAGTACATCAATACCTGGTCGCAACGGCTTGATCTTTCTCTGATTGTAAAAACCGCGGTTGTTGTGTTAGTGAAACTGGTGTCCTCACCTTTTACGGCAACTAACGTGGTATCCACATCGGACCAAACCAGCTCTCCCGAACTTCGTATTTTCACTGAGTTGCCAGAGGATGGCTCGGAAGTTGCAAACCCTGAGGTCGATTCAAATCGGCCGGGTGAGACGCCGTCTGTGGAGCGTGACGATCTGGCGGCATAGTCGACATGGAGGATAAAGTTGACTCCAGCCACTACACAGAGTGTTTGTTCGAGAATCCCGGTAGATCAGGGCGCGGATCGCCATCGAATGGCCGTAACTCGATGGGGGCGAAACATGTCGGATTTCCGCCTCATGAGCACACGAAGGTTTGAATCTTCCATTGACACAAAAAAACAGATTTTGATAAATGTTGAGTTCAGAGAACTCTGTCACGCGTCCATATTCACGAAGATCTACAACTGTGCATCCATCTGACTCCATCGTTGGTGCACATTCGGTCGATCTGTCGGCATCGCACTCGTCATCGGGGTCGCCGCCCGTCCGTGTGCTGTTGGTCAGTGGTACCCTCAGCGGAGGTGGAGCGGAACGCTTTGCCAGCACGCTGCTGCAGCACCTGAATCGCGCACGGTTTCAGCCCTCATTGTGCCTGTTCCGTGATGAAATCGCCTATCCATTGGCTGCAGATGTTGAAGTTTCGACGTTGGGGCATCGGGGGCCTGTGTCCGCCCGACGGACCGTTCGCCGGCTGGCGGAAACGATTGACCGGATTCAGCCCGACGTGGTGATCAGCATCATGGACTATTTGGGAATGTTTGTGGGCGAAGCCCTGCGATCCGCCAGGTCGCAGCCGGTCTGGATTGCCAGAACCAGTAACAACCCCAAATTCCTGTTTCACTCGTTTCGAGGGCGTTGCCGGAAACAATGGCTCAAACGAGTTTATCCTCGAGCCGATATGTTCGTGGCCAACTCCCACGGCCTGTCGGAATGTTTTCAGACCACATTCGCCTGTGCTCGTGGCCGTATGCGAGTCCTGTTGAATCCGATTGACATCAATCGGATTGAGCGTCTCTCTCAGGCAGAATGGCCGGAAGTCATCGACACCGATGTTCCCAACCTTTTCTACTCAGCTCGGTTGAAGGCCCATAAACGTCCTGATGTACTGCTTGAAGCGTTTCGCATTGTTCGGCAGCATTCACAGGCCAAGCTTTGGATTTGTGGCGAAGGTCCATTGCGAGGAAAGATTGAGCGTCTGGTTGAAAAGTATGATCTCAGGCCGCATGTTCGCATGATTGGGTTTCGAGAGAATATCTTTCCTCTGCTGAAAGCCGCGACCCTGGCGGTAGCGACGAGCGATTACGAAGGGTTGCCTAACAACGTGCTGGAGGCGCAGGCTCTTGGAATTCCGGTCGTTTCCACACGAAGTTCGTTTGGGCCGGCGGAGATTATTCAGCATGGGAAAACAGGACTGCTGACGGACCCCGGCGAACCGGATGCCGTGGCCAGGGCTATCATTCGTTTATTGAGCGACGACGAACTCCGCGCCGACATGTCGATTCGGGCACAGCAGGGTGTTCGTCGGAAATTCGGTCTTGAGGCAACCATTCCGCGTTGGGAGGCACTCCTGACCGAGGTCACTCGGGCCACCGAACGTGCCGCCGCCTAAAGCCTGTTTTGTGTCCCATCGAACAGGAACTCACGAAGAAAAAATGTTCGCTCAGCGAACTGACACAGAACCTGAACAGGGGCTAAGCAGTGGATCGGAAGCATGGCATAAACCTGACTCAATACGTGCCGGCGATAGTCAAGAAACGCGTCAGGGCCTGGATGGGTTATTCAATGGCCATGATTCATTTGCTTCCGCGAAAGAAACCCCACTTTGTCATTCTTTGCGGTGGCAGGAGTGGAAGTCACTTGCTGGTCGATTTGCTCAACTCGCACAGCGAACTTCATGTCGACGGGGAATTGCTGCACCCGAATGCTGTCCCGGCCATGGTCGCTCCCAGGTTTTATCTGCGCGGTCACCGCCTGCGTCATCGTTGGAAAATTCATGGTTTCAAAGTGTCACTAACAGAACTTCAAACTCAAGGACTTGAACCTCGCGCTTTCTTCGAGGACTTAACCCGTAGTGGGGGATACGTGATCCATTTGCATCGAAGCAACGCGTTTCGCTCTGCAATCTCAAGTTCGATCGCTCACACGCGAGGACGCCATCGCGATACTGTGGTGAATCCATTGCAGGGGCAGACCTTCCATCTCAATTGCAACGCTGTCGTGGAGAATGTCACGCAAAGAGTGTCTGCCCAGGAGACAGAGTTTGACGTCATGCGAGACCTGCCTCATCTTTCGCTCAACTACGAAGAGGACCTCCTTTGGGCGAACTGCCATCAGTTGACCTGCGATCGCGTTTTTCAACATCTGGATTGTGGTTCGCAGTTGGTCACGACATCTCACTCCAAACGAAGTCCGGCAGACCTGTCTGAAGTCATCGGCAACTACGACGATCTCGTTTCGGCCCTTCAGGCAGCGGGCCTGTCCCGTTTTCTGAGCGACGGCGAATACAAATCCCATGCGATGTCCGCAGCATGAATCATGGGCGGCTCATCCAATTTTCGTCGATTGTCTGTCGTCGGGTGAGCAGTTGATTCGCAATGGAAAATCGTAAACTATGTGCGGGCTGATTGGCGGAAATAATCCATCGTGGCGATACGACGCGGCGGTCAGGTCGCTGAGACATCGCGGACCCGACGCAGAGCAGATTCTGAACGTCGGCCTAATAACGTTGGGCTTCACCCGACTTGCCGTCGTCGACACCTCGCATGCGGCTGACCAGCCAATGTCGTCGCCGGACGAACGCGTTTGCCTTGTGTTTAACGGCGAGATCTACGGTTATCGAGAGTTGCGGTCACAACTTCAGCTCCTGGGTCATCACTTCAGGACGCATTGTGATACGGAAGTTGTGCTGAATGCGTATCTGCAATGGGGGCCGGAATTCGTCGACCGCGTCGACGGAATGTTTGCGATTGCAATTTACGATCGCCGCTGTGACCAGGTTCTGCTCTACCGAGACCGTGCCGGGATCAAGCCGCTGTACTATCTGTGGGACGGGACCAACTTCGGCTTTGCTTCTGAATTGAAAGCGATTGAGGGGTTGTCTGACGACCTGTCGTTCCACATCGACAACACGGCACTCTATGACTTTTTGACGTACGGCTATATTCCGGCACCAAAGTCGCTGTATCAAAACGTCTTTAAGCTGCCTCCGGCCACATGCCTGCTATTCGATGTGGGGAAACAATCGCTCATCCGGCAATATCGGTATTGGGAACTGCCAACGAAACTCCGTCCGGCTGCCGAAATCGCGGACGTTGTGGCGGAACTCACGGACCTCATGCAGCAATCGGTCAGTGACCAGTTGGTGGCCGATGTGCCGGTGGGGTGTTTTCTGAGTGGTGGCATTGATTCCAGCATTGTTGCCGCAACGGCTGCCGATTACGCCGACAGCCTGCAGACGTATTCGGTGGGTTTCGATGTCGCAGAGTATTCAGAGACTCACTTCGCGCGGGAGGTTGCCGAACGACTTGAAACCGATCACCGAGAAGTTACCTTTCGTCAGGTCGACGTTGACGAACAGTTGTCGCAACTGAAGAGTCTGTACGACGAGCCATTTGCGGACACGTCTGCATTTCCCACACATCACCTGTCTGGTTTCGCTCGAAAATCTGTGACGGTGGCTCTCTCGGGCGATGGTGGTGACGAGCTCTTTGGTGGTTACAAGTGGTACCGTCGTTTCGTGCGACTGATGCGCATGGGGGCGACCCGACTGCCCGGGCCATCAAAATGGCTCGACCGGACACACGCCGCGCTGCCGATTGGCACTCTGCGAAGAAAGGTCGTTGGTGCGGCAGCGATGGCGACGACAGATCCATTGTCTCTATATGTCCGGCTGATGGGAGGCATGACAGCGGGCCGAAAACAGGCGTATGCCCGTCTGCTTGAGATCGATGACGACTATGACGATTGCTGGCATTATCGGCAGCACTGGAGAGCGGATCTGCCCGTGCTGACACGTTTGCAGTACCTTGATTTTCATACCTATCTGCCGGACGACATTCTGACGAAAGTGGATCGGGCCAGCATGGCAGCTTCGTTGGAAGTACGTGTGCCATTCCTTAGCCGACGTTTGATCGAATTTGCGTTTTCGTTGCCGGAAAGCGTCCGCTACGATGGAAAACGCCTCAAGGGCATCCTGAAACACGCCTATCAGAAGAGACTGCCCTCCGCTATTCTGAGCCGTCCCAAGAAAGGATTCTCCACTCCGCCATCTCATGTCTCTGCGTACGGCGGTTGTCTCAGAGAAGCGATCCTCGCCCGGAATCATGGCGTTCAAATCGATGCGCATTGCCTACCTCTCCGACTCGACGATACCGTCGTGCAAAGCGAACAGCATTCAGGTGATGCAGATGTGCAGAGCCTTCGCCGACGCGGGGCATGACGTCACGCTGTTTTCGCGTCCGGGGGCGGATGAAGTTGATGACTACGCGTGCTATGGTGTGGGCCGCAATTTCAACATTGTGAAGACCCCTGCCTTCGGTACTCGCAGAATCCGCGAGTGGAGATACGCCCGCGCAACCAGGAACGAAATGCGGCGGCGCAGTCCGTTTGACCTGATTTATGGTCGACACTTA
>JAPYTO010000424.1 GCA_029941865.1 Fuerstiella sp. | reverse complement strand
GGGCTGCCAAGCTGCACCGAGGCAAAACGCGTGTCCTGCCCAAGCTGCTGAGCCGCCACCTGATCGGCGGAGATGCTGTTGGACATATTCTGTCCAGCAACGGCAAAGCGATTCGCGCCCGTGAGCCAAAACGTGCTGCCCCAGTGCGCTTCGTTACTGAATTGATTCGAGCACCGTTGTACGACGGTGAAATCCGCCTTGTGACGAGCCAGAGGGGCGAGGCCCTCAGACAGATCGTATTCGGCCCCGGTTTGTTCGACATTGGGAAACCAGGTTTCCTGGGTCACACCAAAACCGAAACCGAGGAAGACCATGCGTTTGGGAGGAGTGGCGGGCGCTGAATCCGCAGCCAAAGCGAACCGCCGGAATCCAATAGACTCCAGCGCGGGCAGCGCAATCAGCGCTCCCGTTCCGCGAAGAATATGACGGCGATTGAATTTTGTATTCATGATAAAAGCTCACTCGACGAGGTACCTGGCGTTAACGTTTCCTGGTTGTGCAGATTCCAGATTGCGTCTTCCGCTATCGAAAACGATCCCATCATATTCTGTTCCAGGTGTTTGACCAACCGCTCGAACTCCGCAGTCTCCGCGGCTCACGGAGCCTCGGTCAGAAAGAGCGGCCACAAACTGACTGGCTCGGGGCACGCGTCCCCAGCCTTAATTCCCGGACCGGCGAACAAAAGTGGAACGCGCGTGGATTCTTCCCACAACGTGCGTTTGGCCCAGTGTTGTTTCTCACCCAGGTGAAATCCGTGATCGCTCCACAAGACGATCAGGGTATTTTCGGCATGGGGACTGGATTTCAGGGCATCCAAAACGATCCCCACACAATGGTCGACAAAACTGATGGACGCCAGGTAGGCGTGCGTCAGACTTCGTCGCTTACCGTGCTTGATGACTTCGGCATGTGTCGGAGCAACCGCATAGTTGTCGATGCTGAGAAAGTTCTTCGGAAGATCATCGAGGTCCGACTTCGGGTTTCGTGGCAGCGTGAACGAATCGGCCTCGTAGAGATCAAACCACTTCGGCGGAACATACAGCGGAACATGAGGGCGAAAGAAGCCGACCGACATGAAGAACGGTTTGTCAAAATCTTCCTGCAGCGTTTCGGCTGCCTTCTTCGCCAGTTGGAATTCAGCCATCTCGGCATCGTTTTCCGGGTACTTCCCCCAATCCCAGGCTTTGCTCCAGTCAGCGGGACGGTTCAACGGTTTCGGAGGCGCAGGACTTTTCTTTCGGCCGAGTGACCGGTCAATGTCACCGGCTAACCTTCCACGAAAACCATGGTGCAACACCTTTCCGCCTGACAGGGTGTAGTAACCATTGTCTTTGAAGTATCGCTGAATCGTGGGAACGTTACTGAGAGCGGGCAACTCCTCGTATCGGGGTCCGAGTTCATAGCTGCCGTGCGTCGTCGCCGCGACTCCTGACATCACGCTGGCTCGTGAGGCTGAACAGACCGGCACGTCGCAATGGGCGTTGGCGAAATTTCGGCCCCGCTTTGCCAGCGCATCCACGTGAGGAGTAACCGCTTCAGGATGGCCTCCAAGGAAGCCGACCCAGTCGTTCAAATCGTCAATGCAGATCATCAGCACGTTTGGCAAGCGTTCCGCTTGACCGCTATGCGGCCGCGCCGCGGAAGTCGTGATCGGCGAGAGAAGCAAAGACAACGCGGCCACCACTCCTGCTGTAACTAATCTATTCATTGGTTTTCAACTCCGGTTTGATGGGCAGCAGTTGCAGAGCGTCCAGGATTACAAATCCGGCAGTGTCTGCGTTCGTGATTCGAATGACGGTTTCGGCGTTCGCCTTGAAATCGACCGTGTCGATCGGCCCTACAAAACAGCGTTGCAAAATAGGCGACGGTCGTAGATTTGACGCCGAGTTCGTGGAGACGCAAAGGGCCGCAGAGTTTGATCCGGATTGCATCGGTGTATAGCACAGTTGTCGGTGCGCATGTGGAGTCGCTTATTCGGGATAGTAGGCTCGCCAAGTGCGTCGAGCAGTTCGTCGGCAGTGGGACCACTCCAGAGGACTTTCTTCTCCTGCACTTTTGTGGCCAGCTCGGCATCGCTCCAGGGACGACGCCGATACCAGGCGACGACCAGCGCGGCAGCGACTTGCTTGGGGCTGCCGCTCGCGCATTGTTCCAGCCAGGCATCGCAGTCGCCCCAGGTGTCGTGGGCGAAGGCATCTCGCGACAGCAACGGTTGTTCGGAAAACGCCCAGGCGGCGAACCGCCGGACTTCGCTGGAGTCGGACTCGCGCCAGAGCTGGAACAGCGCGCGAAAGACCTCAAGGGCGGGCGGCGTTGCGGGCAGTCTCGCCGCGCCGGTCCAGGCCAGAGCCCAGGCCGCAGCCAGCGGCGGATCTTCCACAGTCAGCATGTGGCCGAGGCATCGCGGAGCGGTTGCCATTGCCGGTCGAGAGCCGCGCGATCTTCATCGGCCACCTTACGATTCAAGTACGCCAACCGCATGCAGGCCAGCGCGGCCCGGATCTGCGGCAAGCGGTCTGCGGAACGCAGCCAGCTGCCCGGTGTCGCCGCCACTTCCGACGAGAATTCCTGCGGCTGGTCAAAAAAAACGGCTTCCATGACGAAATCGCGCATAGCAGTATTGTATGCCTCCCAGCCAACGGCACATTCCAGATACGCCGCTTCTACGACCTCCTGAAAGACTTCGCCGAATCGTCCACGACGCAACTTGATGACGGAACCCTCCAGGCGATCCTCATCGCCATTTCGCCCCATCTGTCGCAGGGCGGCGCGGAGCGTTGGCGGCGTGACCTGTACCTCGTCCAGCAGACATTGCCGCAACAGAACCACCGGCGGGGCGGTCACGTCGGTACCGTGGGGATGTCGTATACGTTTCCGATGCGTTTCAGTCATACGGACATCATACCGCTGGATGAAGCACTGGCGGAGCCAGTGGCATACTCGGCAGTCAAGACTATGCATTTTGGCTACGTCTTCGGCCCGCCGATCGTCGGGATACGACGACTCTCGTTCATCCAGTAGCAGCCCGCCTTTCCACGTCGCTCCGTCGTCGTCCGACATGATCGACACACGTTGGAACCATGCTCGTCGCCGAGGTCGTGAGTCAGCATCTCGATCGTGTACGGCTCGAGTTCCTCGGCATCGAATTTGACGTTCGGTACGTTGGTGTTGTCTCGCCATAAGCCCACAGGCAGCAGCCAGTCGCCGTTTTTCAGGACCGTCGGTTTGGGTTACGGGTCGTTGTTCGATTTCACCAGAATCACCCGGTCACACAGCACCAGATTTTCACCCTCACCACCGTAGTTGGGGCCGGTGAACTTGAGGGACACCCACGCTTTCCAGTGGTTGACTTCACCGGGAAAATACAACTGCGAGCCGACTCTCAGGCTGGTCTGCCAACTGCGACCGAACCAGATCATGCTGTCGTCGGTGGTCAGGTCGATCTCGCCGAGCGGGTAAAGCCGATACTGCCCCGGCGTTATCTGGTCACGCTCGATTTTGAGGCGCGGGCCGTGCGTGACGACTTTCGGCACGCCGGGTTTCCACTCGCTGAAGCCGCATTGGAATGGGACTTGTGGCTGGTCCACCACGGTGGCCGTGCCGAAGGCGGCTTCGGGGTCTTTGACACTGCGTTTTATCTTGCCCCGTGCCCCGTTTCTGGGGAGGAAGGTGCGGATGCGGTCGCGGGCGATGCCGTCGAAGTCCGCGGGCAACGGATTTTCGCCGCCCGCGTCGATCAGGGTCACAAAGTGGGCGATGAGTGGGTCGCCGAGTGACCAGGCGGGAGCGACTCCGGAGGGCGCTTTCGCCTTGTTCGCGGCGAGGATTCGCTCGGCGACTTTCCGATGATCGGTGTAAACGTCAGGCCAGTCGGCGCGCAGGTCGAACCATTTCCAAAGCGTCGCGATGTCCAACTCACGGCGCTGCGACCGCACGTTGGCCCGCTCGACCGGCAGGGACGCGGTGGCGGTTTCCATGTTCTCGAACAACTGCTGCCAGCGGTGCAGATTCGCGGGCGTCAGGTAGGGAAACGTGCGGTCGTCGAGATTGCGGGACTTGTAACCGACTTGCGGCGGCAGGCTGGTCATCGCCTTGCGGGCGGTTTCGAGTTCCGCGAGATATTGCCGCATCTGCGGAGCGGCCGGGCCAAAGGCGTTGTCGGTGAACTCGGCGATCAGCGCGTCGGTGTCCGCCTCGATGTCCTGCGAGAGTTTCAACACAAGAAACGCCTGCAGCTCGCTCCAGCCGCTGCGTGAGTTAGTACCGTGGTGATCAAGGAAGATTCCTCGCACCCCGACCTTGTGCATCAGTTGCATGTTGGTGATGGTCCGCTCGACATTGCCGACAGGCATCTCGTGGCCCGTGCCCCAGGGATTGGGATACATCCACGCCCAGAGGTTTTTCGGCGCGGTGATCGCAGCCCAGTCCTTCAGATGCTGAAACGTTTCCTGAATCTTCGGGTCAGGATGCGTCCAGTCGGCAAAGTAACAGTCCTCAATCGGCGCGAAGGTGATGACGAGGTTCTCTGGCAGTTTCTCGCCCTCGGGCAGGCGCGGCGGAATCTGCGTCTGGCTGCGGCGATAAGACAGCGTCTTCACTCGCGTCTCCGGGTGTTCGAGCTTCAGCGCGTTGCACAGCTCGATGAGATAGTCGAACAGCGGGCCGCCGGGAGACTGATAACGCTTCTCAAGCGCGATGCAGCCATCGCAGTGGCAGAAGCGCCCCGGTCGATCAAAAGCGTCGATCATGATGAGCTG
>JAPYTO010000423.1 GCA_029941865.1 Fuerstiella sp. | reverse complement strand
GGGGTGGAACGGGTTGGGACATACTCTCGAAAGCGCGGATGCCCCATAGAGGGATCCTGAAGACGTCAATTCGCCACGACCGACGTTGCCTGACCGATAGCGAACAGATGTTTTTCGCCTCGGATAAACAGCTGTCCGTTGGAGATGGCCGGTGAGGCGAACGTAAATTCTCCCAGTGAATTTTCCTGCACAACATCCAGTTGTGGTCCGGGACGTACGAGTTTGGTGGTCCCGTCGTCCGCCGTAAAGTAGGCCAGACCGTTCGCTGTGATCAGTGAAGAGCTGAAGTGATTGCCAAGTCGGTCCTGCCACAGGCGTTCTCCGCTTTCGGTGTCGAAGCAGTTCGCCGTACCGCGGTCGTCGGCCACAAACAGGTGTCTGCCCACAATTACGGGTGACGGTACGTAGCACTTGGCCTGAGTGCTGTGCCACGCCACGTGTGTGTCCGTCACGTCGCCGGAACCGTCTGGCCTGATACCCATCACGTGGTGAGTCGGAAAACCAGCCGTCATGTAGAACTTACTGCCGTCGAAAACCATTGATGAAACGAACTGCTCGGTCGGACCTTCGACCCGCCAATGCTGCTTGCCGGTTTGCGGATCAAAACTGACAATTCGTTTGCTGCCCGTCATGACCATTTGAGTCTTGCCGGCCACGTCTCGGATGATAGGCGTGCAGTAGCTGCGGGTCTTGTGCTCCCGGGACGTCTTCCAAACTGTTTTCCCCGTGGACCGGTCCAGGCCAACGACGTACGAATCTCCATCGTGATCACCATTGACGATCAGCAGATTCCTGTAGATTACCGGCGCACTGCAGAAGCCGTGCACGCTGGTGAATTCTCCGGGTTTAACTTCCCACAACCTGTTACCGTCAAAGTCATAAGCGGCGACAACCATTACGCCCGGTGTGACAGGGCGGGCCTTGCCGACGTTCGGGGCAGGGACTTCGTGTCCGTCGGCCGCAAGAAATGTTACGTAAATTGTTTTGCCGTCGGTTGCGGGTGTACCGGATGCATGGCTGTTGAGTCGATGTTTTGTTTCTAGAATCGATGCGACCACTGTCTTCTGCCACAGGGTTTTGCCGGAGGCGCGATCAAGACAAATCAAAACTCGCTTCTGTTCCTCTTCAAGACAGCTGACCAGGAAGATGCGGTTCTGCCAGATGACCGGCGATGCGTGACCCACGCCGGGAACCGCTACTTTCCACGCCACGTTCTCGCCGGTTTCTCCGTTCCATGATGTTGGAACAATGGTTTCCATTGAAGTTCCGTCACCACGTGGTCCTCGCCAGCCGGGCCAGTTTTCGGCCACTGCCTGAGACCCCAGGGTCGCCAGAACACATAACAGAAGAGAGTGAGTGCGGTTCGGCATGATTGATTCCGGGAGGATTAAGGTTAGCAGGTTTGGCAACGCCGTTGCACGTGCAGCGGAGGTTCAGCGTTCCGAGTGATGCGAACGACCGTGACGCTTCATGTGGCGCGAATTTGTGGGTTGCAACGCGATTCTGCTGCTTCCGCTTTGCACCCACAGAGCTCCTGTTTTATTCTGTCTGGCAGCACCACGCCAGTAATTCTGTTGGTTGGAAGTCCATATGCCGAAAAATCGCAAACTGCTGTTTCGTTGCGCGGCTGTGTTGCTGGGGCTCGCTGTACTGCCGCTGTTTGAAATGACCTGCCGGATCGCCGGTTGGGGCGCTGATCGTCCAGCGAATGATGCGTTTGCCGAATTCGCCGCTGTTCGTCCGCTGTTCAGGCGCGACGACAGCGGTCAGCGCTTTCACGTCGCTGAGGATCGCCGCAGTTTTTTTGCCGATGAATCGTTTGCCGTTCAGAAGCCGCCCAATGAATTCCGCATCTTTGTCTTTGGTGGTTCAACGGTGCAGGGGAGACCATATTCCCTGCCAACAGCGTTCGGCACGTTTCTGGAAATCGGCCTGAAACATGCCGTTCCCTCGAAACGCTGGGAAGTTATCAACTGCGGAGGAGTGTCGTATGCCAGTTATCGGCTGCTGCCGATCATGCAGGAATGTCTCCGATACAAACCGGACCTGTATATTGTCTGCACGGGGCACAACGAGTTTTTGGAATGCATTACCTACGCCGAAGTGATTTCCGCGGCGCCAATTGTGGCGAAAACATATCGCCGACTTCGCGGACTGAACAGCTTTCGTCTGCTGCAGGATGCAATGGGCGGGGCGGTTGAGCCGGATATGGTCGGCCGGCGGCGGAGTCACGACTCAGTTCTGGCGGAAGAAGTCGACGCGTTGCTGGATCATCAGGGCGGACTGGAAGCGTACTCACGCGCCGCACTGCATGCTGATCAGGTCGTTGAGACGTTTGGTCAAAACCTGCAACGCACGATCGACATGTCCAGGCAGGCGGGCGTTCCACTGCTGCTGATGTGTCCTCCGTCAAACCTGCAGAACTGTCCGCCGTTCAAGTCTGAATTCTCCGCACAAACTGACGACGTGACGCGCCAACAGATTACGACTGATCTAAAGACTGCGGGTCACCTGCAGAAAACGGAAATGAATGCAGCCATCGCTTTACTTGAACAGATCACCGCAGTGGACGACCGGTTTGCGTTTTCGTGGTATCAACTGGGACAGGCCTATTTGCCCCACGGCAGATTCCATGATGCCGCTGCAGCGTTCGAGCGTGCCAGGGACGAAGACGTTTGCCCGTTGAGAATGACGTCCGGGCTGCGCGCCATGATGTCCGGCGTTGCGGAGAACAACGACATTCCGTTACTCGACATCCATCAATTGCTGCAGAAAAAAGCTCGACGCGACATCGTGGGTGACTCTGTGCTGGTCGATCATATTCACCCGTCGTTCCGAAGCAATCAGGCGATCGCCTTATCCGTCATCGACAGGCTGCGAAGTCTGAATCTCATCTCCATCGATCAGGAAAAATGGAAACCGTCGGCGCAGGCGGCCTTCGACGACCACCTGCAGTCGCTGGAGGACCTCTACTTTCTGCGCGGCCTGAGAACGCTGAAGTCACTGGAAGGGTGGACACAGGGACGCGGTGACGGTCCACGGTTGACCGCAACTTCGGGCCGCGATACCGGAACGCCTTAGCCTTAGGGAAGCAACCACAGCTGACGAACCAGGCAGCCACAGCGCTGTCCCTCGGCGAACGCGAACGCGACGGCGCTGGCTGATCTGCTGCGCAGTTCTTTCGCTCAGCACCCTGGCGTCGCTGGTTGCCGCCGAAGTCGTTGTCCGGGGCTATGTGTTCTATCGTGGCTGGACGCCAAATTGCTACGCCGTCGGCACCACCCTGCTGGTGCCGGAGCCATTGAATGGGTACACACTTGCGGAGAACCATCGTTTTCAGTCCGGCGTCAGGAGAATCTCAACAAACCCGTTTGGGCTGCGCGGTCCAGCCATTACCAAGGCAAAGCCGCACGGCACGCGGCGGATCGCGGTCATCGGTGGTTCGTCGGTCTTCGGCTATCTGGTCAGCGACGGCGAAGAAGCGTGTCGAGTGCTGGAAGATCGTCTCCGTGCCAACGGGTATACTGTCGAGGTCATCAACGGCGGAGTTCCCGGGTACAATCTGATCCAGAGCGGCCACCGCTATGACAGCCATATCTCGCCGCTCAAGCCGGATCATGTAATTCTCTATCTGGGCTGGAACGATCTGGTCTATCTGCTGAACGAAACACCGGACGTCAATATTGTCGGACTGGGCTCGTGCACCTCAGCCATGGAAAGAATGGCCGCGCAGTCGACGTTGTACGGACTCGTCGCCCACAAACTGCTGAACCGAACGGCGGAATTCAATCCTTCACCGCATTTGGGCAGCCAGCCAACTGAAGCCGGAACCCGTCTGTTTCTGGAGACACTGCAGTCGAGCGTATTGCGGATCCAGCGATCAGGAGCAGACGTGATGATCTGTTCACAGGTAATGCTCGCTCATCCGGGGATCAGCGAGGCTGCAAAGCCGTATTTGGCAGGACACGGCTTCGCTGCAGATCAGGCCATTGTACTCGGCCTTTGGTTACATGACACGTTGCAGCAGTTTGCGACCACGAACGACATCCCGTTTATTGATGCGTACAATGAGATCCCGCCGACGACTGAGATGCTGGGTGACGTCATTCATCTGACCGTGCAGGGCGAAGCGAACCTGGCCGCCGTCTGGGAACGTGAAATTATCAAACTCTGGCCAAAGCAGTGACAATTTCGCCCCTGCATCACGACAGCAATGTCTTCCCGCCACACAGTGATAAAGTTACACGCGTTCCAGTTTTGTGATTCGTCCCGTGGCGACCCATTCCGCGACGAAGATGTCTCCGTTTGCCGCGAAGCAGGCGTCGTGAGGATGAACGAACTGACCGTCTTTCCACTCTTTCGGCTGGCCACGAAGGTTGTTGACCTTGTTCAGCCGGTCGATCGCTGTGCCGAGATGCGCAACCACTTCGTTCTTTTCGTTCAGCAGTGTCAGTCGCGCTTTTAACTCGGGAATCAGCATCAGGTTCTGCCACGTGTCAACATTGGCGGGCAGACCAAAGCCTTCCAGTGTCTCCAGATATTCACCGTCCATGTTGAAGATCTGCAAAGTGTTATGGGCTCGGTCCGTGACCACGATGGATGGTTCACGGCCCGGACGTTTGTCGACCCACAAACCATGCGACGTCTTGAATTTGCCCTTGCCGTCGCCAACACCACCAAAACTGCTGACCCAGTTCACGTCCTTGTCGAATCGATGAATATGAAATGACCCGTATCCGTCCGCCAGCAGAAATCCCCCGTCGTCCA
>JAPYTO010000422.1 GCA_029941865.1 Fuerstiella sp. | reverse complement strand
TCGAAACTCTGCTGGAGAAGATTGAGGAAACGGTCGAGCTTGGTGGTGATCAGATTCTGCTGCAAGGCGGACTGCACCCCAAGCTGCCGATGGAATGGTACGAAGATATGCTGCGGACCATTAAGACGCGTTTTCCTCAGGTAAACGTTCATGGCTTCAGCCCGCCCGAAATTCACCATTTCACAAAGATCGCCAAACAACCTCTGCGAATCGTTCTGGAACGGCTGAAGAACGCAGGCCTGGGCAGCCTGCCTGGTGGTGGCGGCGAAATTCTTGTCGACCGCGTCCGTAAGGAAATCACACGAGGCAAGGTTCTGACGGACGATTGGCTGAATGTGATGCGGGTGTGGCATGAACTCGGTGGTCGGTCAACGGCAACCATGATGTTCGGTCACGTGGAAACGCTGGCCGAACGCATTGAACATCTGGACCGTGTCCGCGAATTGCAGGACGAGACCGGTGGCTTCACGGCCTTTATCTGCTGGACGTTTCAGCCGGACAATACCGACATGGCGGATATTCCGCCGGCCGGTGCGTTCGAGTACCTGAAGACGCAGGCCGTGAGTCGTCTGTACCTGGACAACATCCCAAACATTCAGTCATCGTGGGTTACGCAGGGCGAAAAAGTCGGGCAAATGGCACTGCTGTTTGGCGCCAATGACATGGGCAGCCTGATGATTGAAGAGAACGTCGTTTCGCAGGCGGGAACTGCTCACCACCTGTCGTTGGAGACAATCCGCCGCTGCATTCGCAATGCTGGTTACACTCCTCGACAGCGGAACGTTTTTTACGAATACATCGATGAAGCCGACGAAGTTGCCGTGCAGCCGGCTGCTCTGGTGCTGCCGATTTTGCCGTCTGCAACGGTCTCTTCGAGCTGACGCTCGGAAATCGTTCGTCGCTCCCGTGCGTCGCTCCCATTAGACCCGCAAATCGGAACTCGTGTGGGCGAAAAGACGGCAAACCTGTCCGTCATTCCAGCGAATGCCCGCCCGGCTGCATTGGGTGTGGTAGCCTGACGATGCGTCGGCAACGAATCTCGCTTATCCCGAATTCGCCATCCAACGCAGCTTAAGTCTCCAGGTCAGGTTTCGTGCAGTGAATTCGAATCGCCTGGTCACGAATACTCGACTCCCAAAGTCAGGCTGCGGAAAATACGACGACCACCGCTCCAGACACTCCTCCCTTCGGTGAAGACAGCGACATGATTCGGGTTCACGGACTGACCAAGGAGTTTGACGACACCAACGGAATCTTTCGTGCGCTGGACGACGTGTCGTTTGAAGTCCGGTCAGGCGAAATCTACGGACTGCTCGGTCCCAATGGAGCCGGCAAGACGACGTGCCTGAGGATTCTGAGCACGGTTCTGCGTCCCACGCGAGGCTTTGCTGAAGTCGCCGGCATCAATGTCATGCACGATGCGGAGGCCGTCCGCCGGAACATCGGATTCATGTCGTGTAACACCGGCATCTACGATCGCATGACCGCTCGGGAAATGGTGGAGTACTTCGGCCGATTGTATGGTATTCCCGAAGACAAGCTGCAAACACGAATCGAAGAGCTCTTCGATATGCTGCAGATGAACGACATCAGCGATCGACTGGGGTCCAAAATGTCGACCGGGATGAAGCAGAAAGTGTCGATCGCTCGCACCATCATACATGACCCATCGGTGATCATCTTTGATGAACCGACCACAGGACTTGATGTTCTGGTGGCACGCAACGTCCTGCAGACGGTCGCGGACCTGAAGGATCAGGGCAAGTGCATCATTTTTTCGACGCACATCATGCGCGAAGTCGAGAAGTTGTGCGACCGGATCGCTGTTATCCACCGCGGACGGATCGTCGATGCAGGAACGCTGCCTGAACTGGCCGACAGGCATGATCAACCGGACGTCGAAGAACTGTTCTTCGACCTTATTCAGAAAAGAGACAACGAACTGAACGAAGTGACGACGGCTTAGCTGCACAACGCCATTCAACAAGAGAACTCGACCTCTACATCACTAGCAGATCAATTCGCCAGACCCGACCAGAACGAACAATGAGCTGGAAAAACGTCAAACTGATTTTCCTCCGCGAAGTGCGGGACCAGCTGCGCGATCGGCGTACGTTGTTCATGATCACGATTCTGCCTATCCTGCTGTATCCCATGCTGGGGCTCGGCATGGTTGAAATGATGCTGACCTTCAGCGAACAACGTCGTGTTGTGGTTGTGCTGAACGCGGATGAAATGCCAACGACGCCCGCGTTCTTCAATGAAACCGGCATCGACGAGCAATGGTTCAGCGGCGGCAAGGATGACGCATCGCGACTGCAGGTCGTCACCGACCTCTCCGTCGACACTTCCGAAAGCATCCCGGCATCCGGGAGGCGCGGAGAGCATTCGCCAGCGCAGCTCCTGCAGAACGGGAAAACTCTGGCGGCAAAGCTGGCAGAGCTCAAGAAGGCGTCCGATGAACGCGGCGCTAATGACAACCTGTCTGAGATTCAGGACCGACTTAGCAACGCCTTCGCAGACAGTGAGTTGCAGGTACTGGTCATCGTTCCTGAAGGTTACGCCGCATCAATCGCCGCGTTGCAAAACGCCGCAAATGTCGATGTCGATCATACGGATGAACAACCACCGTCACTGCTGGTTGTCAGAAACAGCGCAGATGACAAATCGGTGGTCGCCTTTTCTCGCGTTCAGGGTGCGTTGAATCGCTGGGAAGACGCACTACGGGCGCAGACATTTGAAAAGGCGTCGCTGCGTGCGGCACTTCAAAATCCAGCCAGATTGCAGTGGGTGGAAGTGGCCCGTGGCGAAGAAGTTGCCGCCAACGTCTGGAGCAAAATGTTTCCGGCGATGATCGTGATCATGGCGCTCACCGGAGCGTTCTACCCGGCCATCGATTTGGGTGCCGGCGAAAAAGAACGCGGTACCATGGAAACACTGCTCATCAGCCCGGCCCGTCGCGTGGAACTGGTGCTGGGCAAGTTCGGCACGATCCTGATGTTCAGCATCGGTACGGCACTCATGAATCTGTTTAGTATGGGGCTTACCGGAAAACACATGGCCTCCACAATGGCGGGTGGCATGGGCGATACGATCAGCCTTGAACTCCCGGGCTTTTATTCCCTGATGTGGCTGGTCATCCTGTTGGTACCACTATCCGCTTTGTTCAGCGCGCTGTGCCTGGCTTTGGCGACCTTTGCCAAGTCCACCAAGGAAGGCCAATACTATCTGACTCCGCTGCTGATGGTCATCATGGGGCTGACGATGTTCTGTCTGTCGCCCGCCGTTGAAATCACGCCGCTGTACAGTGTGATCCCCGTCGTCAATATCGCACTGCTGTTGAAGGGACTGCTGCTTTCCACCAGCCAATCCAGCGAACTGTTGACTTACGCCATACCGGTTATGTTGTCCAGCATCGGCTACAGCGCGCTGGCGCTGTGGTGGTCCATCGATCTGTACAACAGCGAGAACGTGCTGTTTCGTGAAGCCGAAAAGTTCGACGTGCGGTCATGGATGCGGAGCCTCAATCGCGACAAGGAACCCGTGCCTGCCGCGCCGGAAGCCATCTTTTGCTTTATCCTGATTTTGTTTCTGCAGTTCGTCGCGATGAACTACATGAGGCCGGACCTGTCCGGGAGTGACGTTGAAGCCGGACGAAAGATTCTGCAGACGACGGTTATCCAGCAACTCACAATGATCGCGTGCCCTGCGATTTTCATGGGTCTGCTGCTGACGACCAGTCTGCGAGCCACGTTTCGTCTTAGAATGCCGTCGCTGAATTCCATGCTGATGGGCGTGGGACTCGCTGTATTGGCTCACCCACTCAGCATTGAACTCAGCACTTTCATGGTGCAAAGCGGCATCCTGCCGCCGCCACCCATGGAAGGCCTGAAACGAATCAACGACCTGCTTCAATCATCGGATCTTTCGCCGTGGCTGATCATTACTGTCTTTGCGGTGACGCCTGCGATCTGCGAAGAGATCGCGTTCCGAGGATTCATTCTGAGCGGTCTGGCTCGAGGTGGGCGTCTGAAGATTGCAGTGATCGTGTCCAGTCTGATGTTCGGCATTATCCATATGATTCCGCAGCAGGCGTTCAACGCCGCGTTACTTGGACTGCTGCTGGGATTGCTGGCCGTGCATAGTCGCAGCCTGTTTCCGGCGATGGCATTTCACCTGTGTAATAACGCCATCGCCACGTTCCATGCGAAGAACAGCTTTGGTATTGAAGCAGACGGCGTGTTTTTCTCGAAGGAGGATGGCATGCTTCGTTACGAAATGCCGGTCCTCATTCTCTGTTCACTGGGCGTTGCCGCGATCGTTTATCGAATGGTAATAGATCTGCGGAAGGAACAGAAAGTCAAACAAGCCAACGCCATGAAGGCCTTCAACGCTCCTCCGGAATTGGCAGAACGTACGCCCGCCGGTGCGTAAGCCAAACGACGACCTGCTGCGGCGTAGCCTTCAAAAACCACATTAACGCCTGGTCTGTGCGACGCGCTGTCCGACTGACGATTCCCGCCGTTGCGCGACTTGTCTGCTTCGAAGCGGCTGCTACCCGTCGCACAGAGGTACGCTGGGGTTTGGGTCCTTCAGTAACTCCGCCAGCGTGGTTGACCGAAAGGCTCCTTCCATCTCCATGATCGCATTGTCCATTCTGCGATGCAGCGCACACAGTTGCACACCGTGGGTCTTGAGATCCAGCGGACAGGTGGTAATTCGCTGTATCGGATCCACAGCGTTGACCACGTCCAGAATCGTCAGGTCCT
>JAPYTO010000421.1 GCA_029941865.1 Fuerstiella sp. | reverse complement strand
TTTAGACCGACCCAACGACGAGCGCCACGGCACTCGTCGTTTTGTATGCGCGCACGTTTCTTGCACATCTTCGCGTGACTGAAGCTTTCAGTCGCCCTTCCGCAGGTCAGGTTATGCCTGACAGGATCCCGATCGCAGGCCGTATCAGCATGAAATTTGAAACCAAGTGTGTTCACACGGGGGTCCATAAGGATCAGCAGTACAACAGCGTCATCACGCCCATCTACCCGTCGTCGACATTCTATTTTAACGACCTCGAATCCACTTCAGGTTACGACTACACCCGCTCCGGCAATCCAACGCGCGATGCGCTGAACGAAAACCTTGCCGCCCTGGAAGGTGGAGTCAGCTGTGTGACAACATCCAGTGGCATGTCCTCCGTTCATTGCGCGATGTCGCTGTTCAATCCCGGTGATCACATCGTCGTTCCGGCAGACGTTTACGGGGGCACGTTCCGACTGATTGATCAGTTTCTCAGAGAAAAGGGACTGTTGTTCACCTTCGTTGATATGACTGACCTGTCAGCGGTAGCGGCCGCTATGCAGCCTTCGACAAAAGGTGTGTGGATTGAAACGCCCAGCAATCCCATGATGAAGGTCATCGACCTGTCAGCCGTGGTGGAAATTGCGAAACGACAGAAGGCCCTGACGATCTGTGACAACACGTTTCTGTCGCCGTATCTGCAACGACCGCTGGAATTTGGCGTCGACGTCGTGGTGCACTCGACCACCAAATACATCAACGGCCATTCAGACGTAGTCGGTGGTGCGGTCATTTCGAAAGACAAAGACATTGCCGATCGCATCGCATGGCTTTGCAATGCCCTTGGTCTGGCCTGCTCACCATTTGATGCATGGCTGGTGCTGCGAGGTGTCAAGACTCTGGGCTGCCGCATCGAGGCTCAACAAAGATCGGCGATGAAGATTGCTCGGTTTCTGGAAAGCCATCCGCTTGTGGAACAAGTCTATTACCCGGGTCTGGAATCACATCCTCAGCATGAACTTGCAACGCGGCAGCAGGACGGCTTCGGCGCAATGCTTAGCTTTGACGTGAAGGACGGACGTCCAGTCGCGGAAAAAGTTTGTATGAATTCAAAGCTGTATGATGTTGGTGTTTCACTCGGCGGCATCGAAAGCCTGATTTCATTCCCGGTGACGATGAGTCACGCAGCGATGTCGCCGGAAGGGCGCAAAGCGGCCGGCATCACAGAAAAGACCGTCCGCATTTCCGTTGGTCTGGAACACAGTGACGACCTGATTGCAGATCTGAAGCAGGCGTTGGAAGGATAACGGCCAGGAAGCTGTCCGGATTTCTGAACCTGTGAGCGGCAAGGCGGCAGCCGCGGGTGAAAACACTGCCAAACACCGGCGGCTAGCGCCGTGCCGCTCACAGGAACAGACGTTGCCGGACAGTCGCTAGGCCAGTTCCCAGCCTTTCCGATACTCACGCCGGATGAACCGGTCTGCTTCGGGGGCATTGGTGGCCTGCATGTTTTCCGCATCCCATTCCAGTTTCCTGCCAGTACGGAATGCGACGTTGCCCAGATGGTTCGCTTCGGTCAGCCAGCCGGCATATTCAAAGTTGCACGTCGTCATGTCTCCCGTTTTGGCCGCGTGAATCCATTCCGCGTGATGGCCCAGTGACGGCCGGATATACGGTTTCGGCGGAGTAAAGTCTTTGAAGTTATCTTCCGGCAACAGGATGTGTTTACCGTAATCGGACAGCAGCATGCCGTCGTCACCGATGAACAGGACTCCGCTGTTCCATTGAGGAATCCCGCCGGCCGTCCAGATTTCCGGTTTGTTGGCGCCTTGATACCAGTTGACTTCCACCGCTGGCATATCACCGCGGGCACCGTATTCGTATTTCACCTGCATGGATGCCGGGGCGATTTCGGCGTGTGGCTCCGGGCCGCCCGCGTGAATCGTCAGCGGTGCCTTCAGATTAAGAGCCCAGAACGGCAGGTCCAGCCAGTGACTGCCAAGATCCGACATCGTGCCGTTGCCGAAATCCCACCAGCGATACCAGTTTGGTCCCGGGAAATAGACGTTATTGAATGGCCGATGCGGCGCCGGGCCAAGCCACAGGTCCCAATCAAGCCCCTCAGGTATTGGGTCTGCTTTGGCCGGGCGCTCCACCACGTAGACTCGATCCTTATTCCGCTGAAAGTCAGCCTTTGACTGTCGTCCCCATGCTCGACCTACCCAGGTATGACATTCGCGGACCGGCCCGATCGCTCCCGATTGGATCAGTTCGACGACTCGGCGATAGTTTTGGCCGGCGTGAATCTGAGTTCCCATCTGAGTCGCCACGCCGGCTGTCAAAGTGGCTTCGCGGATCACTCGGGCTTCGTAGACATTATGGGTCAGCGGCTTCTCACAATAAACGTGCTTGCCCATCTGCAACGCAGGCAAAGTGGCAAAGGCATGCGTGTGTTCACAGGTACTGACGACCACCGCATCAAAATCATTCGCATGATCAAAAAGTCGGCGAAAGTCCGTTTCGGTTCGTGCCTGCGGAAACGCATCGGCAGCTCGGCCGAGGTTTTTTTGATTGACGTCGCAGAGCGCCACGATGTTTTCGCTGGACACATTTTTCAGATTACTTCCGCCGCGACCACCACAACCGATGACGGCAATATTCAGCTTGTCAGCCGTGCTTTGTTGAGCCGGAACAAAGGTCGGTGCGATAAACGCGCTGCCGGCAATCGTCGATGATGTTTTGAGAAACTGCCTGCGGCTTGTTGTATGCTGAGACATCGATTGGTTTTCCCGTAAAAAGTGGTGAGCTACAACGTATTACGTTGACTTGTGGCCGCGGCGAACGTCTTTCCGCTTGCGAGAGTCGCTTTCCCACGAGCCCCACGACCATATCTTTTTGAAAACTGTCTACTTCGGTGTGTTCACGCGCCACAAAGGCTGTCCGGATCGTTCACTGTTCAGGTACAACCACTTGCCGGTTGTGTCGAAGCAAATGGTTTCTCCCTGTTTCCGAGGAGGCAGGTTGAAGGCAGTTCCAGGTTCGGTGAACGCATCCGGCCATGACTGGCCGGATGTTCGAGTGACCGCGAGTGCGTTAAACATTGTGCAGATGACCATTGTCCTTCCATCCGGCGAAATATCCAGCGCAGTGGCAAATGGGACGAATGCGGCAGCGATTCTGGTCGCAAACAGCTGCTGCCGTACGTTACGCGTGTTCAGCGGCAGTCGGTAGAGTCCGCACTTGTGAGGCAAACTCTTGGTGAGCAGCAGAATCTCTCCTCGCTCCACATCAACCGCTACTCCTTCGCAGTTCGCCGGACCATGTTCGTAAGAAAATGTAATTGTTGACGAAACGTCCCATGAAATCGTCACAGGACGGTTGGCCGCGGGAACAACGGGCTCTCTCAGCAGATAAAGCCGGCAGGCGGGAAGACCGTTTGCGCGTTTCACCGTGTTGTCACCCACATCGCCAATCAGCAACCATGACTCGCCATTGATCTGAAACGAGCACACGTCTTCCCAGTCATGGGCGTCGGCACCAACGATTTCAACGACTGCCTGTGTCACACCATTCAGGCCGACAAGAAACAGGCGAGCCTGGTCACCGGAGTCATTGTGCATCCAAATGGCATTTGGGTTCGCATAACTAATGGCAATCCCACTGCATTCGTTGATGCGTTTGTCTTCCACGACGGCAACACTGACAAAGTCGTCAGCGGTACAGTACGAACAAACGGCCGCCGCACAAAGAAGTGCAACAACGGTGTTATCGATAAAGAGACTCATCGCCTGATCATAGACAGGTCATTCGTTGAGTGCGATGCTCCCGGGCCGTTCCGTTTCTTTCTACGAGCGTTGAAAGCCCTGTTCGTGCCACTCCATCTATTGTTTCCGCTGTTCTCCAGTGTTGTGTTTGTGCTGGGAATGATGTTGGCGAAACAGGCGATTGATCGCGGCGCCAGTCCCTGGACCGGCACTTTTTTCGGCAATTTGTGGCTGGCTTTGATCTGGGTGGGGGTGGGGATCGTCCGACGTGAAGTGATCCCGGTGGAAGCCTGGGGCGGCGCCGCAGTGATTGGTCTGCTGTTTGTTCTCGGTCAGCTGTTCACCTACCTGGCCTTTCAGTTCGGCGATGTTTCCGTTGCGACACCGGTCTTTGGAGTCAAAGTGCTGATGGTCGCAGCACTGACTTCGCTGCTGGCAGGAATCAACGTGTCAGAAATCGTGTGGGCAGCTGGAGCAATGGCCTGCGTTGGCATCATTCTGATTCAATGGTCCGGTGGGCGTTCTGATCCCGATGCGGCGCCCAGTCGCCGCGGACTCACGATTACGCTTGCTCTGGGTGCGGCGTTCTGTCTGTCGTTGTTCGACGTGTCTCTGCAAAAATGGGCCAGAAGCTGGAACAGCTATGCCTTTCTTCCGGTCATGTTTGGTGCTGTCGGAGTTCTGTCACTCGTTTTTCTGCCGAAGGTCGACGGACCAAAGCGGTTGCACGAGTTGAAGGCCACAAGGTGGATGCTGGCCGGAACACTATTGATGGCCGTTCAGGCGATGAGCATGTGCTTCTCGCTGGCAGAATTCGGCGACGCACCTCGAATCAACATCGTGTACGCGCTGCGTGGACTGTGGGGCGTCCTGCTTGCCTGGCTGCTGGCACGCACGCTGGGCACGAACGAAGCATCATTAAGCAGGGCGATCATGCTAAGACGTCTGGCCGGTGCACTGTTGCTGACGGCGGCCGTGTTTATGGCGATCGCAGCGTAAGTGGCGTGTTGAGCATAGGTTTCTACACAAGTCACTTCACCCTCCCG
>JAPYTO010000420.1 GCA_029941865.1 Fuerstiella sp. | reverse complement strand
CCGCCGCAATGGATTCGGACGTCGCTGCCATCCGGCCAGCAACTGAAGATGTACGACCCCTTGCGCTTGCTGACGACGTTGCCCTCGTCGTCTTTGAATTCGTGACCGTGATAGCCGTCGCACCAGTACAGACGTCCGGTCGGGCTGAAGAAGCAACCGTGAATGCTGGCGGCATTGCCGGTGTATCCAAAACTGTCCACAACGACATCTCGTTTGTCGGCAACACCGTCGCCGTCGGTGTCTTCCAGACGCCAGATATTCGGCGGCGAGGCCACGTAGAGTGCTCCGTCGTGCCACGCTCCACCCATGGGAAAGGTCATTTTGTCGGCAAAGACGGTGGACTTATCGAAGACACCGTCGCCGTCCTGATCTTCCAGCATTGTGATTTTGTTCGGCAGGTTCTCTTCCAGCTCCTGTGCGGACATGTTGACACCCGCGCCGTCGCAGACGAACAATCGTCCCTGGTCATCAAAGCATGCCATCGTTGGGTGAGTGACCAACGGCGATCCCGCGACCAATTGCGAACTGAAGCCCTCCGGCAACGTGAATTCGTGCGGTTCAAAACCATTCGGCAACGGTGGCGGTTCGATCGGGGCCGCCTGAGCAATTTCTTCTTCGATGCCATCGTAAATAAACGTTTGAGACCCACCTCCGGCCCACAGGTCATACTTTGGCAACGCGTGCTCTGCGTAGAAGGCGTCCAGCCGTTTCTTCAGAATGTCACGTGTCTGCGCGTGCTGTTCGCTGTCGAACAGATTATTGAACTCGTCCGGATCGTTCTTCAGATCGTAGAGTTCATGTGGTCCGTTGGGATAGCGGTGAGTGTATTTCCAATCGTTGGTGCGAATGCAGCGGAGTGATTCGAATTCGTAAAAGACGGCGTCACCCGTCGGTTGCGTTGCGCTCTCAGCCGCGCTTGCCTGCATTTCCGCTGAAAAAATGTTTCCCGGCGACGCTGGCTTCTGCGGCAGCTTTTCATTCATCGACAGATGGTCCAGCAGCGTCGGCATCACGTCGTAGTTGCCGACCAGCTTCTGACTTCGCTGCCCGGCGGCAATACGGCCTGGCTGACGCCAGATCATGGGAATCTTCATCATACCATCGCGTGCTGTGACCGGACGAGTGTGGTCGCCCATACCAAAGAAGCCACCGTGACCGCCCACCCAACCCTGGTCGGCCAGAAAGACCACCACCGTATTTTGATCAAAGCCCTGAGCCTTCAGTGTTGCCATCACTGTGCCAACACCATCGTCAACGCCACTGACTTCCGTTGCCACTCGACGAATGGACACGGGATTGTTCTGGTAGTCTCGGTTATGAAGTTGCCACGGATGAGCCGCTTCGCGTGGAAACGAAAGCAGTTCCTTGTCGCGGTAAAATTCCGCGTGCCTGTTCCGGCCTTCTTTCAGCAGCAACCGGCTGAGCGAATACGGACCGTTGTAGGCCAGAAAAAGGAAGAAGGGTTTGTCCTTCTGCTCTGCTCGCTGTTCGATGAAGTTGACGGCGTGCTTTGTCCAGAAGTCAGTCAGGTACTCAGGTTCCGTTCGCTGTTTGCCATTCTCAATGATTTTCGCATCGTAGAATGTGCTGGTCCCGCCATGAGGCATCGTGATCCAGTAGTCGTCAAAACCCTCCTGTGGCGTCATGTTGCCACCCAGATGCCACTTGCCCACCAGCCCGCAACTGTAGCCGGCATCGCGCAGGATTTCGGGAAGAGAGGTGATTTCATCCAGCGTGCATCGTGCGTCCGGTCCCACCTGCAGATGTCCGCCGCGCAGGAAACAGTGGACGCCGTGTTGCGACGGAAGCAACCCCGTCAGCGTGGTCGCCCTTGTGGGAGAACAGACCGGGTTGCTGGCGAACGCGTTGTCAAACAGCGTTCCTTCCTCGGCCAGTCTGTCGATATTGGGCGTCCGGATATCCTGATTGCCGTAACAACCCAGAGTCCATGCTCCGTGATTGTCCGTCATGATCATCACGACGTTTGGCCGATCGTCAGCATTGGTTGCTGCGGCCACGACGGTAAAATAAAACGCGAGGCTGAAAACTTTAAAGTAACGGGGGGACGCGAACATGCGGGGGACTCCATGGAAACAAGGTGGGCCGTCTATTCTGACAAGAGGCCACCCGGTTTCGCAATCGACCACCTGACTTTCGCGTTCCGGTCGCGTCCGAACAGGGGTGCAGTAACAAATAGTTGGAGAGTGTGGCCGGGGTTGGAGCGAGGAACGAGTGAAACCCCGGGGCTTCCCTCGCAAGCTCAGTCCAGCCCCAGATGGGCCACCCGCCAGTCCGTCACGGCACGCTCCGGACACTGCTAATGGCCGGACGTTTGTCCAAATCACGTCCGACTGGTAGAAACACGCCAACGTGATTGGCGTTTGATACTGTCGTAATCTTTTCCTTGAGCGAGGTGTGGTATGAGGGTTGTTTCCTTGGGAATACTGTTTCTCACCATCGTCAGCACGACGCTTGCCGATGAAGCAGCACCGGGCGACCATGCCTGGCGAGCCGCCGCTGCAACGGTCAAAATCACGCCGGAGCGGCCTTTGCACATGGCTGGTTATGCATCACGCAAAGAGCCGGCAGAAGGAACAGAGCAGGATCTTTTCGGCAAAGCCCTGGCAATTCAGGACTCGGCAGGCAATTCGGTGGTGATAATCACACTCGATCTGATTGGAGTCGTCGCCCCTCTGCGTAAGGCGGTCGAAACGCAGGTAGCAGAAAAGTTCGGTGTCCCGCCCCGATCGCTGCTGATGAATGCCTCACACACGCACTGCGGTCCGGCTTACGCCCGCGACGACGCCAAAGACTACTTTGATTCGCTGACGACGAAGCTGGTGAAACTTGTTGGTGAGGCGCTTGATAAACTCGAGCCCGCGTCGCTGGCCTACAGTTCCGCTCGCTGCAGCGTCGCCATGAATCGCAGAACGCCAACGGACTCCGGCTTTAGAAACCACCCGAACCCCAACGGTCCGGTCGATCATACGGTTCCGGTGCTCAGCGTTCGGAATGAAAACGGTGAACTGCAGTCCGTCATCTTTGGGTATGCCTGTCACAACACAACGATGGGTTTCCGCTACTGGTTGGGCGACTACGCAGGATTTGCACAGCAGTATTTCGAAGCAGACAACTCAGGCGTTACGGCTTTGTTCATGATGGGATGCGGTGCCGATCAGAACCCTTATCCTCGCAGCGAACTGAAATACGCAAAAATGCACGGCCGTTCCCTGGCAACATCCGTCGAAGCGGCCCTGGAATTCAATCAGAGTAAACCGTTGCACCAGCGACCGTTATCCGGACAAATCCGCACGGCCATAGGCACAGTGGATCTGGAGTTCGAACCGGATGACCGTCCGGATTTTCCGTATCCGGTCCAGGTAATTCGAATTGGTGACGACCTGATGCTGGTTGCCCTCGGTAACGAAGTAGTCGTGGACTATTCACTGCGGCTGAAAGAACAGCTGTTTCGTTTGGACGGCCCATCCGTGTGGGTGGCGGGCTACTCAAACGTTTACGATGGTTACATTCCCAGCCGACGCGTTCTGCTGGAAGGCGGCTACGAAGCAAAGAGCCGTCCGTGGAAACCCGAACTGGAGGAACGTATTATCGCAAAGGTGCATGCGCTGGTGACAGAAACCGCAACACAATCGGCGACTCACTGATGTTCATCTCGTTCCCAGAGCTCCGGCATGGGAACGAGTTGAAATAACCCCCCCAGCTGACGCAGGGGCTAAACGCTTTGGCACGGCATAGTTTTAGGGTAGCGGAACTCGCCCAGAGTTTCGGCGGTGCGCGGTTCATCGAAAGTCAGGGCGACTTCCGCTACGTAACGAACCCCAATTTCAGATGTTTACGAAACACCAGGTGCTGACGCTGCCCATCACAGTCAGTTGCACAGCAGTGCATCAATTTTTCTGCTGAACCACACAAGACTGGCACAACACCGCTCTCAGTTCATTTGCCCTTTGATGGTTCGCTGAGTGGCCTCCCAGCCGTCCTCCAGCACCTTCACGTACTCCTCCGGACTCAGCAAAGCAGCATCGATCCGCATGGTGTACAGCCAGCCGGAACCATAGTTGTCTGCATTAATACCGGCCGGGTCATTCAGCAGCTCGTCGTTGAAGGCCACGATTTCGCCGGCGCACGGAGTGAACAGCGACGACACGGCTTTGGAACTTTCGACTTCGCCGATGTCCTGGCGATCCTTCACAGTCGTGCCGGGATCAATGCTCCATTCGAGAAAATAAACATCCTGCAGCAACCGCACCGAATACGCCGTAAAACCGACTCGATACAGGTCACCGTCGGTCTTCTGCAGCCACATATGTCTGGCGGAATATTCTCGATCGACAGGGATGACAGCCTCGTACTGGCCCATCATAAAGTTCAGCGGTTCAGACATGGATCTTCGATCCTGAATTGGCGTGGCTGGCAGAAGGGTTCGGGACGTAAACCCGCCGACGGATGACAGCGTCCGGGGGGGCGCAGCATCAATGCGGAACGTCAGACAAAAGGCCGGCTTTATCCACCGGAAAATCATAGGGTTCGCCAATGAACTCCAGTGTGTCACTTTGCTGCACCAGAGGAAAGAAGGCAGCGGACACACGAGTGCGTGTCAGATGCAGTGTATCGGTGATCTGGATGATTCTCGCGTCTTCCGGCTGTGTCATACCGATTGTCTGCAGCGCCGCTTCGACGGCTTCTGCATCGGTCGGAAACGTGATCGGAATCATGGCGGCTTCCGGATGAATGGCGGTAATACAATTGACGCGTGTCTTCACCATGTCGAGCTGTTC
>JAPYTO010000419.1 GCA_029941865.1 Fuerstiella sp. | reverse complement strand
TGGACGTGGAAACTCAAACAGAATGGTCTCACCTGCTGGGCAAGGGAATGGCGGGGGAACTGAAAGGCCGCAAACTAAAACCGATCATCACTGATATGGTGACCTGGTCCGTGTGGAAGGAACAACACCCGGACACGACGATTTTGAGCATGCCACGTACGTCGCACAGGTACTCCAGCTCGTTCTACAGCGAACCGGATCGATTTGTCTTTGGATTCGAAGCCGATGGGCAGGCCTATGCACTGCCGATGGCAAACATGCTGGCGAATCCCGTGCATCAATTTTCGATCGGTAAGACCCCATTGCTGGCGACATTCGACAAAGAAGGTGTCGTCACGCACCTGTTTGAGCCACAGGTCGACGGCCGTGTCCTGACTTTTGAACGAGTGAACGCCCAGATCATGACGGACCAACAGACCGCCAGCCGCTGGCAAATACTGAACGGAAACTGCATAAAAGGTGAACTTCAGGGTAAAGTGCTGAAACAGCGAGTGGGCATCATGTCGTTCCGTCGGGCGTGGCAGAACTTCCACCCGGACTCGCAGGATGTCAGCTTTTGACCGGTCGACAGTGCGAAATTCATGTTTGATGGGTGCCGCCAGCAGCACGACAACGGGTGAAAGTAACAGCTACAGCAAAGGCCGCTGCAGGATCGACATTGACACTCCGGGCGGTTTCCGGATTCAATTCACACTGATCGATGGATATCACGCGCTGGAATGGAGTCCCTGGAGTGCGAATCGGCTGGGTTGGCGTTCATGCGGAAGGAATTTCCGCACTGAAAGCAGTCTGTGGCGCAGAATACGACGTCGCCGGCCTGATGACTTTGCGCCGGGACAAAGCCGACAAACGCTGCGGATCTGCTGACTACGAGTTAATATGCCAGCGATACGATATTCCGTACCACGAGGTCGACAACATCAACGATGCCTCCAGTATCGCCGTGCTGCAGTCGTGGCAATGTGACCTGCTGGTGGTCCTGGGATGGGGACAGATCCTCGGCCCTGAAGCATTGAAACACGCGACCATCGGTGTTGTCGGTGCGCACGCTTCTCTGTTGCCACATAATCGAGGTAGCGCGCCGGTGAACTGGGCCATCATTCATGGCGAACACGAAACAGGCAATTCGCTGATCTGGCTGGAGGAAGGTGTCGACGCGGGACATCTGATCGATCAGCGGTCGTTTCCGATCACGTGTTATGACAGTTGCACGACCGTCTACGACAAAGTCGCCGAAAGCAATCTCGAGATGGTCCTCAATCTGCTGCGTCAGCTGGAGGCTGGCGAACGGCCGGGGCGGCCACAGCAGAAACCTCACGAAGCGGTGTTGCCGCGTCGTCGCCCGCAGGACGGCGTCATCCACTGGAATAGCAGCAGCGAAGAGATTTACAACCTTGTCCGGGCGCTGACTCGCCCGTATCCCGGCGCGTTTGCGTTTCTGAACGATCAACCATTTCGAATCTGGAGTGCTGCCAGGACACCCATCAACCAGCCGATTGCGGCCGCCGGAACGATCATCGGTCCGGTTCACAGTCCGGAGCCAAAGGCTTGTGGTCAGATGATTGCGACGGCCGACGGTGCCGTATTGATTCTTGAAGTAGAAGACTCTTCGGGCAACGTGCTGCAGGGACCGGAGCTCAGCGAACAGGACTGGATTGGAAGAAGACTCAGCAATGCCGCATAAACGGGTTCTGGTCATCGCGGCTCATCCCGACGATGAACTGCTTGGCTGTGGAGGCACGGTCGCTCTGCATACGCAGGCGGGAGACGAAGTCACTTCCATCATCGTCTGCGAAGGCGAATCTCTGCGCTACGGTGAAGACGGAGTCGGTCAGACGGACCATATCCAGGAAGCTGCGAAAGTGCTTGGTGTGAAGGAAGCACGAACTCTGAAGTTTCCAGATCAGAAACTGGACACGTTCACTCTGACGGAAATCATCACTCCGCTGGAACAGGCCGTCCAGGACGTCAGGCCGCACATCATTTACACGCAGTATGGTGGCGACATCAACCGCGACCACGAACTGCTGTTTAAGGCCATGCTGGTCGCCGCCCGACCGACGGAAGACTTCATCGAAGCGGTTTACGCATTCGACACCGCCAGTAGCACAGAATGGGCGTATCCTCGCACATTCATCCCGGACGTCTGGGTCGATATCACGTCCACGTTGCAGACAAAGCTGGACGCCATGGCCTGTTACAAAAGTGAAGTACGTCCTTATCCTCACCCCCGGTCACTGGATGCATTAGCCAATCGATCTGCCGCGTGGGGAAATCAATGCTGCATGGAACATGCGGAAGTTTTCATGACCGTGCGAAGGACTCTTCGAAATGGCCAAGCGCCTGTTTGACATCGTCGCCTCGTTGGTGGCTCTGTTTCTGCTGGGGCCGCTGATTCTGCTCGCAGCCATTGGAATTCGCCTGTCAAGCCGGGGACCAGCGTTCTACTGCCCGTTGCGAGCCGGTCTGCAGGGCCAGTCGTTTACGCTGTTCAAACTGCGAACCATGCACCTTGATCACGGTGCCAACGTCAGCGTTGTCACTGGTGCCAACGACTCGCGTGTATTCGCGCTTGGCAACATACTGCGAAAACTGAAGATTGACGAACTGCCGCAGCTGTGGAATATTCTGCGAGGCGACATGTCGATTGTCGGTCCTCGTCCGGAAGACCTGAAAATCGTCGCGCAGCACTATGACGACATTGGCCTGTCGACGTTGGCTGTGCGCCCTGGACTGGCCGGAGTCAGCAGCATTTACAACTACACGCACGGCGAAAAAATACTGACAGGACCTGACCCGGAACAGATCTACGTGCGAGATCTGCTACCCATCAAACTTGCCCTGGAAGCCGTTTATCTGCAACAGGCGTCGGTGACGTATGACTTCAGGCTGATCATGCGCACCGCTGCCGCGATCGTACGCATCGCCTCAGGTCAGAAAGAGTTTCCAGACCCACCAGAAATGGCAGCCGCCTGCGGTCTGCTTGACACGTCAAAACGGACGTCAACCATTCGTCGCGTGGCCTGAGACGATGGCGGCAGACCACTGGAATACACCAAGGGGTCGCGATCTTTAACGGTGGGCGCAGCTCTAAAAGTCATCACATGTCCAACGCCGTTCGCCCCACAATGTTTCTCACAACATTAAGACTCGGTGTTGCCATCTCCGAAGAATGTCGCCATCGACGGATCACCGAACTCGGCCATCACTGTTTCGACCACGTCATGCAGGTCGGCTGGCACCTCAGCTGCGGGTACAATCACCTGCGATTGTTCGCCACTTGCGGAAACTGGCTGGCCAACCTCACGAGCGTCGGGCCACAGATTTTCCGGACGTTCGGCAGTCTCGAGATTTTCATCCTGTGGCTGCGGCGTCAGATGCAGAGATGTCAGAGCGATCTCCAGACCCTGATCCTGCTCTGTGGTGTCAAGGCTGGCGAAGTTGGAGTCAACGGTAAACGCCTGAGAGTTACTCCAGCCGCTGGCGGTCCCTTCGGAATTGAACGCTCGCACCCAGAATCGAAAGGTTCCATTCTGCAGCGTGTGCGTTGAAATGGCTATGTTGTTGACGATATCCAGCTCACTCACAGTCACTTGAATCGCGATGGACTCCTGTCGCAGCAGGTCACGGACAAGGATCTGATATCGAATACTGTCCGGCGAATGCTGCCATTCGAACGTCACCCGATTGTCCTTTTCGGTGACCGTGCCTACCGGCCCAAAGGCGACAGGGGTCGTGGCATTCGGCACGTCAATGATGATACTATACCAATCACTCCATGCCCCCAGTTCCCCAACCGAGTTTTCTCCGCGGACTCGAGCCCGATAGCGTGTTTCCGGCAGCAACAGCGGAACGGTATACCGTTCCGTCAAAATCCCTGTCGTGTCGATCAGCAGTTCCCTGGTTGATACAACTTCAAGCTGCAGGTGATAGGACTCGGCGGGGTCGGGTGTCGTCCAGACGATGGTTGGACTTGGGTTTTCAACGCTGCCCACGCCGTTACGCAATGGTTCAACGATTGTGGGTTTACCCGGTGTCGCTACGTCAAGGTAGAACGTGTATGCGCTACTCCATTCTCCGACTTCCCCAGCAATGTTGAACGCTCGAACCCAGGCCTTGTACGTTCCCTCAGGCAGGGTTTCCGTAGGCGTAAAATTGGTTCCCTGTAATCCTCTTTCGTGAACGATCCGAGTCGTCCCACTGTCAAGATGATTTACCCATAGTTCGTAAGTGTCGCCGTTATTCACGGCAGTCCACGTGAAGACAGGTTTTGATGAAAACGCCTCACTTCGAGGTTCGCCGCTGTTGGCATCCACCGTCGACGGCCCGGTAACGGTGGGCCGACCGGCCGGCAGAAGATCAACGTCAAATGTCAACGGTTGACTCCATGCACTCTTATCGCCCACCGCATTGGTCGCCTGCACCCACGCTCGGTAGCGTCCCTGTGTCAGGCTGCTCGCCGTGGTAAACGAATTGACTCCTACCAAATCCTGCTCGTGAATAGCGCGGGCCTGACCGGTCGTGAGGTTGTTCACCCACAACTGGTAGCTGTGGCCGAACGTCTGGGTATCCCACGTAATCGTTGGCGTCAAATCATCCGTAATTCCAATCGAAGCAAGGACAGGAGTCGATGGGGTAGGCACATCCAGTACAAAGATCTCCGGATCACTCCAGGGGCTGCGTTCGCCGATGGAGTTGAAAGTCTGAACCCATGCGGCATACGTGCCTTCGCCCGGCAACTGACTGAACCATGTGTACGAGCTACCGAAGTGCTCAGTGACATAGATGATTCTATCGTAAACGGCCAGCACCTGTGGGGTAC
>JAPYTO010000418.1 GCA_029941865.1 Fuerstiella sp. | reverse complement strand
GTAGGAGAAGAAGTAGGAGAAGAAGAAGGAGAAGAAGAAGGAGAAGAAGAAGGAGAAGAAGAAGGAGAAGGAGTTGGAGTAACCGGATCACCTCCAGTGGCCGGGTTAAACAACGTAGGAATTGGCGTCGATGAACCACTTGCTCCCGTCGCTGGCAATCTTACGATTGTATCGCCATTAACAACGAACAGTTCGGGAGCATCGAACGGTGCCATCTGATAACGAACACGTTCGTCGGTCAGAGTTTTCAGGAAGGCGACCAGTGCAGCGACCTTCTCTTCGTCAAATCGTTCGCCTCCTCCTTTCAGCAGAGTCCCGATCTCGCCAATTTCCGGATCGAGGTGTGGATTGCCGGGGAAGTCTCCGCCACGGGCGTAGAACTTAACGACGTCTTCTAACGTGCCGTAGACACCGTTATGAAAATACGGTGCGGTCAATTCGATGTTACGCAGTCCCGGTGTTTTCATTGCACCGACGACGGCTGGAACAACACCTTCCGGTAGGCTATTGGGAAGCCCTTCGTATTGAGACGCCTGGCCCTGGTCAGCCAGGATAGATAATGAGATGGGGCCAAAAGGCAGGTCCAGTCGGCCGCCTCCCTGGTCTGAACCGGCAGCATTTTGATCATGTGTGCCAATGTTGTAAAAACCATTGTCATAGGCAACAGTTCCGGGCATGTTGGGGAACGCCATAAACTCAGTTGGTTCTCTGCGCACATGTGCGACAGTGGCCTTTGTGAATGCTGGCGTACCGTGACAGGCGGAACATTGGGTGGAACCGCTGAAGAACAGCTTGAGTCCCTTCGCTTCCTGGTCGGTCAATGCGACCTCGCCCGCGGCATGCAGGTCAATCTTTGTCTGATCTGAGACAAGCGTCGCTTCATACTCCTGAACGGCCAGGCCGAAGAAGAATGCGAAGTTCGCTTCCATCTGGGTATATTCTGTGTCGCCAACTATCAGGCAATTACTGCCACCCCAGAACTTTTCAAGAAATGCTTCCTTGATCATCTGCGCGTAGGTTGTATCCAGTCCACCGCATTCTGACGCAAGTGTTCCAAGTACACTGTCCGTCGCATCGACTTCCTGAAGGCAGAGCGGGTGAAGCCCGGAATCGAGTAATTTAACACCGATCTCCTGCCATGAACGAGCGCCATCCGGCCCCCAGCTCATCTCGACGCTTGATTGCGGTGGGCCTACGGCCTGCGAGGCCAGCGAACCATTGTCGACCAGGAAGTTATTGTCTTTTGCGACAACGTTACTGCCAAGAATCCAAACACCAGCTTCAGGGTTCTGCGAGCCGAAAATATCTTCGCCGTTGAAATAGCGATTTGCTCGACCATCCCAGAACTGGCGATCGTTCAATACAGAGTTGATCACACTGGGAGCCTGTCGCCCGGTGACCTGTCGTGTCTGCATGCCGTATGCAGTATGCGCGTCGTTATAACTTGATGGGTTATTGCCAATGTCTTCATATGGCGGGTTAACCTCGACAAAATCTTTTTGAATGACACCAGCGGTACCAACAATCTCGTCCAGCCGGTTATTGGGATGCGCGTGGTAGTTCTGGAGAGCCAGTAAGCGATTGCCAGGATTCCCGGCAGCAAACTGATTAATGTTGCGCCAATCCGCACCAGCACCGTTGTGGCACGTGGCACAGGCGACCTTATTGTCGCTGCCAAGCTGCATGTCCCAGAATAGCGCCTTACCCAACGCTATGCCCGCTTTCCTGCCGGACTCACCATTCCAGATTTCATTAAGTGGATCACCGGTTCCGTAGGGTGAGAAGTCCCTGTGGACGACTTTAGGAGTAGGAACCATCGATTTATCCAGCCTGACACCGATTGCCAATTCCTGCGGCGACTGGTTCTCCACCAGCGATGCAAGAACGGCTTCCTGTTCGAGTATCGTCGCGTGAATGACATCGTCACCGTCGTCGAGCGATTCACGCAGGCGATTGATGATATCCCGCTGTTTTTGCTGCCGAGTTTGAATTTCAGATCTTTCAGCTTCATGAGTTTTCTGGACAGCCTCAAGTCCATCCTTGTGAACTGCTTCCAGCTCTTTATTCACAGCTTCGATTTCCTGATTCAGGCTTTGAGCGAGGGAGTTGTCTTTGGCTCGATGCGCATCAACAAGCTGGTCTCGCAAGTCTTGCATCTTCTCACGAAGCGCGGGGATCAACACCTGGCGGAAGTTATTCTCTTCGGCGGTCTGTCTATCTGCCTGCTTTTGCTTTTCCTGATCCTGTAGATCATGAAGCTGCACCAATAAGTCATCCAGCTCCTGGTTGCTGTTGGCGTTAGACAACTTGCCTTCAACTTCCACGAAGACCTGATCAAGCACGCCCATTTCCTGGCTCTTGAGCGTCATGACCAGGTTGTTCAACTGCCTGGCAACTTCAACTGGGTCCTCAGCCATGCTTTGAACGAATGCGACGCTGACTGTCGCAATAAGTGTGAGCAAGGCTGCCAGCCACGTCTGCACCTTTCCTGCACGAAAACAGCCATTCTCGGATTGAGTGGTTTGCGTTGTTCCCATTGTCCTGCCCTTTAGCATTGAGGGGTTCTTAGTTTTCTGGCCGAATCGGTGCGACTTGACGAGTGAATGATTTCTGCATCATCTCATGACGAGCAAAAAACATTTTTTTGTTCATCTTGCGTTTACGTTCTGTGTTCCCGTGGCACATTACCAGCAGGAAACCAAGCACTTCACGCAGTACCTAGCTCAGTTAGGCAGATTGCGTGCCAGAGCGACCGGAACTCTTTTGGGTGTTCCTGAATCGACAGGTGCACGAGGTCTCGATGCAGTCATTTGTGTGAGGATCTGACAGCACGATCAATTTCCGGCTTTGGCGGATACAGCGTCGGCACTCGTTCTTCATCAGGAACAGGGACGGAACGTCGTTCCGGTCACCGTGCACAATATTCGGTCCCCTGGTGCGAAGATGACGTCTGCGATTCACGGACAGGAGCCCGTTACTGCCCACCGTGTCCAGCGCCGGATTCTGCAGGCGTGTGTACATCGCAGTTCGCAGCCGTTTGGCAGGATTGACTGCGGCGGGCGTGCGTACAACGCAGGCGTACGCACAACGCAGGCCGTCACTCGGCGACAGCTGGCCTCAACTCTCACAGCCGGGCGACCCTTTGGAGGGGCTAGTCAGTGCCGTCGTGACTACCCCCGGGGAAATGATTGGTGTCCGATTTGCTTTTTTACTGCTCTACGCTGGCAGACCGTCTGGGGCTTTCAGGGACTCAGATCCTGTACCGCTGGAAGAAGCAGATGATGGCGAAGATCGGCCCGGTTGCAGATACTCTTGATACTCGGGTTCAGGAGCTGGAACGCGAACTTCGTCGCGTTGAGCGTGAGAGAGACATTTTAAAAAAGGCATTAGCCATCATACCGATCGCGGAGGTCAATATGCGGCCACTGTGTATCGGGCCACGCTTCGTCGTGCCGGCATGCGTCAAAGCATGAGCCGGCCGGACAACTGTTATGACAACGCTTTCATGGAAAGCTGTTTGGGAACCATCAAGACGGAGATGGAAATGACCGAATACGAAGATATGACGACTGCGTTGAACGAAGTCCGTGGCTATGTGACCTACTACAACTTCGAACGCAAACACTCACGGCTCGGGTATCTCACTCCAGCCACTTTCGAAAGTCATCTCAACCCGCCAGAGTAAGCCCGAGACCTGTACGTCAAACTGTCACCACCTCAACAAGTATTACAGCGACGACAAACGATTGGCTGACGAAGAAGACAACGCACGGCTGAAGAAGTTCGGGTTGTGCGGCGGCAGTCACAAGCCGATTGCAGCGTGGGACTGGCGGAAGATGATTAAGGAAGAACGGGGTGAGTTTCGGTGATGGTGATTGCGATCCGTGTAGGCATCGAACCGCCAGCGGCCAGTCACGTTCGCGGTCGACGGAATGCAGCATGCTCGATTGACACTCTGAAGCGTTTCCCGCACTCGATGCATCGGAGACAACGTCGCCTCAGAATTCGGTATATGAAGCGTCTGAAACGAGACCGCGTTTCCTGGAACGGACCCGTGTCACCACATTTGTCGCACTTTATACGGTCGGACATCGGGCGTCACCCTCAGATCGGTTCCTTCACCAGACAGGAGTTTTCGCCGATAAAATAGCGTAACGGCAAGATAGGTACAACGGCATACCAAAACGCTGTACTGACGGTTGTCACAAGCGACAGTGAGGCAGCCAGGTGTGCACCTTTCTCTACTCGGAAATGGTGGGACTCGTGCCTTGCAACAGTTCGATGTCCGCTTCGTCGATGGAGATGGAAGTATCTTGCTGCAAAAACTTAACCATGATGGTCAGCCGGCGTTGACTCTTGACCTCGGTGATGGGGCCCGTCAATTCCAGTTCCTTGAGGGGGCCGCGGACAATTCTGGCACGCTGACCGACAATCGGACGCACTTCTGCCTGAAGGTCGTCGCCGTACTGACCCAGCAAGCTGGCATTGCACAGATCTGTTTCCAGTTGGTCCGCATCGTAAACGGCGATGCACTTCGAAATGCAGCCGGTGGCCACCGTACAGCCATTCGCGAATTGAGCGGTTTGCGTTGTTCCCATTGTTCTGCCCTATAGCCTTGAAGAGTTCTTGGTTTTCTGGACGAATCGATCCGGCTCGACGAGTGAATGACTTCTGTACTATCTCATGACGAACGAATCGTTTTTGTTCATCTATTCTTTGTTCCCATGGCACATTGCCAGAAGGGAACCACGCACTTCACGCAGTGGGTTCCTCAGCTAAGGTGTGCTCGTGAAATTACGGGGTGATTTGTGGTGTAATGGTGTAGTTCCATT
>JAPYTO010000417.1 GCA_029941865.1 Fuerstiella sp. | reverse complement strand
GTCGACGTCACCAACTATGTGATGTTCGAATGCGGTCAGCCGCTCCACGCGTTTGATTTTGACAAACTGAACGAAGGCCGGATCGTTGTCCGGCGCGCCAACGAAGGAGAAAAGATCACTGCCATTGATCAGCATGAGTACGAAATTTCGCCGGACACCTGCGTGATCGCGGATGCAAGCCAGGCCGTGGCCGTGGCCGGAGTCATGGGCGGAGTGGATACTGAGATCTCCGACGGCACGGTCAACGTACTTGTGGAAACAGCGTCCTTCGAACCGATCTCCGTGCGAGCCACAGCGCGAGCATTGAAGCTGCACAGCCCGTCGTCGTTTCGTTTTGAACGGCGAGTCGACCGGCACAACATGGACTGGGCGTCTCGACGCTGCTGCGAATTGATCCTCAAAGTCGCTGGCGGTGAATTACTGGAAGGTTCTGTTGTGGCCGGTGATGCCGCGGCGGACCGCCCACCCATCGTTCTGCGTTTCCACCAGGTCCTGCGAATCCTGGGTGTCGACATCCCCTCTGACGTCTGCATTGACATTCTGAAAAAGCTGGGCCTGACCTGCACTGACCAGACTGCCGATACGGCCACGTTCACCGCGCCGACATGGCGGCTCGACCTGACTCGTGAATGCGATCTGATCGAAGAGATCGCTCGAATTCATGGCTACGACAAGATTCCGGAAAATGCCACGCTTCCAGTCGTTGCAACTACAAAAAGCAAGCGTGAGCAGGTGGGCGACGTTGTTCGGGCACTGCTTCCGTCGTGTGGATTTTTCGAATCGCTGACACTCTCGTTTGTCAGCGAGGACCAGCGCCAGTTGTTCAGGCCGCGAGGGGACATCGCCTCGGTCGCGGTGAACCATTCCACTCGCAGCCTCGAAAACCAAATGCGGCAAAGCCTGATTCCCAGCCTGCTGCACTGTCGCCGCCAGAACGAACGTCATGGAACGTTGAACGCTGAATTGTTCGAGATTGCCAAAGTGTACCTGTCGGCTGGCGAAGGCAAGACGGAAGCAGAAGCGGAACCGACCATGGTCGGCATTGTCTCGGGGCGCGATTTTCTGACGCTGAAGGGAGTCGTGGAAGCCATCGCCACCCGCTGTGCTCCATCAGCGGTACTGACAGTGGATCCGTGCGATCTGCCGGAATTCGCCGCCGGTCGCGGAGCCACGTTGTCGCTGAATGGACAACCGTTCGGTTGGCTGGGAGAACTGGACCGGTCCGTGACAGACAAGGTGGAACTACAGGACGCCGTTTCGATTGCAGAACTCAACGGCAATCTGCTGGAGGAACAATTTGAAGCGACTCGAATCTACAAGCCGCTGCCAAAGTTCCCGGCCGTGTCACGCGATCTGAACTTCGTGTTGAACGAATCGGTCACCTGGTCACAGTTGTCGGACGTCGTGGCGGCAGCCGGTGGTGAATTGCTGCAGAATGTGTCGTTTGGTGGACAATACCGGGGCAAACAGATTGATGCGGGACTCAAGTCCTACGTCATCACCTGCCGTTTTCTGGCAGCCGACAGAACGCTCACAGCGGAAGAAGTGGAAGCCGCCGTAAAGAACATCCTGTCAGCCTGCGAAGAAAATCTTGAAGCAAAGCTCCGCCACAGCTGAGGAAGCTGTTCCCTCACCCTATTGATTAGCGGCTCTTGCAATGTCGGACCGTTTACTGGAACTCAGACAATCCAACGATGTTCAGAACAACGCAGCAGAATTGAAGCTGCGGTTGGCAGAAGACGGCTATCTCTTTTTTCGGCGGTTGCTGGATCCACAGCGATTGCTGAACCTGCGGCGGGAAATGCTGACGTTGATGCAGGCCGGAGGATGGCTTGTTCCGGGAACTGACCCCATCGATGGTATCGCCAATCCGGATGCTCGCAGTACGGAAGGCGACGCCGAATACACGGACGTTTATCACCAGGTCTACCGGCTGCAGGCGTTTCACGAAATCGCACACTGCCGCGAAGTGATGGATCTGCTGGAGCGAGTCCGCGGTTGTCCGATGATGCCACAGCCACAGAAGGTCGCACGGTTGTGGTTTCCAAAGTTCACAGAACACACGACGCCCATCCATCAGGACTTTGTCCATTTTCAGGGAACTCACGACAATCTGACGTGCTGGAGTCCCATCGGTGACTGCCCGCGAGAACTTGGCGGGCTGGCGGTACTGCGAGGATCTCACAAAGTCGACCGCGTGCTGGAACATCATTTCTCACTGGGCGCGGGAAGTCTGCACGTGGATCCGGCCGCACATTCCGAACTGAATGACGAGTGGCACACGACGGATTACGAAGTCGGGGACACGCTGATATTTCCGGCACTCACCATTCACAAAGCGCTGCCGAATCTGACCGCAGATCGTCTGCGAGTATCGCTCGACAACCGCTACCAACGCGTCGGTGACCCGATCGCGGAACACATGCTGAATCCTCATTTAAGTTCCATGAGTCCGCTGACGTGGGATGACGTGTACGAAGACTGGGACAGCGACGACTTTCAATACTACTGGAATAACCTGAACAATCCGGTGCTGCCGAAGATCACGGAATATCTGGATAAGGCCTTCGACGAAGCTGTCCAGCTGACTCGTAACGGCGACGAGCGAGCACAACTGCATCTGCGGCGGATGGCCATCAGAGATCCAACGTCCGATCAGGGAAAGGTTGCCCTGGAAGTGCTGGCTGCGCTCGGGTGACGGGGTAGTCGTTATTTCGGAGCACCGACGCTGCGGGCGACCGCCATTTCTTCTGACATGTCGCGAGGCATCGTTGGAGCAACGATGATTTCTTCGATGACAGTCCGCAGTGGCAGAGTGGCGGCCAGGTGAATGCAGCGGGCGACGTCTTCGGGTTGCATCATCGTTTTTCGGGCGGCCGCATCCGGTACAGCTGGTCGACCCTCAAGAATCGGCGTGTCGACCTCGGCCGGCAGGATGACGGTCGCACGAATGCCCAGCGAACGCAGTTCACTGTTCAGGCCGTGTGAAAAATTCTGCGACGCGGCTTTGGCGGCAGAGTACGGTGCACCGCCCAGGACTCCGGGTTTCACCGCGGCCATGGACGATGTCGTAATAATCGTCCCTTCGCCGCGCGAAATCATGTCCGGCAGGCAGGCCTGAGTCAGCCGATACACGGCTTCGATATTCACCTTGAAGACCGATTCCCATTCATCGGGTTGCACATATCGGACAGAACGGACCTTTGACGAAAAGCCCGCGTTGTTCACCAGAATGTCGACTCGCCCCAACGTGTCGATCGTAAACTTCGCAACTCCTGCTGCCCGATCTCCGTCCACCAGATCCGCGCTATGAGCAGTGGCGTTGCCACCGGCCGCGCTGATTTCCTCGACCACAGCACTCAATGGTTCCGGTCGTCGTCCAACCACCACCACGTGCGCTCCGTCGGCCGCGAGAAATTTTGCTGTGGCTCGGCCAATACCCGTTCCCGCGCCCGTTACGATCGCCACTTTGCCTGTCAGTACGCCCATTGTTGTCCCGTTGAGTTGAGGTAAATTGCTGACATCGTCTGAATTTGACATCGTATCGGCAACCACTCACCGGGACGAGGGACGGAAAGGAAGGACCAGGCCGAATATCCGACAATCGTTCCTAAATGCATGCCCTCCGGAAGAATTGCTCATTCCTGCAGGCAGTAGAGTTTCGTCCAGCTTCGCAGAAACAGCCTGTTACCGACGACCACTGGTGAGGCATCAATCCGATCGTTGATCTGATTCACGGCCGCCACACTAAAAGTCGCGTCATCCTTCAATACAACGCATGTGCCTTCTCGGCCCACAAAATAGACATGCCCGTTAGCCGCGAGGGGGGATGCATAGATGCTTCTTAGCCCGGTAAGACGTCGCTGTTCTGTGATTGGCTGTCCGGTGGCTGCGTCCAGCACAGAAAGTATATCTCGGTTGGCAGCGGTAAAGAACAACCGCCTGTTGTGCAAAAGTGGTGAGGGGACATAGGGAGTCCCCCGACGTGACAACACGTGAATGGAATCGGATCCGGTGATGTCGTCGTGAGAGTCCAGCGGGATGGACACGGCGAATGAACTTCGATATCCGCTCATGGCGATGACCGAGTCTTCAAAGCGGACGGGCGACGGAATCGCATTCACCGTCTGACCACCGCAGGACCACAATTCCTTTCCGTCGGCCAGATCGTATGCCCGGACTTTGCCTGTGCCGTTAGCAATCACCACGTCACGGTCCGCAATGCTGGTAATGAGCGGTGTATTCCATGACGTCACTTCTGCGGGGCGTTCTGTCTTCCATTTTGCATGGCCGGTGGCAGGGTCCAGACAGGTTATGAAGGAACCCTCTTCCTGATCCCAGTTAATCACCAGCGAATCACGATGAATCACCGGCGTCACCGCTTCGCCCCAGCCGTAGCGGGTTCGCATTTTGCCGAGGTCCGTTTTCCAAAGCAGCTGTCCGCCCAGCGAATAACAATAGATTCCTCGTGACCCGAATGAAACGTAGAGTCGTTTGCCATCCGTTGTTGGCGAACCGCCGGCATAGGTATGCGTCGGATGGTGGCCTTCGTGCGGCACCTCTTCGGCGGCTGATTTCTGCCAAAGCACTTCGCCTGTCGTGCGATCAATGCTGGTCACGAAAAAACGATAATAGACGTCCGGAGGCACCGTTTTTGAACGTTCGTCTGCGGTGGGCGGTGCTTCGGCTCTACGGTCAGTCTGCTGTGCGGAAAGCACGAACACCTGATTGCCCCAGACGATCGGCGTTGACGTCCCTTCGCCCGGCAGGTCGGCCATCCAGCCAACGTTTTCAGTTTCGCTCCATTTGATTGGCGGAGCAGTGCCGTCTGCCGC
>JAPYTO010000416.1 GCA_029941865.1 Fuerstiella sp. | reverse complement strand
GCGATGGATCGTCACATGATTCTGGACTTTATCTACCGACAGTCTCACGTTGGTAAACCGCGAAACCGCAGGTCCGATGAAGTTGCCGGGCGTTCCGACAGAATTGATGCGATGGCAAAATATCGCCAATACTCAGACGGTGACGCCCACCTTGATCCTGTCCCCGGTGTCAGGACGGCCAGCCCCGCCCTCGCCGGCGATTTCATTAATTCGTGGGATGTTCCCGAGAAGCCGGCAACGGGATTCGACGACGCTGTACGGGCAGCGATTGGTTCCAACGCCTGGGCGATCTCCGGCAGCAAGACAGAATCCGGTGCCACGATGCTGTTTGTGAATCCACATCAACCGTGGTATGGCATGGGACAGTTTTACGAGGCTCATATTCGCAGCGACGAAGGGCTGCATTTCACCGGGGCCAGTTTCTTCGGGAACCCATTTCCCACCATCGGTCACAACGAACATCTTGGGTGGACCTACACCGTTAACGAGCCCGACATCGCAGACGTCTGGCGCATCACGTTTGACCTGCCGACAGACCCTCTGAAGTATCGTTATGACGGAGGGTATCGCACGGCGACGCAGTGGAAAGAGATACTGAAGGTGAAGCGGGGCGGGGAACTCATTGATCAGACGGTGACGTTTCGCAAAACGCACCATGGTCCGATTGTTCGCCGTGAAAATGCCAATACCTTTCTGGCCGTGCAGGTGGCCGGGCTGTCTAATGTCAATCGAATGAATCAGGCCTGGGGCATGGTACTGGCCCGCAATTTCCGTGAGTGGCGAGCGGCTGTCAGCTACTGCGCGATTCCGATGTTCAATGTGGTTTATGCAGATGATGCTGACAACATCTTTTACGCCTACAACGGCACGATTCCCCGTCGCGACCCAAAGTTTGACTGGCAGCGGCCTGTTGACGGCGGTGACCCCGAAACAGAGTGGCAGGGATTCCATTCCTTCGACGAACTACCACAGGTCTTGAATCCGAAATCCGGATACGTCCAAAGCTGCAACTCGACGCCTTTCACCACCACCGACATCGATTCGGACAATCCCCGGCCACAGGATTTTCCACGGTACATGATTGAAGATGCCAACGTCGATATGCGTCGATCGAAAATGTCGCGGCTGATTCTGAAAAATGCCACGGACGTGACATTCGAACAGTGGCAGGATTTGTCGTATGACACTCGGATGTATTGGGCGATGACCGAAATCCCCAAACTGGCGGCCGACTACGAGAGACTCAAAACGACGCGTCAACAACTTGCATCAGAAATCGCGCCGTACTGGGCACACCTCCAGGACTGGGATTTCCGTTCGACAATCGACTCGACTCAGACAACTTTGACGGTAGCGTGGTACGAGCAGCTGTACGGTTTCGGTTACCCTGCAGAAACGCTCAAGGAAAAATACTCGGCGGACCGTCTGACATGGTTTGCCGCCCTGAAGGCTGCGGCGGACAAGCTCAACGGGCTGCATGGTACCTGGAAACATCCCTGGGGACAGGCGCACCGGCTTCAGCGAGTTGCCAACCAACCGGATGTGCAGCATGCGGGAGTGGGCCTGAATCCGTTCTTCGAAAACCTGCCCTGTCCCGGTGCTCCTGGTCCATTGGGAATTATCTTCACGATCTATTCTTCCCCCGAAATTCCCGTCGTCCGTCCGCAGCGTTTTGCGGTCGTGGGAGCGTCCTACATGGCGATCGTTGAATTTGGTGAGCGCATTCGAACGAACAGCGTCATGCCCTTCGGTTCGAGTGGCCGTCGCAATTCGTCGCATTTTTTCGATCAGGCAAAACTGTATTCGGCAATGAAACTGAAGCCGGCATGGTTCTACAAACACCAGGTGGAAGAGCATTCGAAGAGACTGGTGTTGCTGAATCGGTAGTGTTTCGCTTACCAGACGCACAGCAGGTTAATGAAATTCTCGTCGTTTTGAGTTCGTGACAATTTTTCCAGTGATTTTCTCCGTCAGTACCGGAGCCGTCGAAAAAGAAAGACAAGATGAACGCAGAGGTTGACCGACTCATCATGGAGGCTCAGAGAGCAAAGCTCACGGAACGCCGTACGGAACCGCGACATCCGTTTACGCGGCCTGTGAATATTCATATTCAGAGAGAGCCCGGTGTTCTGGCGTTTGCCAAAGATATGTCAAAGCAGGGCATTGGGGTTATTACAAATCTGGATCTGAAGGTTGGTACGATTGCTGTGCTGACGATCCATTCGACATCTCCCCGGCCCGTGCATCTGAGGTGCGAATTGCGTTGGAGCGATCCATTTGGGAAGGACTGGTATCTGACCGGTTGGAAGTTCATCTCCGCCGCGCCCGCACCGACCACGTAGGACCCGTTGTGTCAACGAAAGGACTTCCCCAATAAAAAAGGCGAGCCATCTGAAGGTGGCTCGCCGATGCTGCGCCCGCAGAGAGATGCGATTTGGGCGAAGTTGAATTGGGAGACGGAATCCTGGCATTTGCCGTGTGACGACAGTGCCTGATTCCTCTCAGAATCATGCTGTCAGATCTTGCGAGGTTTTTGTCGGGAAGGAGCAGATTCCCTGGCTTTCTTTTGTTGCTGAATTTGACGCTTCATGCGTTCTGACTGAGGGGTTTTTCGGGCACGCTGCGGATCAACCTTGCGGGCTTGCTCTTTTGCGGCCCTCTCGGCCTTCCTCGCAACTTCACAAAGTTCGGCCAGCGACTTATTCACCGGGGCCTGCTTAAACACTGAGCCAGCTGTCATCGCTCCCGCACATCCTTTCTGAGCCGGAATATGGTAGCTCTGATCAAGGCTGCGAATCGCAAACCCCACGTCCTTGAGTTCCTCGTTGACAGACGTCGCAACAACGCTCAGTCCCGATGTAACGCCAATCACGGTAACGGTGCCAACAATGGCGGCTTCCGCGGAAAGAAGTACTCCCGCCTCATCCCGCCAGATTTTCGATAACAGGTTCATCTCTCAAACTCCCGCACAAAGTAACACAGAACGTCGGCCTTCTCTCTGAAGACTCTGAATCCGGTTGTGTCGACTGTAGCGATTGTATGAGTCGTATCACTTGAAGCATCAACAAAACAACGGGATTGCGCGGATCGATCGTGGTCGAGTTTGAGGGTGTTCAATGCGGTTTACGTTTTGATCAGAGTCCTTGTCAATTACTGGCAGTCGAATGCCCGTCCACCTCCATCGCTCCACATTGATCCGGACGAAACAGCCTCGCCAGGTGAACCGCCGCGTCGCAGACAGACCAGTCTGCCTGGTTCAGTGTGTCAATTCCGACAGCAACGAAGTCGAGTGCGGAGGTCGTCATGCGACACGAAAAGCGTCCCGGGGAATCGGTCGCACGGGTCTGTCGGCAGGCCTGATGCTGACAGGCCTGCACATGGCGCCGACGTGCTGGCTTCCCTGGTCGCGAACCGGCGGGACGGTGAGTATTTCCAATGATTGACGACTGTTCGCTGCCAAGTCGCGTTGGTTCCGGGTATCCTTCTCCGCTCGAATCAGTCTGTCATGGATGATCACCTATGCCTGCGAACCTCACTGAGCCTCAGCAGACCGCTGTCGACCATTTCGAAGGGCCGTTAATGGTTCTTGCCGGACCAGGGTCCGGTAAGACAAGGGTCATTACGCACCGAATTGCCAGACTGCTGCAACGCGGCGTGCGGCCGGATGAGATCCTCGCATTGACGTTCACCAACAAGGCCGCCCGAGAGATGGGGGAACGTGTCGAGCGTTTACTGGGCGGCACTCGTGTTCAGGTCAGCACGTTCCATCGGTTCTGTTCTCGATTGCTGCGAGTGTATCCGGATCACGTGGGTCTGAAGGATAACTTCACGATCCTGGATTCTTCGGACCAGTCGCAGCTTGTCCGCAAGATCATGAAGCAGATCGGTTTCGACACCGTAATGCATGAGCCGCGTCGAGTCCTGAGCCGGATCAGCAAAGCACGGAATGATCTGGTCACGGCAGAAGTGTTCCGGCGGCGTTACGAAGAACGCATCGGTGATCCGCTGGACGCCGTGGTCTATGAAGTTTTTCCGAAATACGAACAGCGTCTGCTGCATCAGAACGCTGTCGACTTTGACGCATTGCTGTTGCATGTCGTGGATCTGCTCACCCACAGTACTGAGCTGCGAGAGATTCTGGACACACAGTTTCGTTTTGTGCTGGTGGATGAGTATCAGGATACCAACCTGGCTCAGTACCGTATTGTGCGAGCGTTGTCGCAACAGTTTCCGAACATCTGTGCAACGGGCGATCCTGACCAGTCGATTTACGGCTGGCGGGGAGCTCGACCGGAAAACATTCTGCAGTTTGAACAGGACTTCGGTGACACGAAAATCGTTTCTCTCGACCAGAACTTTCGCAGCACGGCGTCGATCGTCCGCTGTGCCGATCAGCTGATCTCCTTCAATCCACGCCGACACCGAAACGCTCTGACCACCGACAACGAAACGGGTGAGTCCGTCAAGCTGCGAGTGTTCGCAGATTCAGAAGCGGAAGCCAACGGCATAGCCCTGGACATTGCGGCGGCCGTGAACTCGGGAGCACGAAAGTATTCTGATTTCGCAGTTTTCTATCGCGTCAATGCGTTGTCTGCGTCCGTGGAAACAGCTCTGTCGAGGCATGGCATTCCGTTCCAGGTGGCAGCCGGGTTTTCCTTTTACGAACGAGCGGAAGTACGCGACCTGCTGGGCTATTTGCGGCTGATCGAAAACTCATCTGATGACGCAGCCTTCGAACGCATTGTCAATCGCCCGGCACGTGGTATCGGTAAAACGACCGTGGGACGCCTGACTGCATTCGCTGATCAGCACGGGATTTCCATGCTGCAGGCTGCTGAACGCAACGATGAAATTCCAAAACTGACGGC
>JAPYTO010000415.1 GCA_029941865.1 Fuerstiella sp. | reverse complement strand
AGATGTTCGAAGACTGGAAGTCACCGCAGGACGTATTCCAGATTCTGAAACAATGTTCCGCCGGTCAGCCGTGTGATTTTACCGGAATCGACGATTACGAGTTTCTCGATGCGCACGGTGGCGTTCAATGGCCGGCGCCAGAACCGGCGATCCGAGGATGTCAATCCTCGGATCCTTCTCAGAAGAAACATCAGGGGGCTGACGACCCCCGCTCGCCGTTTTCCTCTGAACGTCGGTTGTTCGAGGACGGTCAATATTATCACGCGGATGGCCGCGCCAGATTTCTGTTTGAAGATCCACGTCCGCTGACGGAACGACCGAACGAAAGATTCTCCTTTATCCTGCTGACGGGCCGCGGGACGGCCTCTCAGTGGCACACACAGACACGGACGAAACAGTCTGCTGTCCTGCGTAAGCTCTATCCGGCAGACATTTTCGTGGAAATCAACCCTGCTGATGCCCGGCGGCTGCTGATCGGTCCCAACGACAGGGCGATTGTCGAATCTCAACGCGGACGTGTTCTTGCGAAAGCGGTCCTGACACACGCCGTGCAGCCCGGCCAGGTGTTTATTCCCATGCATTATCAAACCGCCAACCAACTCACGGACTCCGTCTTTGACCCGTATTCAGGTCAGCCTTCCTACAAGGCCTGCGCCGTTCGTGTTTATCGAGGCTGAAAGCCTGGCTGCCCGGATCTACGTGCCGTTGAGACGCACTTTCGACTATAATTGTTGATTCGAGTTGTGAATTCATATCTGACGTTTTACAACAGATTGGTGGGTGCGAAGTCGGGCGAGTGTTGATGGAGCGATCAGCTGGCGGACACAGCAACTACCATTGCTTCCTGTGGTCCGGTTTCATTGAGTAGTGCACAGGCCTGAAGACCACCGGGATGAACCCGAATGGCGGGTAAGTCAGCAGGATCTGACGGATGTAATCCCGTGTTGCGGCTGCCGCCGCACTGAAAACTGTTTCGGCTTTCCTGAGGTCCTGTGTATCAACGACACTTCGCGTCAAGAGGAACTGACAATGATGCGTACCCTGATGCTGTCAATCCTGATGCTCACGGCCAACGTCAGCGTGATCGCTCAGCAGCTTGAGCACACGGTTCGGTTTCAGCGTGATCGTGAAGTTCTGTTTCTGAATGCGGCTGACGTGGCATCTTCACTGGGGCTGAAACTGGAGATTGTGCGTCCGGGGCAACTGCTCACCTTTTGCCGTGAAGGTGACGACGGATTCTGTATTCCGATTCGTCTCACGGCTCAGAACCATCGCGGTGACGGAAAGACACTGCACCTGACCGCAGTGGTCGTCAGGTCGCCCCGTGAGTGATGACGTTCGGTCGCAATGGACGAAGCCGGGCGCCAGGCTTGATGCCGCGGCCATCAGGGGGCTCAGCGACGCCAGCTCAAAAACGCCCGGTGACCTGGGCATTGCGACGCAACTGGCATCGCGGTATTCCGCTCTGGGCCTGCCTTCGGAAGCTCGCCGAGTCCTGTTTCGTGCCGTGGAGCAATATGACGCGAAATCAACTGCGAAGTCCGGCGGCCAGCAGGCAAAGCTGCTGGGACAGGCGTACTTCCAGCTCAGCCGGTGTTGTGTCGGTGACCACGAGATGCAGGTTCAGTATGCGACACAGTCGTTCTTTCTGAACCCAACGGTCGGATTTGGCAAACAGATCGCTCGAATCATTGCTCCGGAAAAATTCGATGGTCGGCCAGACGGCGATTTCGACAACACATTTCGGGAAGGGACACTGACACGGTTAAAAGCAGAGCGGACGGAATGGTTGAGCAATTAACCGGCTTGCGAGCCGTAACCGTCGGACACCCCTGTATCCTGCTCGTGACAGAGTACTATTTGTGCGGTTCGAGGCCGTGAGCCTGCCGAACTTCCGCGAGGGCCTGCTGCAGTGTTTTACAGACCTGCCGGTTGCGATGCTCTAATTTGCCCGCGTAGACACGGGAAGCAATGGCGTCGCTGAGTGCCAGCAAAATCAACCACAACGCCAGCATTAATAACCCGATTACGTAGCAGGTGGCGAAAATCGGTGATTCTTCAAAGACCCGCAGATAACCGCAGAGACCGATCAGCGCGCCAAGTGTTACCGTCAATGCCGATGTCTGCATTCGTCGAGCGTATTGGCGATTGAAGAATCGATGATCGGATTCCGACAGATCGTCATCTATCTGGTGGCGACGATGAGCGCGAACGTGGAAACAAACGAGTGCAATGCCCGCAGCCGCCACGATAGATCCAAATCCAAGGTATGTCGTTGCATTCGGCATGGTAGCGGATCCCGGTTAGTAGAAACTCGCTGCAAGGAACATCCTGCAACTTGTTTCGGTCACTCGTAGGGAAAAGGAAACAGCAACTGGCGTTCCTGAGCATTCTACTTTCAAAAAATTCCGATTGAACAGCGTAACCTATTATCTCAATTCCGTTTATAGATATTCGTGCGGTGAATCGATGTTGCGGCAACTTTGCCTTTATGGGGCGATTTGTTGCAACATTTCGGTCGATCGAGCGAATTTGCTGCAGTGTGATCACATTGACAGCAGTGTGTGACCGCAAGGGCACAGAACTGGTGTAAGGATCCGGGGCTGGTGGCGTCTAATGAGCAGAGTAGACAAAAAACACTTGCTCATCGGTCCGTTGGAAACAGCGACTTTGCTGAAAACCCGTGAACGTTTTTGCAATTGAAGCGTCTTAATTTTACCTATTTACAACATTGGCTTCGTGTCTGTCCTGGAATCACCTTGCGATTTTCGAGATTGACTTGCGGAAAGAATTAGCAGCCCATGAAGGGCGAATTATGGCTCGGAAGTGTCGCGATCATGACGGTCGCAGAGCAATTCGGCACGGGCTTTGCCTAAAGCCCGTGTAGCTGGGCGGAAGGTTGCCGGCAAATACAGAAGGAGATGCGACATGTCCCGTTATCGGTCCACAACATTAAGAGAGCTTGCTGAACAGCAGGTTCGATTTGCCCCTCAGGCAGTGAGGCATAAGCAGATTCTGCAGGCGGAAGATTTTCTGCTGGGCATGAACGGTTGTCGCGAATTTGCATTTGCCGACGTTTGCCACCGGGTGACAGGGTACCGCCCGGACAGCAGTGGGCATGTTGCCATATCGTCCGCCGATCTGGCTCATGACCTGCGTTGCTTCGTCGAGGATCTTTCCGACAGCCTGAACGTTTCCGCTGATGAACTGAGTGAGCCAGTGCTGACCGTTCAGGAGGTGAGCGAAAAGTTCAACGTTTCGGCAAAGACGGTCGATCGTTGGCGCGACCGGGGTTTGGCAAGTCGCCGCGTCAAGGTTAACGGCAGGAAACGAGTGGTCATCCCCAAGTCAACTTTGGATCGCTTCGTGGCAGTGCATCAGGAGAAAATCGACCGCGGTCGGTCATTCAACCAGATGTCCGATGCTGAGCGCGAGCAGATCGTCCTGCAAGCGCGGGAAATGGCGTCTGCAGGGATGGGGCTCACGGAAGTCAGTCGCCAGCTGGGAGAAAAACTGGGGCGGGCAACCGAGACCGTCCGGTACACGCTACGTGACTACGACAAGTCGCATGCTGAGAATGCGATCTTCCCCAGGACAGGGAATCAGATGTCTGCAGAGCACCAGCACCTGATGTTTGATCTTCACGAGAAAGGTATTTCTGTTCCTGATCTTGCCCGGAGATTTAGCCGGAGCAAGCCCGTCGTCCACTCGATTCTTGCAGAAGTGCGGGTCAAACGGCTGAAGGCAACACCAATCGACTTTATGGACAGCGAAGAATTTCGCATGCCTGACGCAGAAAAGATCATACGAGCGTCAGCGCCAGACTACGACGATGTTAAGGGGGCCTCGCGTGTTCCAAGCGGTTTGCCAGCTTACCTGACGGAACTCTACATGGTGCCATTACTCAACAAGCCACAGGAGCAGCACTATTTCCGCCTGATGAATTACCTGAAGTATCAGGCCTTAGAGCTGCAGAAGACACTGAATGTCAAACGCAGCAGTGCTCGCGTGGCCAGAAAGATGGAGACCCTGCTGGACGACGCAAATCGTGTCAAAAACATGCTGACTCGGTCGAATTTAAGGCTGGTCGTGTCGATCGCGAAGCGTCATCTCAAGCCGGGAGTCAATTTCTTCGAATTGGTCAGCGATGGAAACATGTCGTTGATCCGGGCGATCGAGAAGTTCGATTATGCTCGCGGGAACAAGTTCTCCACCTATGCTTCCTGGGCCATTATGAAGAACTACGCTCGCTCTGTTCCCGCCGAGCACACTCGGCTGGATCGCTTCCGGACGGGATATGAGGAGATCTTCTATGATTCTCACGACGGTCGCGGCAACGCATTTGCTGAGGAGTTAGTAAACAAGGCCCAGCGAGACGCGATTATGGAAATCCTGGAAGAACTGAACGGACGGGAAAGGAAGGTCATTTCCTGTCGATTCGGTCTCAGCAAGGGCAGTGAGCCGGAAACCCTTGAGCAGGTCGGTACTCGGCTCGGAGTGACGAAGGAACGAGTTCGTCAGATTGAAGTGCGAACTTTGGAGAAGCTGCGAAGGATCGCTCAACGGAAGCAGGTAGATATCCCCGGAATCTAAGGTTTTTGCTACATCTCTGCTGCATGACTGCCGACGCGAGGAGGACTGAAAAAGCGGTTCTTCCGGCCGGCTTTTTTCTTTTGTGCGAACCTGAATTCTGGTTGTCTTCTCCTAATGCGGGGCGGTCCGCCAACCGATTCCAGCTAACGCTCGAAAGCTTAATGGTCCGCACCGATTGATTGACGCGAAGGTGTACGAAACGGACGGTTGGCTTTGGTGGACTCTAAATTGAGAGTCAATCAAAGCTTTATTGGATCGGCCTTGTTTGCCGTTTTCCGATTGCTATACTGCCCGGCTCGCCACGGCGATCGGTCTGCGCT
>JAPYTO010000414.1 GCA_029941865.1 Fuerstiella sp. | reverse complement strand
CTGAAAATCCTGGTGTCGGGGGTTCGATTCCCCCTCCGCCCATTCGATGAAACACAGGGTTCTCGACTTGGTCGAGAATCCTGTTTTCGTTGACGACGGTCATTCCTATACGTTTCGGCGTACGCTCAGGCCTTACGCAGTGTACTTTTGCGAACGATTCGCACGACTCTGCTGGCAGCAGAAAGCTGTGTTTTTCCTACTCAGACGAACACTGACAGACACGGGCGAAACAGCGGATTCGGTTCTGCCGAACCCAGTGTCCACAACGCTGATTAACGTCGGCAACGTTGCACGGCAGCAGATGGATTCAGGCCGAATGTCCTATCGTGCCATGTGCCGGGATACGCCCTGGACTCTCATTGGGGCCGTTATTCGATATTCCACGAGCCCTCAGGGAATGGAAAACTCAGCAGCTTCTCGTTGAAGACGTTCCGTGGTCTCAGGGAATCTGGTACAGACCGCTGAGAGTCATCCGTTAAGCCTGGGCTTTTCTGTAAGCTCTGCCAGCCGATCGTTGCTCCGACGTCTCCAGATGAAACCATCCAATACGTAGTGCGTGATTTGAGGCACGGCCAGAAGTGGTACCAGAAGAGCACTGTGCTGCTCAAGGTTTTCGAATGTCCCGAACAGCCATGGCCGCTCGTGCCAGACTCCGGTGTCCCACAACAATTCTTCGACATAGGCCAGAATCCAGATAACACCAAGGAACATGGCGACCGTGCGAAATCGGTTCGTCGGGGCGACACTGTCTGCTTTGCCCCAGCGGTGCCAGTACACAAGAATCATGTAGGGCACACCGTGGATAATGACGTTGGTCACGGTAAAGGCGTAGTCAGAGTTACATGAAACAATCCCAACGTACCAGCAGATCGCCGTTGTCAGCACGACCAGATCCTTGCCGGGATTGTAGATCCCTTGAGTCCACGCCCGCCATGCGGAAGTTCCAAAATAAGTGACCATGGTCAGCCAGTACAACGGTCGGCACCACAGTTCCAGCGCCGCTGGCAGGTGCATAAAGTCGTCGTCAAGGAACCACCAGAACTGTCGGGGAAGGTGACAGTGCCAGTAAATCAGCGGGTAGACTGTCGCTGCGTAGATGGCGAGGGAATCCAGCCATCGTCCACGTCGGTCCAGGTTTGCCTCGCGCGTTCGATATAGCGCCACCCAGCCGTACTGCTGACGTATGAAATGAAAGACTGCCAGATAGGCCAGCACTCGCCAGAATGCGGTGCTGCTTTCCGAATAGACGGCCCACCCCAGAACGAATGCAAGTACGGGGGCCAGTCCGTACAGCCAGGGGCGGCGGCGCAGCTCAGTCGGATCAAAATAGACCCGAAACCCTGTTGCGTAAACATGAGCCACATCCAGCAGCAGGATGGCAGAAACCCACAGCCATTCTGGTGTGTCCTGCGTCAGCCAACCACGCGCATGCCCAAGCCAAACGAGCGTCAGCGCGACCACCGCGCTGCCGGTAAATGTCAGCAGGTCAACCATAGGAGAAAACAGCCACGGAATGGTCGGGCTGTCGTCTGTTTGTGCGGACAATTGCGTCAAGCCTGCCATTGTTACCCCTGGCCTCGATGCGGTATGGCCTCATAAAAACGAGGCACCGAATTGTCCTCCGCCAGCAAAGCTTCCTCAGTCGCTCGAATGCCGTGATAAAAGGCTTCCTCCATCAGTGCAACGCCGCTCAAATCTGTGCCCGCGAAATGGATGCGATCGACGGGAACGGCCGCTCGTTTGCGAGCAACACTGCTGACAAACCCCGGTCGTGGTTGAATCATTGCGTGGCCCCAGCGCATGACATCAATACGAGAAATCAGGGGCTGAATATGCGGGTGTCCCTGCTGAAGGTCACCGACGATCAATTCCGCCCAGTGATTCCACGAAAGCTGCATCAGCCGACGCCGAGCATCTGCCGGAAGGTCGTCACACAGAGGCAGATACCATGTCAGAACAGTGGGACCATGGTCGATGCCGCTTTGGTGAGTAGCGACGACGTAACCTAATGAACGACTGTTGTGGAAAACGTTGTCCCACGAAAGCGGGTACGAGGATTCTGCAGGCCGATCGGTCAACTGGATATTGGCAACAATCCATGCTCCATATTGAAATGTAGATGCATCGGTTCTACGTTCTGCCGGGCAGTCACTGATCAGATACGGTGCCAGAAACTGAGGCGTCGCCAGAACAACACGCCGGGCCCGCAGACCATGGGCGATCTTTGTCCTGGTGTCGAACGAGATCACTTCAACGTGATCCTGCCGATCTGTGACGGCAGTAACGGCACGGTTTGGTCGCAGCTGAGGTTTGGCTGCATCCGCAAGAAACTGAACGATACGGCCATTGCCTTCGGGCCATGTGAGTACGGGCGGAGCTTCCTGCGCGGACGATTCGCGACGAGCACAGAAGTAGAACAGCCCGGCCCAGGCACTGGTCTGATCGATGTTGAGTCCGAAATCGTCGCGGCAGCAGTAGTCAACCAGCCAGAACAACGGTTCGGAGTCCCAGCCCTGAGCTTCCATCCACTCACTCATTGTGATCCTGTCCAGTGCAAGCACCTCAGGATCATCGGAGGCCAGTGCGGCCGGAATTGAGAACGCACAACGTCCGTCCCTGTCGCGCCAGTCGATCCATTTGGCGACCTGCGTCTGAAACGAGAGTCGTTGTGCCAGATCCTCTTCCGTCGCTACCGCCCAAGGATACAGTCCTTCGGTCCAGTGTCCGCCGGCGAAAACTCGTTCCTGTGGTTCTCTGCAAAGTACGCCCTCCATGATTTCACGGACACCAGCATCGTGTTTCACAACTCCCATTTCGTCGAACAGCTGCCACAACGGAGCGTTGTCGGCGTCGGGCACCGGAACATAATGAGCGCCCCACGGGTGTCGGCAAAATGAAGTTTCTCCCGCACGCGATGTTCCGCCGGACACGGGCTCAAGTTCCAGCAGCTGAAAACGCTTGCTGCCTGCTTTTCGCAGTCTCCATGCCGCTGAAAGTCCGGCGATTCCTCCACCCACAATCGCGATGTCGGTTTCTTCCCAGTTCGCGGGATCCGGCTGCGGCCGATATCCGTCCCGAATCTGATGACCGGGACCAAGCGATGGACTCAGCAACTCCCCGTTGAAGCTCCGTTGCATCTGCTGGCAGCCGCCTGGGACGAGTCCGGACGAAGCGGCAAGGGCGGCTTTCAATAGTGCTCGTCGATCGAGGGCGGCCACCGTGGAATCTCCTGTAGTCCGCGCCGACGCTATTGCCAGCGGCTCCATTCACGTTCGTAATAATGAACCAGCACCTGATTGTTCAGTCGATTGACCTCAGTATCGACTCGCTGAAGGTCTTTCGGGGTCACGAACAGATGATCCATGACGTTCTGGTCCAGAAACCGCAGTTCAGCAGCAACGCTGACAGGAAGATTCAATGGCTTTGAAAGTGGAGACTTACTGGCAAGGGTGAATCCCCAGACTCCGAAAGTTGGCACAGCGGCGTGAAACGGCCGCACCTCAAAACCGCAGTCTTCCAAAGTGGTGACGACGCACCAGTACGATTTCGGAGAAACCAGAGGTGAAGAACACTGAATGTTCAGCACGGCGCTGTCAGTGAGGACTTGTCGCAGTCGGTTGAAGAAAAAGCTGGTGTACAGTTTTCCAACGGAGAACGATCCAGGGTCAGGGAAATCAATGATGGCCACATCATACTTTTCCTGTGCCGTATCGACCCACAGAAACGCGTCCTGATTGATCACTGTGACCGAAGGGTGCTGCAGAGAATGTTCTGACAACGTGCCAAGTGGTGGGAAATGCTCTGCGAGCGACGTCATGGCGGGATCAAGGTCGACCAGAGTGATGGCCTTGACGGACGGATATCGCAGGACTTCCCGGACCGCAAGACCGTCGCCCCCGCCCAGCACCAGTATGCGTTGCGGAGCTTCCACGGCGGACATTGGCGGATGGACAAGTGCTTCGTGGTACCTGTATTCATCCACGGAATTGAACTGCAGATGACCATTCAGGTACAGCTGAAATCCAGTCTTGTTTTCCGTGACGACGATTCGCTGATAGGGTGAACTTTCTGCGTGAATAATTTTCCCGGACAGCTGATTTTCTTCTGCCAGGTGCGTCACGGATTCTGCCTTGATCATGCCCACCACAAGCAGACCGATGACCAGAATGGCGCGACCGCGAAGTGCGCCCAGTCCTTTTTGCTTCATCAGTGGGCGCAGCAGCCAAGTGCCCCAGAGCCCGACAAGGGCATTCAGAATACCAAACAGCAAGGACGTCCGAACAAGACCGAGATTCGGAACCAGCAGCATGGGGAACAGAATTGCGGCAACAAGGGCGCCGATGTAGTCAAATGTCAGAACGCGGGAGACAAGATCAGCGAAATCCACTTCCTCTTTCAGCAGCCGCATCAGCAGCGGAAGTTCCAGTCCAACCAATGTGCCGATCAGAAAAACCAGCCCGTACAGGAGCGGCTGAAACCAGCTCACGTAGCCGAAGGCCAGAAACAGGATGGGAACCGAGAAGCCACCGACCAGAGCGACGCCCAGTTCAACTTCAATGAAGCAGCGAGCCAGTTTTTCCTGAACGAACGATGAGACCCATGCGCCCGCTCCCAGTGCCGACAGATAAATCCCGATAATCAGTGAAAACTGCGTTACGGAATCACCCAGCAGATAGCTGGCCAGCGTCCCCGCCAGCAGCTCGTAAATGAGCCCACATGTGGCGATGATCAGGACGTTGATATACAGCAAAAACAGAGGCGCCCGGTTCATGAATCAGCCGTGTATTGCGGCAGCAATAATCAGAGAGATACCGATTACTGCTGCGCCAACAACAATTCCAAGTGCCACGTTTTCGTCTTCTTCGATTTCCTTCACCATCGAAAACGGTGTCAGCTTCTCCATCAGCCAGAAGCAGATGGCAAGCACAA
>JAPYTO010000413.1 GCA_029941865.1 Fuerstiella sp. | reverse complement strand
TCTGCACCGGAACTGATGGACCTGAAAAGCGAATCGAAAGCCACACTGGACTCATACGGCTGCGAGCCGGACAAACCCTCGTTTGCTCGGGCGTGCCTGCTGGCACGCCGGATGGTCGAACGCGGCGTTCGCTTCATTAATATCTATCACAGTGGCTGGGACGCTCACAGCGATGTGGAGGGCAATGTCAGGAACAACTGCAACACCACCGACCAGGCTTCCGCAGCGCTGGTGAAGGATCTGCAGGAACACGGGCTGCTGGACGAAACGCTCGTGATGTGGGGCGGGGAATTCGGGCGAACTCCGATGGTCGAATCCAATCCGGCATTGGGAAGATCACTCGGCCGCGACCATCATCCTCAGGCCTTTACGATGTGGCTGGCGGGTGGCGGCGTCAAACCTGGCATGACGTTGGGCGCCACGGATGATTTTGGTTTCCATGTGGTTGAATCGCCCGTCCATGTCCACGATCTGCAGGCGACGGTGCTGCATTTGCTGGGGCTGGATCATGAGCGGTTGACTTTCCATCTGGCGGGGCGAGACTTCCGCCTGACTGATGTGCATGGTCACGTCGTCAAAGAAGTACTGGCGTAATGCAGGACGGCTGAATAAACCAATGGCAAAAAAAGGCGGCGGCAAAAGAAAAAGTGGGCGGGGCCACAAAGTTCGCGTTGACATTCGCCGCAACAAACAGACGCGTGCCCGGGATCAGAATCTCACCCATGATCTGATGAGCGACGAAGTTGCTGCAGAGGATGCCGAGAGCACCGAACGGCTCAGCGGGAAAGGGGCAATCAGTCGACGTCGTACAGTCGTTGGTGTGGAAACTGACGGTGATCAGTTGATTCGATCGATTGATGCGGAAGGATGTCTGGAGGGGCGGGTCATCAGCTTTATCGGACTGAACTGCCGGGTGCAGGCTGTGGATGACGGTCGACACTACGAATGCACGATTCGCGGAATGTTACGGACACTCGCGCGCGACAGCCGCAGCGTTGTCGTGACCGGTGACCGTGTTCTGTTTCGGCCGTCAGGGGACGACGATCAGGGCGTGGTGGAACGTGTTGAACCGCGACACGGCGTAATCTCACGAAACAGTCAGGGGCGCGAGCACATTCTGGTGTCCAATATTGATCAGATTCTGATCGTGGCGTCGGCCGCCGACCCGGACCTGAAGCCGAATCTGATCGACCGCTATCTTATCATGGCCGAACGACATGGCGTCGATGCCATCGTCTGCATCAACAAGGCCGACCTGCTGGACATTACGTATCTGGAGCAGATCGCTGCTGTGTACGGTCGGCTTGGATATCCGGTGATTCTGACCAGTGCCGTTGACGGTCGCGGTATCGACCAGCTCAGGAGCTACCTGCAAAACAGACAGACGGCTGTCAGCGGGCAGAGTGGAGTCGGCAAGTCCTCGCTGCTGAATGTCGTCGATTCCCAATTGAATCTGGACACGTCGGATGTCAGCGACAGCAATGCAAAGGGCCGCCACACAACCCGCCGTGCCCGTCTGCTGCCAATGAAGAATGGTGGCTGGGTGGCAGACACGCCTGGCATTCGGCAGTTTGAACTGTGGGACATCACGCTCGAAGAAGTGGACGGATACTTCATCGAATTCCGCCCATTCGTCCCGTACTGCCGATTTCCGAACTGCAGTCACACTCACGAAGAAACATGCGGAGTCAAGGACGCGGTGACCGCCGACCTGATCGATCAACGCCGCTACGACAGTTATCTGCGGATTCGCGAACAGAACATTTTCGTGTGGAAGAATCCAGCCCGTGGCCAGACCTGATAGCAGTCAGGCCGGATCACGGCATGGTCAACGTTATCGGTTGACTGCGGGTGCCGCGGCCATCGGCCAGTGGTACAGCATTCCGTAAATGATCACGCCCGTGACGGACACGAACATCCAGATGGGAAACGTGATCTTCGCCAGCTTGCGGTGGGCCGTTCGGCGATCGGCAAAGGCATGTTGAAACACGCGGATTGCCAGCACCGGCACGCAGGCCGCCAGCACGATATGCGGCCACAGAATCAGCTGATACACAACGCCGACAATTCCCTGTCCGGGAAATCGTTTGCCGTGTTCCCCCGTGTATTTCCCCAAAGCGTAGTGGTACGTCAGATAACAAGCCAGGAACACTGCGGATGTCAGAAACGCCGAGACCATAAAATTGCGGTGAACCTGTTCCTTTCTGTTCCTGATAGCAATCAATCCGCAGATCAGCAGGATTGCAGACAAAGTATTCAGGCTGGCGTTGACCGGGGGCAGTCGCTTCGCCCATGACGGCAAACGCTGATCGATTTTCGCATTGTGTGCCGCTGCAGAAACGGACGTCGGGGGCGTTGAGTCTCCGTCCGTGTTCGTTTCATCGACGGAAGGTGAAATGCTGCCACCGTCGGGCTCATCATTTGAGGGGGCTTCGTCTTTTTGTTCGGATTCTTCCGCGTTGGCAGGCTGCACCTCAAACTGAATCTGCAGTGGGTTTCCGTCGGACGTTGAGAAACTCAATCCTGATGTCGGCGCTGGCTGCGGGAATTCGTCGCGGCCGGTCAGGATTCGGCGAAGCTTAACCATGTCCTCTTCGCGCGTGCCAAGGAACGTGCCCACCGGAATGCCGTCCTCATTCACCAGGACCACGCGATTCGAATGGGCGACTTCAAAGCCTGGCCGACGCGTGTCACCCAGGTTCTCTTTCACATACAGTCCAAAGCCTTTGACGATCAGCTCGTAGATGTGCTGCTGACTGCCTGTCAGAAACTTCCAACGATCTCGGTCCGGAGACCAGATTTCCGAATACGTTTTCAGGACATCAACATCGTCGTATTTCGGGTCAACTGTGAAACTGACGAATGTGACATCCGCCGCGTTTTCCGCGACGCGTTTGTCGTTGTGCAGGTCCATCACCGCTTTGGTGATCATGGGACATGTGCTGGTACATCGAGTGAACACAAAACTCGCGACCCAGCGTTTGCCTTTTAAGTCCTTCAGACCCAGACTGTCCCCCATACATTCCTGCAGCTCAAAGTCGGGCAACGTCTTCGCGGGAAAACTGATTTTGACAGACGATTGTTGTTCACCCGGTTTGATCGGCGCCAACGCTGTGCCGTTGACTGGGGCGCCGTTCGCGGATTCTTCGGTTGTCTCTTGGCTGCTGCTGTTCTGTGAAACGGCTACAAGACTGGCGATTGCGACTACCCACAATAAACTGCCCGTTACGAGCATCAACTTTGAAATCCCACGTCTTGCCATTGTGTTCTGCTCGGACATTTCCAATTACCTGATCAACATTTACCTGCGGCACACCATCGCTCTCTTCGTCGGCATTTTACGGCGTGGCGAACAAATGTCAGATGCCTTTCACGGGGAGGCCGGAGTGTCTCTTGTTCGGGAACTGTGGCCGAGACCTTCCGGACTGTGCCCCACCCAAACAGGGGCCAATGCTGGCCGCATTCACATTGTTCCTACCCGCCCGGATCTGTCGCGGCCACGGACTTCCGAGGCAGCGAACCGGGGCAACACCGGAGGTTGAGAGACCACAGACCTCCAAAACGGGGATACCGGGGAATCGGCGGCTGCCGCCTGGAATGACGCGAACCGGCGCAGAATTCGGGGAGATGGGCACTTTCCGCGGCAAAACCGTACAAATTGATCGGTTGGCGGCTGAGTTTGCACTTCTGCAGGGATTCCGATGCTGCGCGTTTGCATCCGCAATCTTTGGTTGCGATTATCTCCCAACACTGGGAGTTCCTGATTGTGAGACTCCCCTGTCCATTGAATCATACGTTTCGACAACGAGCCAATCGTCTGTTCTGCGAGGTCAAATAGTGCCGGACCCGTCCTTTCTGAGTAAATCGATTCTGATCGTCGAAGACGAAGACATCATCCGGGAGACATTGTCAGAATTTCTGTCTGGCGAAGGTTTCGATGTCGAATCTGCTGCCAACGCAACAGATGCGCTGAAACTCGTTCGGGAGCGTGACTTCGACGTCGGGATCTGCGATGTGCAGCTGCCCGATGGCGATGGCGTACAATTGATGCGACGTCTGCACCGACTGAATCCAGGCATGTTCGTCCTGATCATCTCAGCCTACGCCACCGTGGAAAATGCGGTTGGTGCGTTTACGGCCGGAGCCTTTGACTACCTTGTCAAGCCGGTCATTTTTGACGAGTTGGTCAATCGTCTAAAGCGATTGTTTCAGTTTCAGGATCTGTATCTGGAAAACCAGCGGTTGCGCAAGGATCTGGATCGACGCGCAGGATTCGATCAGATCATGGGCAGCAGCCGAGTGCTGCAGGACACTCTGAACACGATTCGCAAAGTCGCCGCAACGAATTCCAATGTGTTGCTGGTTGGTGAAACGGGAACCGGAAAAGAACTTTTTGCTCGCGAGATTCACACAGCCGGTCCGAACAGCGAAGAAAAATTTCTGGCCGTCAACTGCGGAACGCGACCTGTGGAATTGCTGGAAGCTCAGTTGTTCGGCATGGAAGGCGGTCAACCGGGACTGTTTCGAACGGCCGGCACGGGCACTGTCTTCCTTGACGAGATCGCACAACTGCCGCTGGGTACTCAGTCAGAACTTCTTCGAGCCATTGAATATCAGGAGATCATGCCGGCCGGAGCTTCGGAAACCGTGAAGGTCACGGCTCGAATCATCGCGGCGACCTCGCGTGACCTGATGCGAGAAGTGACGGATGAGAATTTCCAGGAGGATCTTTTCTATCGCCTTGACGGCGTCAAGATCCGAATACCACCACTGCGGGAACGACTGGACGATATCCCGGAACTGGTTGAGTATTTCATGACGCAGCATTCCGAAGCGATGGGCAAACGCGTCACCGGAGCATCCAGTGAAACGATTCGCACCTTGATGGCCGCACACTGGAAGGGCAACGTTCGACAACTTGACAACGCCATCGAACGAGC
>JAPYTO010000412.1 GCA_029941865.1 Fuerstiella sp. | reverse complement strand
CCGGGCCGCTCGCTCGCTGTTTGGTTTCGGTATCGCTGCGGTGCAGCGTCTTGCCCGATTTCATCTGACCCAGCCGAACTTCGTCGCTGCTATCTGCGTTACTGCGATGGCGGCGATATCAATCGAGGAGCATTCTGGAATGCCATCACGCTGGAGGACTGGTTGCGTCGACGGCACAAATAGCGTTGACCCATTTCGGGGCAGTTTCCGAAAGCGGACTTCCGTACGCCAGGTCATGGATCCGCGTTTCTTTTCCTACGCGTGTCAACCGGCGATCTTGTGGTACGACTTATACCAATCCACAAAGCGTTCGATGCCCGTTTCGATGGGAGTGTCCGGACGGAATCCGACGTCACGTTGCAGAGCGTCGATGTCGGCGAAGGTTTCCGGAACGTCACCGGGTTGCATGTCCATCATGATCTTGTTGGCGGTCTTACCAATCGCCTTCTCCAGCACCTCGATCATGTGCATCAGTTCGACCGGCTGGTTGTTGCCGATGTTGTATACTTTGTACGGTGCCGCCGTTGTGGAATCGTCCAGCGGATCCTTGTCGGGATTGGCTTGCGGCACGTTGTCATTAACTCGTATCACACCTTCCACGATGTCGTCGACATAAGTGAAGTCGCGACGCATCTTTCCGTGATTGAACACGTTGATGGATTCCCCCTTGAGAATCGCTTCGGTGAACAGCCACAGCGCCATGTCGGGACGTCCCCATGGGCCGTAAACGGTAAAGAACCGCAGTCCAGTGGTCGGCAGTCCAAACAGGTGACTGTAGGTATGGGCCATCAATTCGTTAGCCTTCTTTGACGCCGCGTACAGACTCACCGGATGGTCCACTCGATCCGTGACGCGGAACGGCTTGTTTTTGTTGGCACCGTAGACTGAACTGCTGGAGGCGTAGGCAAGGTGGCCGACTTTGTTGTGGCGACACGCTTCCAGAATATTCACGAAGCCGACAAGATTGGCATCGACGTAGGCTTGTGGGTTTTCCAGCGAATACCTCACGCCGGCCTGAGCCGCCAGATGAATGACGCTGTCGAACCCATGAGTTTCAAATACTCCGTTCATCGCGTCGCGGTCTTCCAACGCGACCTTCGCAAACTGAAAGCCGTCACGGCCTTCAAGTTGCTTCAGACGATCGTGCTTCAGGCTGACCTGATAGTAGTCGTTAATATTGTCCAGGCCGACCACTTCATCACCGCGATCCAGCAGCTTTGTCGCAGTGTGAAAGCCAATAAAGCCGGCGGCTCCGGTGACGAGAATCTTCGCCATTTGCGGTGGGTTCCCTGATTAACTGTTCTATTTTGATGACGACCGTGGTCTGACTTTCAGGTCTGCAAAACTCAGCCTGCATCTCGGCTTCGGCTCAGGTCCTTTTGACCTTCACAGTGATGATCGACTTTTAGTAGGGCCGGTTCCTACCGGCCGGGCAGTTCGATGTGGCCGGTAGGAACCGGCCCTACGTCTGATTAAGATTCGACTGATGTCGTGTCACACCGCTGCCGCCAGCTTTCGATACCATTCGATTGTTTTATGAAGTCCCTGCTGCAGATCAACCTTTGGCTCCCAGCCCAGCCATTCCTTTGCTCGGGTGATGTCCGGACAACGTCGCTGCGGATCATCCTTGGGCAATGGCAGATGAGCGATTGTTGACGAACTGCCGACCGCCGCGATGACCGCTTCTGCCAGCTCCAGCATCGTGTTTTCCACAGGATTCCCGATGTTCACCGGCCCGGAATGTTCATCCTGATCCATCAGCCGCAGCATTCCTTCAATCAAATCACTGCAGTAGCAGAACGACCGCGTCTGCGTGCCTTCGCCGTAAATGGTGAGTGCTTCACCACGCAGTGCCTGATTGATGAAGTTTGAGATCACTCGTCCGTCGTTCGGATCCATCCGCGGGCCGTACGTGTTAAAGATGCGAATAATCCGAATCTGAACGTCGTGTGCCTCGTGATAGTTCATCATCAATGACTCAGCGATGCGTTTTCCCTCGTCGTAGCAACTGCGTGGGCCAATTGGATTCACGTGCCCCCAATAGTCCTCGGTTTGCGGGTGTACCTGCGGATCGCCGTAAACCTCAGACGTGGAAGCGTGCAGGATTCGGGCACCGCAACGTTTTGCCAGTCCCATCACGTTGACCATACCGACGGTTGACGTCTTAATGGTCTTGATGGGATTGTGCTGATAGGCCTCTGGCGACGCTGGACAGGCCAGATTAAAGATCTGGTCCACTTCAAAATAGAACGGATGGACAATGTCGTGCCTCACCAATTCAAACCGATCATGCCCCAGCAGATGCCGGACGTTTTCCTTGTTGCCGGTAAAGAAATTGTCCAGGCAGATCACTTCGTCGCCGCGTTCAATCAGGCGATCGCAAAGATGACTTCCCAGAAATCCGGCACCGCCGGTGACAAGCACTGTCGACATTAATTTTGCTCCCTGCTGCGATGAAAAAGGGGGTCAGGTACCAAAAAGGCAAAGCACCCTTCGGGCCGTTCTGGTTTTTGGTACCTGACCCCGTTTTCCTGGACAACCCCAACATCAAGCCTCGAAGAGGCACTAAACAACTTTCATTGACTCTGCTGTCCCGATCGCTCGATCAATTCGCCTCAGACATTCATCGCGTCCAAGAAGTTCGAGCGTGGGGAACAGATCCGCTCCTTTGGCTTTTCCGGTAACCGCCAAACGAAGAGCAGGCGCAATCTGGCCAAACTTGATTTCTTTCTGCTCAACAAATCCTTCGACCACTTTGTGCATGGCCTCCGCCGTGAAATCTTCCGTGGCGGCCAGCAACTGCCGAAGTTCTCGCAGCAGATCGACGGCTTGTTCGGGCTTCACAACGCGTTTCTGAAAATCCTTTTCACTGTATTTCAGAGTCTCTGTAGAAACGAAGAATTCGTCCATCTGAAGAATGTCTCCAAACACTCGAATCCGGTCAGCCGCCAGTTCAACGACCCTGGTTACCAGCGCCAACGTGTCCGCATCCGGATTTTCAGGGATCAGATCGGCTCGCACAAGTATGTCGAGACAGCCCAACAGCTTTTCGTCGGCCGACAGTTGTCCCATCCAGTAAGACTGGTAACTCATCAGTTTGTCGGGGTCGAGCCCCGCCGAAGCTTTCACGACACGTTCCAGTGAGAAGTTCTCCAGCACGGTCTGCAGCGACATGTTTTCCGTCTCGTCGTCCAGTGACCAGCCCAATCTCGCCAGAGCATTCAGGACTCCCGCCGGCAGAAAACCAACTTCGCGATAATACGCAACCATCACGGGAGACAGAGAATGTTCCGCCGGATCAATTCCCAGGGCACCGAGAACATCGTCCCCCAACTGAAACAGTTTTTGGAAGGCCGGACTCTTGCGGTACTTGTCGATGTCGCGTTTGCTGAGTTTCTTCTTTCCGCCCGGCGCCGCGACAAACGGGATGTGAGCAAATTCCGGCAGATCGTTACCCAGTGCTTCGTGAATCAAAACCTGGATGGGGGTGTTGGAAAGATGTTCTTCGGCTCGAATGACGTGCGTGATCTGCAGCTGCCCGTCGTCAACCACCGTGGCAAAGTTGTATAACGGCGAACCGTCACCCCGAGCAATCACCGGGTCCACCATCAGGCCGCAATCCCATTCCACATGGCCTCGAACGTGATCCTTGACCGAGACGGTTCGGCCCCGGGGGATCAGAAAACGCACGACGTGGGCTTCGCCAGCTGCCAGCTTTGCAGTGACGTCAGCCTCGGACAGATCCAGGGAAACTCGGCTGCTCAGATAGACTCGTTTTTCCTTTTCGGCCGCTTCCCGCTGAACTCTCGTTTGGTTGGCTGGTTCGAAATCGCGATAGGCCGCTCCGCTGGCAAGCAGTTGGTCCAGAGCGGCGTCGTGCAGGTCTCGCCGTTGAGACTGAAAATACGGTCCGTAGTCGCCACCTACTTCCGGGCCTTCGTCCCAATCCAGACCGAGCCAGCGAAACGCATCCAGGATGGGTCCCAGCGCTTCGTCCATATTTCGCTGCTGGTCGGTGTCGTCGATACGGAGAATGAACTGGCCGCCGTTCCTGCGGGCCCACAGCCAGTTGAATAAAGCGGTTCGCATGCCTCCAATGTGCATGTACCCGGTGGGACTGGGAGCAAATCGTGTCCTGACTGTCATTTTTCTCTCGCGTTCCGCAGCATGATTTTTATTGAAGCCGTGATGGTATCGGCATCTGTGGATCGTGCAATCCCCGTCTTTTGCGGCGGCCACGTCTTCTCAATGATTCCAGCAGTGCATTATCAAAACCCGACGTGTGGGTGAGGAGCGGCTGGCGAATTTCAGCCACGGATACTCACAGATCTGCACGGATGAAACTAATGTAGGCCGGCGTCCAGGAGCGCCCAGCGACGCCGGCCCGGCGCCAAGGAACAGCAATCCACGTTATGACGCCGTCGCCCGCGAATCGCCCCCGGCACATAGCCGTGGGTGAAACCCACGGACTTGCCGCTCCCGCCCCGCACAAAACCGTGAAACGGCGACAAACTGGCCCCTGAACCTGATTTCATCGTGGTGTTTCAACCACGGATCTGCACGGATAAAACCAATGCAGGCCGGCGTCCAGGAGCCCCAGCAACGTCTCCCCGGCAACGCAGTTGTGCCCCGGCGCCGCAGAACAGAAAATTTTGTTATGCCACCGTCAGCCGCGAAGTGTGCTGTGCTGAAGCCATCCGTGAAAATCCCTGTTCGTCCGTGGCCGTTCTTCTTTGTCGGAAACGCCCACGGCGATTTGCTTTGCCGTGTTTCTCATTTAAACACGCGAGTCCCACTCGCCCGCGTTTCGGGCTTGTATTGGTGGCCCTGGGGAGGCTCAGACTTTCTGCGGGCGAGACAATCCGACTGTGCTGTCGGTCCTTTTCGTTATTGTGGGAACCTTTTCAAGATTCGACGTGTCGCAATTGACAAATGTTCGGTGGCCAATAGACTCCCCGTCCGCTTGGCCCA
>JAPYTO010000411.1 GCA_029941865.1 Fuerstiella sp. | reverse complement strand
TCGTCATCGTCGAGATCGTCATCGTCGAGATCGTCATCAAGATCGTCATCAAGATCGTCGGCGTCGTCGTCGTCCGATTCGTCGTCGTCGTCCAGCAGCACGGGTGCAGACTGCCGTTGATGAGCACCTGTGACACAAAGCTGACGGCGCAAAGGCTTCGCCCTCAGATCAGCAATTGATTCAAGCAATATTGCCAACAACATTTTTCCAGCCCTCGATCAAGTCCCATCGGATAAATTGGGTCCGTTGAAATTGGATTGATAATCGGAGTGTCAATCTCTTGTCAACCCCTCGCTGGGCTTCGTTCCCGGGAAATGCTGCGAATCATTCAACAGAAGTCCACGACACCATAGACACGGGAATCCGAAATTCTATTTGCGCAGATGCCTCGAAACAGTAGGATCAATGATTCAGCTGGTTCTGACGGGCATATGACAGATATCGAAGTTGACGCATGAAGTCCACGGCCGACGAAATTTTAATTGACGATACGGCATTCTGGGTGGCCACCCGGGGGCGTTGTTTTGGTCCGTTTGATTACCAATGGAGCCCCGATCTGCGAGGCGTCGAGCTGACATATCAGGGCCTGAAGTTCGGCGAAATCTGTGGACGGGAAGAGTTATATGCGGATCTGACGGAATTCAAGCTCCCCATCTCCGTTTGCGAGGTTGCTGCGATCACGGCCGGAACATTTGCTGAAGGTGTGGCCGAAGGCCGGTGCGTCGATCAACGCGTTTCGAACCTGCTGACTTTGCTGGAGAAGTTTGGGTTCGGCCGTTTTCGTGTACGTGACGTCTAGAGCAGTTTACTTATTGTCGTGAACCGTTCTGGCTCGTGGGAGCAACAAAACTGCAATTAAAATGCGTCCTTCGCGGCCACAAGTCAGCGTGAAACGCTGTAGGGGACAGGTTCTGCGGTGCACACAGAATCTACGAGCCCAGTGACGTGCGACAGGCCGAGGCTTTGCTCAGCAATGCTTCGATCCGGGAATCATCTCGCTGTATCAGTGCAATGCGAAAGTCTGCGAGCGTTTGTTCTGCGGACTGAACGGCGGCAATCACCTGTTCCCGGTTTCCCGCCAGAATTTCTTTCCACAACGTAGGGCTGCCCGCCGCAATGCGGGTTGCGTCACGAAACCCGGACCCGGTCAGAGGCAGATTCTCGGGGCCGACAACCGATGTCATCACGGCTGCCATGACATGTGGCAGGTGGCTCGTCAGGGCAAGAATTCGGTCATGTTCACGTGGCGTCATTTGGGCAACGGTGCAGCCGATGCCGGACCAAAAACCAATGATTCGTGCAATTCTGTGGTCGTCGCCTTCCGGTTGCTGAGGCGGCGTAATCACACACACACGATTGTGGAACAGGTCCGCCTCGGCGTTTTCGAACCCGCCTGTTTCACCGCCTGCGATGGGATGAGCACCCACGAACAGTCGGGCGCTTTTCTGGTCCATTGTGACCTGGTCACAGATACCCGTTTTTACACTGCCGGCATCGGTAATCAGGACATCTTCGGTCGCCATCGATGCAACTTCACAGACCTGCGCAGCGATCATATTTACGGGCAGACAGACGACAACGACACTCGGCCGTTGCAGCATGTCGGCAGTCACGGCGGTCGCCCAGTCATCCAGCAATCCGGCTTCCTGTGCCGCTGCGAGCCGTTGTTCGGACCGACCGACGCCCGTCACCCGACACCCGGGGTGTCGCTTACGAATCGCCGCGGCAATAGAACCGCCAATCAGTCCCACGCCAACAATGATCACACTGTCTTCAAATTGCTCAGAAACCTGCGTCATGGCAGTCATGATAGGCTGCAGCACAGTCGCTCGCAAATGGTGGCGTCACAGGCCAAAGTTTCGCTGGTCGCCGCAGGCAATAGCCGCTGGGCTTCAAACGTCAGCGCAACACGGTCCTCACCTGCGGCTCAGTGTCTGTGGTTTTCAGACCGGAATTGTTGCCGCCAGTCCCTCATTCAGCAGTCTGGCAACCGGTGCGTCGTCTGCGAACCTGATCGGACGACCGATGGGGGTAATGATTTCGTCGTTCCAGCCGATCCCCATGGCATGCATGATTGTTGCATACAACTGCGGCACTGTGATTGGGTCCGTTGGCTTCAGCTTTGCCTTTTTGCCCTTATCGTCGCTCACATGACTGGCAGTTTCACCGATGACAAGTCCGCTCTGAAATCCGCCACCGGCCACGACGCACGAAAACCAACTGGGCCAGTGATCTCGCCCGCCGCCACCATTAATGCGAGGATCTCTACCAAACTCGGAGATGCACAGCACGATGGTTGATTCCAGCAGGTCCCGCTCCTTCAGTTCGGTCATCAGAGTTGCAAAAGCCGGGTCCAGGATGGCAGCCTGAGTCTTCTGGCCTTCGTGATTGTTGACGTGAGTATCGAAGCCGTTAAGACACACTTCGATGGCACGCACGCCACCTTCTGCCAGACGACGTGCAATCAGGCAGCCTCGACCAAAACGGGAATCGCCGTAGGCTTTCTGAACGGCAGCCGGTTCGTCGTCCAGCTCGAAGGCCTTGATCTGTTCCGACGACATCATCGTCAATGCGCGCTGAATATTGTCCTTGTGCAACGTTTCCTTTTCCGCCGTCGGACGTCCTTTCGTGAACTGTCGCATCAACAGATCCAGACCCGTCTTGCGTTGAACCAGCCGGGATTCAGAAATGCCAGCCTTCAGATTTGTAAGCGACCTGCCCGGATCGAAGACGCGGAACGCATCCCATTCGTTTCCGAGGTAACCGCCGCGGGGAAAGAAGTTGTTGCCACCCAGTGAAACGTGCTGTGGGATTTCGACCCTTGGATCGGGCAACTCATGAGCGGCGATCGCCCCCAGTGATGGGTAGACCAGAGTTGGCTCCAGACGGTATCCCGTTTTGACGTAAAATGCGGCGCGAGAGTGGTCTCCTTCCAGGGACGTCATAGACCGAATCAGTGTAACGTTGTGCATCTGCTCCGCCGACTGTGGCAGGAACTCCGATATTTCAAGGCCCTTTTGACTCGTGGGAATCGACTTCACCAGACCGCCCGTTGGCGATCCTGGATGCGGATCCCACGTTTCCAACTGACTCATTCCGCCATTCATCCACAGTGTGATGAGCGATTTGGGACGTTCGGTGCTGCGCTTGGCGGCAGCCTGGGCGGACATGCCGGGCAGAGACAGCGACAGGCCGCAGGCGGCCATCGTTCCGAGTGCGTCTCGACGACTGAAAGCGGGGCGGTTGCGATTGTACATTGATTTGTCTTTCCTGATATTTTCCTGTGCTGCACAGAATTGAATCTGCCACCTCAGATCCAGGACGCAGTGAGTCTCTCAAAGTCGGATCGTCTCGAACCTGAAATCTCCATTCCGACCGACAACCCTCAAATCGTGCGACGATATCATTTGTTCCACGAAAAATCCGGACTGTTGAATAGTACCCAGTACAGGTCGCTAACGATCTGCTGTCGGGCATTTTTGACTTTATCGGAAGTATCGTCGCCGTCCTCAGAGTTCTGCTCCGGATTCTCATCTGACTGTTCGATTCCCCGTAACTGCTGCACGAAGAAGTCGCGTTCTTCAGCGTTCGGCATCCGCGTCAGACACGCCAGAAAACAGTTCTGCACGATTGTTTCATCGTCGCCGGAAAACCACATGATCTGCCCGGCTGCAGAGAACACCCCGGTTTCCGTCAGTCCCCGCGTGAATTTCCCATTCATTCGCAGGAGAGCCTGAGGAATCGTTCCACTCTGTTGCAGAAGTTCGTCATCTGTAGCGTCGCCGTATTCCTTCAGAAAGTCGCCTTCGTTCGTCATCTTTCCAAAACGAACGAACAGGTGGGACTGTTGATCGGTCGTGCGAATGCGTCCGGCCTGATACATCGATCCAATCATCTGCTCGGGGCGCAGACGAACCAGCGGAAACACGGCCCACTCCTGACTCATCTGTGAGTACAGATCTTCGTCGGCCCACGCAACGTCAGACCTCATCCGAAAGGCATCGGACAGAGCAATCGTTCGAATCAGAAACTTCAGACTGCCGTTGTGACGACGAAATTCGCGGCCAAGGACGTCCAGCAGATCGTCCGTGTCGTCATCCGGGTGTCCGAGATCGTCGACGGGATCGTACCATGCCCGGCCAAACATCAACCCCCAGATGCGATTACTGACGGCTCGTTCAAAACGTCGGTTGTCCGGGTGCACGACCCAGGCCGCCAACTTCTGACGACGAGATCCTTCAACATCAGACCACTCTTCGTGAAATGGCACGCGTGGTTCCACCAGACGTCCATCTTCTTCGCCCGGATCAACAACTTTGTAGACCGTCGGCTCGCCTTTCTCCATCGGCCGATCGATGACACCTCCGGGTGTCACTCGGGCCTGACCATAAAAGGCAGCCAGACCTTCGAAGTCCTGCTGCTGCCAGCTATCGAAGGGATGGTCGTGGCACTGAGCACAATCGATGCGCTGCCCGAGAAAGGCTCGCACCGTGCGACCCGCCAGCTCATTTTCGTCCAGACCTTCACCATCGATAAAGGCGGCGGTAATGAAGTTTGATGCAGCCTGACTGGTCCACAATCCGTCTGCGGCAATGAGATCGGTCGCCATTTCGTGCCACGGACGGTCCATGGTCAATTGATCATTCAACCAGTCGCGCAGGCGGTCTCGCCGAAAGATGATGAACTGCCCGTCGTCCACTCCCGTCAGAACTCGTTCGATTCGGTCCGCGAAATAGGTCGGAAATCTGGGGTCGTCCAGCATCCGTAGCAACCAGCGTTCGATACGATCCGTCGAAGTGTCCGCTTTGAAAGCCGTGACTTCTTCCAACGATGGTATTGTGCCGTGCAAAGCCAGGGAAAGCCGTCGGTAGACGGTCAGGTCATCATCTGCCATTTCCGCGGGTTCGAGCCCCTCAGCGCTCCAATGCTTGCGCAACCATTGATTGACGGATGACACAGAGTCGTCGATCCG
>JAPYTO010000410.1 GCA_029941865.1 Fuerstiella sp. | reverse complement strand
TGTAGCCATCCACAAAAACACCGGAACCGATTCTTTGCGGAATGGCTTTGTCTTTTCGCCACAGACGACGGTCGCTGATGTCACCGCTGCCCGTCATGCGAAAGCCAATGGCCGGTCCCTTGAACCCGCCCATGGCGACGCAGATATCGTCCGCGATCACCGGCGAGGCATAGGCAAGGTCACCACGTTCGCCACGCAAGCCATTGCAGCTCCAGATGATTTTTCCGGTGGTAAGATCGTATCCGTTAACTCGGGTGGCCATGCTGCACACCACAATTTCCTGGCCATCGACGGTGGCAACAACAGGAGTACTCCACGACCCCATGTACTTGTTGGCGTCGTTACGTTCGCCGTCGTTTTCGACCGGCTCAACTGTCTGCCAGATCGTATCTCCGTTCTTCAAATTGAAGGCCGCCACGAACACCGTTTGCCCAGGGCCGCTGTGCAGGATCACTTTCCCTTTGTGCAGCACGGGCGATGTGCCGTAGCCCCATTGGTGCCGGAACTCACCCAGTTGTCGTTTCCACAGTTCATGGCCCGCAAAGTCGTAGCAGAACAGTCCCGCGGAACCGTGCCAGACAACAACTCGTTCGCCGTCGGCAGCCGGAGTAGTGCCACCGTAGAGGTTCGTTTTGTGAGTTGGTATCTCTTTTGCGAACTCAACCGTGCGGACCCATTTGGATGTACCATCGTTCGCATCAAAGCAGTGCAGGTGCCGTTTCTGACCAGCGTCCTGGGCGCTGACCAGAAAAACGCGATTCGCGGATACGATTGGGCTGCCGTTACTTTTGCCAGGCAGTGGAACCTTCCATGCCACGCCTTGATCCTCGCTCCACTCGGTGGGCACGTTGACTGCCCCGGAAATGCCATCGCCCGATGGTCCTCGAAACGCAGACCAGTCCTCTGCAGCCGTTGTCGCGCAAAGGGTAACAGCAACACAGATTGAAATGCCCGGCAGTGCGTTCATCAGAATTTGTCTCCCAGCCACTGGTGATCAGAGTTCGTCTGGTACGAATGATAACGGTCCCGCGACCGGATGTACTGGCTGAAACGATTTTGTCCGCTGCGGACGGTGGGGAATTTCCGGCGAGTTGACATTTTGCAACGTCCAACGCACGCTTCCTGAGGCATATTTGGTGACTACAGCGTTTCACGCTGACTTATGGCCGCGAAGCACGCTTTTGGATAGCAGTTTCGTTACTGCCACGAGCCAGTATCGTCTACGCCCATTGGAAAATCAGAGTGCTTCGGGAGAAGAGTGGCGATCCACATTGCGCACATGCTTTGCAGCGCCCAGGTGGTTATCCGGATGCCTGAAACTGTGAGCGGGTGAAAACACGACCAGGAACCGGCGGCTAGCGCCGTGCCGCTCACAAGAACAGACGTATCCGCACAGGCTGCTGGCGGAAGCGAACCATCAGTTACCGAGCGTTAACTCGAAGACGGCGTCCTGCATGAGTTGCTGCCATGTTGAATAAAACCGAACGAGCCCCATGGTGGGCTTATGCTTCGCTGGTGATCGCCGGGCTGGTGGCGTTCTGGCCGTCTGTCTGGTTTGACTTCGTCAACTGGGACGACCCGGCTTATGTCCTGAACAACAACCTGATCAGAAGCTGGTCACCGTTCAATTTGTGGGACGTGGCCACGGAGACGGTCACTCGGAATTACGCCCCCCTGACAATTCTGTCGCTGCTGGTCGACCACACGTTATGGGGCATGAATCCCTGCGGGTATCACGCCACGAATGTACTGCTGCACGTTGTCAACGGGCTGCTGGTGTTTGTTCTGGTGCGGCAACTGACTGGCAAACAATTCGTCGCGTGGGTTACGGCGGCGTTGTTTCTGGTGCATCCCGTTCAGATCGAAACGGTGGCGTGGATCTCGTCACGAAAGGGACTGCTGTCGGCCTCGTTCATGCTGTCAGCACTCATCGTCCGGTTGAAGCCGGAAACAAGCCCCAAAAACGATGCCTGGTACACCGTGTGGCTGGCGGCCGCATTATTATCGAAGGCACTGGCCGTTGTTCTTCCCGCCATCGTGCTGGCGTACGACATCTGGGTCCGCCGACAGAAATTTGCGGATGCGTTCGCTCGCCAGATCATTCCCGGCGTGATGTGTTTATTGCTGTTGTTCAAGACCATGGCCGCCCAGCACTCGATCCTTGGCGGTGTCCGCGGACATCTGGATTACAGCATCTGGCAAATCATGGCGATCGACACGACCATCATGTGGCGCTACATCGGCATGTTGTTCTGGCCGACCGATTTGTGTGTGCTGTACGATCCACCGACAACCGGCATTTGGAAGATGGTCGCGTTGGCTACGGCTGGATGGCTGGTGGTTGGGGCACTGATCCATCGATTACGCAGACATTCGCCCACCATCCTGTGGGCAGCGGTCACCTATCTGGTGCTGCTTCTGCCAGTGCTGAACTTCTTCAAAATCACAACAATGATGAACGACCGTTATCTGTATCTGCCATGCATCATCATCTTTGGGCTGGTTGCTGCCGGAACGCAAAAACTGTTTGAAGTGTCTGAGGATCGTGGCGAAGACGTTCTGCGATATCTGGCTGGCAGCATGAAATGGGCCATCGGGATGACAGCAGTCTGCGGAGCACTGATGGCGACATCCCGGCACCTGCCCGTGTGGCGCAATCCAGATAGTCTGTGGGCTCACGCCATGACAAAGGTTCCTCAGCTGCCGGTCGTCCGCATGCAAGTGGCACTGACCCGCTACGACAGCGGGCGGCCCAGAGAGGCCATTCGCACGCTGCAACGCGCTCTGCTGGAATGCGAACCGGATGAACTGGATCGTCAGCGCATGACGTCAGCCATCCGTTCCTGGTCAGAGGAAGTGCAGACACGCTCGGCAGACAACGTACGGCCGATCCGCAGATAGTCACCAATTGATTCAGCCCCCGGTGTCTCCACCGGGGACCAGGTGCACCACGCGGCTATCCACCGAGACTCATCGTGACAGTCTTCAGTTCGGTGTAGTTGTGCAGACCGGCTTCGCCAAGTTCACGGCCCATGCCGCTCATTTTGAAACCGCCGAATGGGGCTGCCGCGTCGAACACATTGTAACAGTTGATCCAGACAGTACCGGCTCGCACACCGGCAGCAAGTTTGTGAGCTTTATGCACGTCGCTGGTCCAGACGGCGGCCGCCAGCCCGAAGGTCGTGTCGTTGGCACGGCTGATCACTTCGTTGATGTCGCTGAACTTCAGGACGCTCAGCACTGGCCCGAAGATTTCTTCCCGAGCAATCTCCATTTTATCAGTGACATTAGTGAAAACGGTCGGTTCGATAAAGAACCCACGATTGCCGACTCGTTGTCCGCCAGTGGCGCAGGTGGCACCTTCTCGGGAGCCGCTGTCGATGAAACGCATGATCTTGTCGAATTGATCCTGATCGACCTGTGGTCCCTGAGTCGTTTCGCTGTCAAAGGGATTGCCGAGCACTCGCTGACTGGCCTGGGCAACAATGCGTTCCACAAATTCCTCGTGAATGGCGTCTTCGACGAACAGCCGACTGCCGGCACAACAACATTGCCCCTGGTTGAAAAACAATCCGAACTCGGCTCCGGCTACGGCAGCATCCAGATCAGCATCCGCGAAGACAATGTTCGGAGACTTACCACCGAGTTCGAATGTAAGTCGCTTCAACGTCGAGGCGGCGTCGACCATGATTCGCTGAGCTGTTTCTCCGGATCCCGTGAACGCAATTTTGTCGATCAACGGATGCTTCACCATCGCCGCGCCAGCGGTCGGTCCGTAGCCAGGCACGATATTGATAACGCCCGGCGGAAATCCCGCCTCCAATGCCAGTTCACCCAGACGCAAACACGTCAATGGTGTTTGCTCGGCAGGTTTCATGACGATCGTATTGCCGGTTGCCAGAGCCGGACCCCACTTCCATGCGGTCATCAGGATCGGGAAGTTCCACGGGATGATTTGTCCACAGACGCCGATCGGTTCGCGGCGTGTGTAACAGAAATAGTCGCCGCGGACCGGAATTGTGTCCCCGTGAATCTTGTCCGCCCAGCCGGCGTAGTATCGCAGGCAGTCGATGGCCAGCGGCAGGTCCGCAGCTCTGGCGTCACCGATGGGTTTGCCGTTGTCCAGCGTTTCCAAAGCCGCCAGTTCGTCCAGATTTTCTTCCATCAGGTCAGCCAGTTTCAGCAGCAGGCGACCTCGATCACGAGCATCCATCTTTGACCATGGACCGGATTCGAATGCTGCTCGCGCGGCATGTGCAGCAAGATCGACGTCCTCCTCATCACCTTCCGCCACTTCGCAGATGACTTCTTCAGTGGCCGGATTGATTGTCTGAAATGTCCTTCCACTAACGGCTGGTCGCCATTCGTCGCCAATCAAAATTCCCGTCTGGCGGATGGCGGGAGCAATGAACGTACCGGAATCAGTCACCACTGACATTTGAATTCTCCTTACAATGAAACCTGGAAACTGAGCAACGGCACTTAAAGGTCACTGACGACGTGTATTGTTCGATACTAAAAGTATGCCAATGTTCTGTCAAAAATTCGAGCCTTCTGTGAAAAAGGTATCATTCGCGACGGAAACAAATGAGGCGATCGGGCTTGCTGACAACTCTGGGTGGCACCGTGTAGAGTCCGTTGGTCCGATTCGGCTGGCATCTGCTGTTGTGCGACGACAAGGCCTGCGTTCTGGCCAGGGCCTCAGCCGTAAATTGACTATCTGGAGTTACATTGTGAGATACGTTTTGATTGTGCTACCGCTTATCGTCGCGGCTTCGCTGAATGCCCGGCTGGCGGAATCAGCCGATGCCGGGGCCCAGGCAACTGCCGCTCGGAAAATCCTCGACACGTGGCATGCTGATCAGCCGAAGTTCGAAAGGCGATCTTTGCACCTGGTCTGCTGGACTCCTTCCGACAGAGATTTTCCGAAAGACTACAAGCCTCGGCTGACGCGAATAATGGGGCACATCCGGGACTTCTATCT
>JAPYTO010000409.1 GCA_029941865.1 Fuerstiella sp. | reverse complement strand
GGCGCGGCCGCCGCGAAATAGCCTGGATCCAGCTGGATGAAAATATAGGTTCCATGCCCGCCCATCGAATGCCCCATGATGTAGATGCGATCCATGTCAACCGACGGCAACCCCTTGATGAGCACCTTTATTTTTTCCAGATGCTCTGCGTTCCACAGTCCTGTCGCCTGAGGCGCCACCACGTAGCAGGGAAAATCCTTCCGCCGCTGCTGTTCCGCCAACTGCCTGTTCCAGTCCTTCAGTTGCTTGTTGTTGTTTGTTCCCTTTCCGCCCGCGCCATGCAGCGAAACAATTACCGGGTAGCTTATCTTCGAATCAAACTCCAGCGGTTTCATCACGCGGCACGGCATTCCCTCGAACACCTGGGGTTCATACGCAGCATCCCAACGCTGCGAGGCGTTTGCGGCCGATGCCGATGCCGAAAGACAGGCGTTGAACGCAAGTCCGACGGCCACTGATGTTTTTAAAACGCTGTGCATGATGCTTTCTTTATTCGGCTGTGTTTTTATTGCGGCGAGCCGTTCCGTGCTGATTTCCTGAAGTGGTTTGCGCGTCGGTAGTGAACGGTCGTTGAAATCCAAGCGCAGACCTGCCCCCGTTGCTTTTCCGCGACAGCACGAAGTTCGAACGCCCATCGGTACTTAGTTTGAACGATTGGTTCGTCCAATTAGCCGAGATCCGGGACTGGATTTCCTTCACTCAGCCTGCGCTGGACGCCCTGAAACCGGTCGAACCATTCCTGCCGTGGGTCGATTCCCAGATGTGAAAGAATCGTGGCCGTCAGATCTGCGGGAGTGACTGGTTTATCGTCTACGTAACCGCCGGTCGACGTCGTTGCGCCATAGACCTGTCCTCCGCCGACGCCTCCACCGGCCAGCAGAGCAGTAAAGGCATGAGGCCAGTGGTCTCGACCAGTCGGTTTCGTCATGCCATTTTGGGTGATCCGGCCAATCTTCGGCGTTCTTCCGAATTCTCCAACGGCGACGACCATGGTCGAGTCCAGCAGCCCACGTTCGTGAAGGTCTGCGATGAACGCAGCAAACGCATGGTCAAAAACCGGACACAGACTCTTGCTGAGTCGTGAAAAGTTTTCATCATGAGTGTCCCAGTGCGGCGACACTTTATTGACTTTACTTTCATCGTCCCAATTGACGGTGATCATGGAAATACCGGCTTCGACAAGTCGTCGTGCCAGCAACAGGCTTTGCCCGAACTTCGTCCGACCATACCGGTCGCGATTTGCCGCAGACTCGTGTTGCAACGAAAACGCAGATTTTGTGCGCGACGCATCAATCAGTCGTTCGGCCGAGGCGTACCTTTCTTCCATCAGTCGTACGTTGTCGAGGTGCTGCAGCTTTTCAGCAGTCTGAGTTTCAAGTCGGCGGCGAAATTCTCTCCGAGCGTTGAAACGCTGTGGGTCAACGTCGTTCGGCAACCGCAATCCCTGGACGTCAAAGTCGGCGAGCGTTGGATCGCCTTCCACCAGAAACGGATCAAAGTGGTCGCCCATGCGGCCTCCGGTCTGTCCGGCGATTCGTCGATCCTGTCCGTTGAACTGCGTGTACCACGGCAGGACTGCAGAATCCGGCAGGCGTCCACCGTGTTTGCCAAACTGAGTTACGAGTGACGACAGCGAAGGCCAGTCTTCCGGCGTGGCCTGATCCGTCACGGGGGGGCCAAAGTACGGACGGCCCGTGTAAATCTCACTGCAGGCCGGGCCATGAACTGGCATGCGGTGCGTCATGGACCGCAGCAGACAGATTTTGTCCATCTGTTGAGCGATCAACGGCACGTGTTCACAGACATTGATTCCCGGGACGCTGGTGGCGACCGGCTGAAACTCGCCACGAATTTCTTTCGGGGCGCCGGGTTTCATGTCCCACAGGTCAATATGACTGGGGCCGCCAAACAGAAAAATGAAGACGCACGAATTCGCACGGTGGCTTTTCTGCGTGGATTCATTCGCCGCAAGGCGGCGTAGCCCCGCAAGCTGTGCTGCGGTCAGTCCGATTGACGTCAGTCCGCCGCGGCTAAGAAATTGACGGCGGTGAATACTTTGGACAGATTCAACGTGACTGTTGCGCATGAGCGAACTCGAAGACGAAACATTGCGGCACTGCACTCAGGAAGTGAGTCGTGTGATGATATCTCAGTGACGCGACACATGCAAACTTTCGCGGGCCGTTGCGAGTAATCAAAACGATCTTCGGGCAAGGTCGAGGGTATCGGTTGATTGAGAGTTTCGTACCGACGTCTTGTGCGTTGCCTGGATTTTGCGTTCGCCTGGCGGACGCCGTTCGCCGTTTTTGATAAGCTGAGGCCGTCACCTGAATTATTTTTCTGCTGCGTTTGTTCCGCGGCAAAGAAATTACGCAGAAATCAGACGGGTTTCGGGTGTTTCAGGGAAGGCCAAATCAAAAGGTCACTTGTGCCGAGGCTGGGGGTAATACGGCTTGCCGACACGTCCAGCATAAGAACTGATCAAACCACCTCTCATCAACTTATTGAAAGGGACCTGGAAATGTCTGAAGAGCCTGGCAAATTGGAATCACTGATGAGTCACCTGCGGCAGGAACGAGACGAGCTGAAACTCAAGGTGCACCTTGCCGAAATGGAGGCGAAGGAAGAATACGACCGGCTTTCAGGAAAGCTGGATGAACTGACGGTTCAGTATAATCCGGTGAAAAATGCCGTCGCAGACTCGGCAGAGAACGTCATTGCAGCCCTGTCGCTTGCTGCTGGCGAAATGAAAAACGGGTTTCAGAAGATACGAAAAGCGATCACAGAAAAGTAATTCGCGTATTCCGAGTGCCTCGTCAGCCGGCCGCGTCGTCGGGTTGCGGAAAGGGGAGCAGGAGCCAATAGCCGGGACGGCCCTTCAGGTGCTGTGCACTATTGGTTTCAGATCTCTTTCCCAAAGTGCGTTCGCTCTCAGTCTGGAAGGAAAAGCAGATCGTGGATGTTTCGAGCCTGCCACAACTGGTCCGCAACGCCGGGCGACTTAATGAAGTCGTAGGGATAATGGTACGGTTTGGTGTTGCTCCATGGCTGCAGAGGATTCACGTTGAATGGATCCAGCGGCATCTTCGCACGAAGTCGGGAGATAATATTGCTGAGCTGTCTCAGGCCGAGCGAATCCGGCTGGCATTCACAGAACTCGGAACGACGTTCATCAAACTGGGGCAGATCCTGAGTACACGTGCAGACCTCGTTGGCCCGGAACTGGCGGCTGAACTGGCTAAACTGCAATCGGGAACTCCTGCAGATAAACCGGAAACCGTTTTGGCGACGGTTGAAGCGGAGCTGGGTCAGCCTGTCAGCGAGTTGTTTACGGAATTCGACGCGAGTGCATTTGCTTCGGCGTCAATCGGACAGGTCCATCGTGCCGTGCTTATGGATGGTACACCGGTTGTTGTAAAGGTGCAGCATGATGGCATTGAAGAACGTATTCGCAACGATCTTGAGATTCTGATTGAGCTGACGAAACTCGCCGAAACGTATTCACCGCAACTGAAACAGTATCGCCCCGTCGCCATCGCCGGTGAATTCAGGAAAACGCTGGAAAGCGAACTCGACTTCACGTCAGAACTACGCAACCTTAAACGGTTCGCCAGCAACTTTGCCGATGATGCGGAAGTGTGTATCCCGACTGCATACCCGGAGCGATCGTCACGTCGTGTCCTGACGATGGAGCGACTTCGGGGCGTGAGCCTTTCCAAACGCGATGCGCTCGTCGCTGCTGGCTTCGACCTGTCAGATCTGGCTCGACGCGGAGCAGACATTTTTCTGCAGATGGTATTTCGCGACGGATTCTATCATGCAGATCCGCATCCCGGGAATCTGATGGTGCTTAACGGGCAGGTTATTGGAGTGCTTGATTGCGGGATGGTTGGACAAGTGGATGATGACCTGCGTGAACAGATCGAAGATCTGCTGATGGCGGCAATCGATCATGACACAGACAGGCTGCTCGACAGCGTCGTTCGAATCGGGCACTTTCCTGCGAACTTCGATCGAGATGAACTTAAAAGCGAGTTGATGGTCTTTGTTGACCAGTACGCGTCGCAATCCGTGAATGAATTTGATGTGAGTGGTGCCCTGAACGGGATGACATCTATTATTCGCAGTCATCACATCACACTGCCGTCGCGTGTGTCACTGTTGATCAAGATGCTGGTCATGCTGGAGGGGACGGTTCAGCAGTTAACGCCGGATTTCAGTCTTGCCGAGTTGCTGGAGCGCTATCGTTCTGAGGCGATCAGAAGGCGGCTTTCGCCGGCTCGAATGTGGCGGAAACTGCAAAATGCTCATCGAGACTGGAGTCGGCTGGCGGAGGTGTTTCCTGGTGACGTTTCTGACATCATCGACCGCTTGCGACGCGGTAGCTTTAACGTTCATCTGGAACACCAGCGGCTTGATTCCATCGTCAATCGCCTGGTGATGGGAGTCCTGGCCGCGGCTCTGTTTGTAGGATCTGCGTCACTGTGGAGCAACAGGGTCGAACCGCTGGTTTTCGGAGCGTCACTGCCTGGCGCGGCCGGTTGTGCCGTGGCCGTTTACCTGGGAGCACAGTTGATCCGGGCAATTCGCAAATCAGGAAACCTGCGGGACGATCACTGATATCGTCCGAACTGGAACAATCACTGAACCGGATTGAGGCCGACGTCTGCTCGATCTCTTCTGGCAGAGCGGGCTGCCTGCCATGACCACCTTGCAGGAACCGTTCGGCGAATTTCAGCGCCGGCACCATTATGCGTTGAGTGATGGATACTCTCGTCAGGCGAATCAGAACAGCCGGTTGTAACCGTTTAGCGCGGCCACGCGGTATGCTTCGGCCATGGTGGGGTAATTGAATGTTCTGTTGATAAAGTAGTGCAGTGTGTTGCCATCACCCGGTTGAGCCATAATGGCCTGACCGATATGTATGATCTCAGAAGCGTTTACGCCAAAGCAGTGAATGCCCAGGATCTCCAGCGTCTCCCGGTGGAACAGAAGTTTCAGCATGC
>JAPYTO010000408.1 GCA_029941865.1 Fuerstiella sp. | reverse complement strand
CGCCGATCTGCTCAAGCCTGACAGCCAGGCAATGGTCCCGATGTACGCTTACACTTCAAATACCGCTCAAAGCCTTCTCCATCGTCCTCTGTGATCCCGGTCAGCAACTTGGTCGATCCGGACGCCACGTTGCTGCAGGAAATTGAAAGCACGGTGGCACGCCTGGACATCAAATTCCGACAGAAGCTGTCACTCATGGTCGAGGAACTCAGGAAGAATTTGCGTTGCAAAGCAAACAGAAGGAACGTCATCAAATGTAACCGCGACCACTGCAATCCACAGCAAAATCAGCAGATGGCCACACGGTGCGGGCTGATCTGCGAGGCAGCTGCCGCTGACGTCGTTGTGTGTTCGGAAGAAGAAGTGACAACACTGGAGGAAGGCTGTGGCGCTGTACCCGTGTCGGAGATGATTGACTACAGCGAAAGCACTGCTGAGAGCAAACGGAAACAAATGCTGGATCTTGAGCCGACAGATGCTCTTTCAGCTACAGATTTCGACGACATGATGGCGCGCGCGACACGTTACTCAGTCTGGTTGAGGATCTACGACAAGCAAATAGGGCACGCAAATAACTTGAGCAACTTCAGACGGGGCATCGAACGAATCGTCAAAATCTGGTTGGAGAACGCACATTTCGCCCCTCAACAGCTACAGATATTCACTGTCGAAGATGAAAGATCCAGGAGTTCAGACGATAAGTTCACCGCGAAACGTAAGGCTGATAAAAATCGCGTGGCAAACGCCAAGCTGCGAACACAGCTGCTAGAGCCGTTGAAGGCTATTATTGCAAACACGTCGTTAAAAGTTGTGCAGGAACCAAGAGGAGCCTTTCATGCGCGACACCTGCAAACGCAGACCATCAACGTTCAGTTTGATAAAGGCTTCGACTTCATTGATGACCGCGGCAACTTCAATCGCAACTTTCTGTCCGTAGCCAATTCCGCGCAGGAACACCTGCGACAATTCAGAACGGCAGATGACTCCAGGGAATCCGACTTCGCTCCGTAGCAACCCATAAGGTGCCGCGGGAGTCCATCTTTAGCGGCTCAGATATGGCGGATGACACCTGTTTAAGAAGACGTCGAAACACTTTGATTTGCTCGTGCCAAAGTGGTCGTGTGACGCGACCGGGAGACGACTGATGTCCGACCAACGTGACCCCGACGCCACGATTCGCCGCTGTCAGCGAGTACTGCTGATGGTGCATGAACTGCATAAGCGGGGATATCAGCTATTGCGGATCGTGCCGGGCCTGAATGCATCCGGAACGTCATGGCGCTGCGGAGTCACGCCTCGTTCCAACACGCTGAAATCACACGGAGCCATGTCGGCAACTTACGACCGAATGGCGAAATACACATCTGCGTCAGAAAATCAATACTTTGAATGGACCGACGCCACCACAGATACGGCTCGCCAACTGGCTGACAAGTTCGTTGATCGGTTTCCGGAAATCGTGAGTGACGCACAGGGTCGGGACTGGGAATACTGTGGCTGGTACGTCCAGATGCTGGGCTTCGCCGATCGCAAAGCATTCCCCATCGCCTACTGCGACTTCATGGACGACGGCCTGAGACACCAGAAGATCCTGCAAACATTCCCTGAAACCACCCGCGAACTGCCATTTCCTCCACCCGGCGATGCCGAGGAAAGACGGTAGTTTCTCGCTGCATGTTTGAGACGAAGAATCCCATCAAGGAACCAGCATCATGTTTGGCGATAGTCCTGATGACGTGGTCCCTTGGAACACTGATCCACCTCGAAACGTTCGTGTTGAAATCGAATACATCGATTGGTTTTCAGCACGCGGTATGAAGCGCGTCTATGGACGAGGGGACCACTTCCATGGACGGGCATCGCTCAACATGGACATCTGGCGCAATCGCCACGGTCAGTTGTTTGTGAGGTTCTGGTCTCGGGGTGAAGAGGTCGACGATTATTCACTCACTATCCACGGCATCAATACGGAATCCCTTCCCGACGGTCCAGGTGAGGACGGTTTTACCGACGAATGGCTTCCCAAGACTTTCCGTGAAGAGTACGAGTCGTGGATAATCAGTGAACTCTAGCCGAAAACGTTGTCGTCTCACGTTGTCGAAATAGACTTTCCTCACCGCACGAGACTGCGGTAGCGGCACTCGTGAACACTCAGGCCGTGATGGCAGCCGAAACGGAAGTGAAGCGAAGAGCGGAACAGAACTGAAGCACCGACTAAACTGGATTGAAACTAATGCCAGCAAACCCGTACGAAGCACCAGGCGAACCATCGAACGACAAGGCAAGCGGTCAGATTCGGGTCAGGTAATACCCTTCCTTGGTCAGATAATTCGGGTACGATTTACTGCATGACTCGCGGTAATCGACCACAAGCTGACCGGAGGAGCCGACGGTGGCCACGCGACGAACAACCCTCAAGCCTGATCCCAGGGGTGATTACCCATCGCGATCGCAACAATTGCGAGATCAGCCCCCCCCCCACGGCTTAAACGCACTTTGGAGTAACCTTGTGAATACCCTGTCCCGACTTTGTTTTTTTGTGGTGAGTTTGTCCGTTGGTGTGCTGCCGTCGCCGGCGCAAGCCGAGGCATTCGACGCCGAGGCTTCCGTGGACAGGTTGCAGCCCCGGGGCCACATCCTCGCGGAGAAGGTGCTCTGCCGACAACCCGGCAGGTACATCGGGTGGCCGAGCATCGTGTTGACAGACAAAGGAGAAATGCTCGTGGTCTTCAGCGGCGACCGTGATTGGCATGTCTGTCCGTGGGGCAAGGTGCAGTGCGTCCGCAGCGCCGACGGCGGCAGGACGTGGAGCGCCGCCGAGACGATCATCGACACACCGATCGACGACCGTGACCCCTCGATCATCCAGTTGCCCGACGGCTCGCTGGGGGTTTCGACCGTTGCCTCCCTCGCCTTCGACAACCCGGAAGTCGGCCGTTACAAGCCATACCAGGAATATGCAGCATCGCTCGGCGATACAAAACAGGAACTTAAGGGCAACTGGTTCTACCGATCAACGGATCACGGCCTGACCTGGGAGGCGGCGGGGAGGCCCCCTGTATCGACACCGCACGGCCCGGCTGTGCTCAGCGACGGCCGACTCCTCATCGTCCGTAACCCGGTCGTCGAATCGAAGGACTACGGCAAGACCTGGACAAAGATTGCCTCGATCGAGAAAGACGCCGAGACATGGAAGAGCCGCTACGCATTCCTCAGTGAGCAACACGCGGTGGAAGCGTCGGACGGACGGCTGGTTGCGCTGAGCCGATACGCCGACGGGAAAGATATTGATCTACGTCAGGCTGTGAGTTTCGATGGCGGCAAAACCTGGTCCAGGCCGCGCCCCACGGGGATGCAGGGCTACCCGGCGCACCTCTTGAAACTCGATAACGGCTGGCTGCTGGCGTCTTACGGCCGGCGCACTGCTCCGATGGGCCAGCGGGCTTGCATCAGCAAGGACCATGGTGAAACGTGGCTGGTGGATGAAGAAATCACCCTGAGCAACGCCGTCCTCCAGGGCCGCGGCGACCTTGGCTACCCCGCCAGCGTGCAGCTGCCCGACGGCACGATCTGGACCGTCTACTACCAGGTTGAGAAAGAGTCGCACGGCGAGTTCCCGTCGCTGATGGCGACGCACTGGCGGCTACGTGGCGAATGATGTTTGATTGTTTCGCAAACACAAAAAAAGTACGCGAGATGCTAGATAGCTCATGTGCCGCCATGGTTGAAGCAAACTGATCAGCGGCCGTTGGACGATCTCGATCCAGCGGCCGTTTTGTATGAGGCGATTCTTGACACCTATATGTTCAAACATCGCCGGTGGCGGCCGAATTCCCATCAACTCATTAGGTTCTCTGAAACGTGTCATCAATGGACCGTATTTTGACCGACACCACGGTTCCTGGATTCCCATACGTTTGATGACGCATGAAATCCGTGTCAGCTGGTCCATACGTTTTCTGCGAATCGGACTCCATCTGCCCCAGCGCGATTGAACGAGCAGAATTGCCTAAAGGGCTGAGCGAAGAATTGAACGTTAGTTTGTTCCCGGCCAGCTTCTAATCATCACCGACGCACATCGGCATGGCGACGATGCATCCCTTGAATCAGCGATTGTTCCATATAGAGTGAGTCTAGCGCTAAAATCAAAATTACTATCACTATTCCAATCCTGTCAGTTTTCCGGCCAGGAACCGTGTTCTATCCGTCGTGGGAAAATAGGAAGTCGCAACAGGTGAACAAGATGGAAGGGAATACGAACTCGGTTTGACTCCCCGCACGGCAGCCGTACTCTAAATAACCGATTCGGAAATCCGGACAGTATTTAAGTTGTTTGGTTGCAAAGAGAAAGGGAAATTCGCATCCTGAAGTTTGTTGTTTGGAACAGCATCAAACTCAAGGAGGAATCTCCCATGGCAGGCATTGTGCCGGAATTACGATGGAGTGACAAGGAGCGGCTCAGCAGACAAGTGGGACGGTGTACGTCAGCAAGGCAGCGGATTCGTTATCTGATCATCGTCAATCTTGTCAGCGGACTATCGGCGGCTGATATCGTGAATGTGTTGCAAGTCGGACGTTCGACGGTTTACGACGTTGCAAAACGATTCCGCGAACGCGGTGAAGTCGGCCTGGTCGACCGCCGCGAAGAAAACGGAGAACGCAAACTGGATGAGACGTACCTGGCAAAGTTGCACGAAGTCGTCGCTGCTTCCGCGCAGGATTACGGCTGGAGACGCCCGACCTGGCCGCGAGAGCTTCTTGCCGAAACAATGGCTTGGGAAACAGGTGTAAGAATTCACGTATCGACAATGAGTACGGCACTGAAAATGATTTCCGCACGACAGGGCCGTCCAAAACCAACAGTTGGCTGTCCGTGGTCAAAGCGAGCGAAAAACAAGCGATTGCGGGAGCTTCGGCGTCTTGTTGAGACTCTGCCCGAGGACGAAGTGGCTGTGTACGAAGACGAAGTGGCTGTGTACGAAGACGAAATCGACATTCATCTGAATCCGAAAATCG
>JAPYTO010000407.1 GCA_029941865.1 Fuerstiella sp. | reverse complement strand
TGCGGCAGAATTCGGCCGTGGACTTCTGTCGGGGCAAACGGTCGGTATCATGCCGGGATTATGGAAAGTGGACCCGACGAATCGCTGACTGAGCTGCCACAGCACGACCGTGCGCCGGTTGAAATTCCGTCGTACCATCAATCGTTGCGGAATTACCTGAAGCAGGAAGAATCAGACCTCTGGGACTGGTTTTCGTCGCACCGTGTCCAAACGGACAGTGCTGAGGCTGTTCGTCTGGAACTGCTGAAGACGGCCTACCGAATTGGACGGGATACGGCCGCCGACTTGTACGAGCTGGTTGACGTGGTGACCAATCGCATGGGATTTGAGTGTCCTGTCACGCTGTACCAGGCGCAGAATTCTGTAGCGCTGAATGCGTCGCTGGCGTGGTTGCCGCATGAGGCTCACGTCGTCTTTCACGGGCCGATTCAGGAGGCACTGACGAACGATGAGTTGTCGGCCCTGCTGGTTCACGAGCTGGCGCATCACGAATTGTTTTCGATTCAGGACAACGAATTCCTGATCACGGAACAGATTCTGTCCGCCATGATTGCCGATGCGGCGGCTGAGGCTCCTCATGACCGAACGTCGCGCAATTATCATCTGTACACCGAGCTGCACTGTGATCGCCGTGCGCTGCAGGTCACGGACAATCTGGATGCCTGCGTCTGCATGCTGGTGAAAATGGAGACCGGCCTGAAGGATGTGAGTGCCGTGTCCTACATCGAGCAGGCCAACGAAGTGCTGTCGAAGGGACCGACCAGCAGCGACGGCATCACTCATCCGGAAATGTTTATCCGAGCCAAAGCTCTGCAACTGCGACACGATGATCCAGGACACTCGGATGCGGCCTTGCAGACGTTTGTCGAAGGGCCGCTGGCATTTCGCGATATGGACCTGCTGCGGCAACGGAGCGTTACCGATCTGACGATGACATTCCTGCAGCGGTTTCTGCGGCACGAATGGTTGCAGACTGACTTAGTGATGGGGCACGCGAAACGGTTCTTTGAAGAGTTTCGTCTGCCGGATGTTGATATCAATGCGGGGGCACTGAAAACTTCGTTGAGCGAGTGCGACGCACAACTGAAAATCTACTTCGGTTATCTGTTGCTCGATTTTGCGACATGCGATGCGGATCTGGAGGAGGCTCCGCTGGCCGCTGCGTTTCTGTTCATGAACGAAGTCGGCATGGTCTCTGAATTCACGACGTTATTGACGAAGGAGCTGAAGCTTTCCAAACGGGTTTTGCGAAAGGTGCAGGCTGACGCCGAAAAAATCGTAAAGCAGGCCGCAAAGGAGTTCGTCTCATGATGGCATTTCAGGATTTCCTGCGAGGCCAGGTTGAGTACGGTGGCTTCAGCACGGAAGACGTGCTGCTGTCGTTTCTACCGCTGATGCGGCAGGTCATTGCGACACATCAGGACGGCGACGTGGCCCCGCTGGACGGGCTTGGCGAACTGGATGTGGAAGGTGGCTGCATTCGGTACTCCGACGGTGCCCAGCGATCAGAACGTCGGAATCTGCGTGCTGTGCGTCGCATGCTGAATCCGTCGTCTCAGGGAGTCGACGTTGTTGGGCAGAGTCGGCTGGTTCTTGATGTGGAGCTGGGCGGGCATAAATATGAAAGCAGTGATGTCGCAAACGTGGACGACGACCCGCAACGACCGGTTTTCGTAGCGGGCTACGTGTGCTGGGAACACATGCTTGATCACCATGATCCGGCGACGGACGTGTTTAGTCTGGGACTGATTCTGGCAAGTCTGGCGTGTGGACTGGATCTGGCCGACAAAGATGACCACGAGCGGTTTGTGACGCACAGGACCAATCTGTTTCGCATCAACCCAGGTTTGCACCCTGTTTTCGCACGCGCGATCCGAGTCATGACGGAACTCGATCGTCATGAGAGGCCTCAGGATCTGCCGGCGTTGCTGGTCACGCTGGAGAACTATCGGGATCAGGATGTCGACTTCGATACGGACCTTGCCAGCGATCTGCGTGCCGAAGGTCAGGACCGGCCGGGGAAACGGCAGATCATCCTGGGAAAACTGCAGCAGCGACTGTTCGAGATCAACCGCCGGAATCGTCTGCTGCACTTTCGCACGACGATGCAGACGATCAACCTGACTCACTCATCGATTCCTGTGCTGTTTGACGTGAAGAATGTGCGGCCGGATCAGGTACTGACCTGGGACGGGACATTTCGCAGCGAAGTTCTAAAACAGAAAGCCGTGTCGCTGAATCGGCACCTCAACTTTCGCGAGGCTGTCTACCTGCCCGGTACTCTGGATCGAATTCGTTCCGAGGCGCGACGCGACGAAAACGAATACGGTTTTGCACAGTTGAGGCTGATTGTCTGTTTTCTGCGGTGGGCCGATTTGAAGGCGAAGCCGGTTGAGCGATACGAGTCACCGCTGCTGCTGCTGCCCGTGAAGCTGGACGTGAAGAAAGGGATCCACGACCGCTACTCGTTGACGGCCATCGACAGCGTTGCCGAAGTGAATCCGGTTGTCCGCTACCAGTTCAAGCAACTGTACGATATTGACCTGCCGGAACAGGTTGAGCTGGAAAAAGGCAGACTGGACGAGTTCTTCGAGCAGCTGAAGCAGCACATCACTGGCAGCGATGCCGCGGTGAATCTTGCGAGGATTGATAAACCTCGCATTGAACTGATCCATGAAAAGGCACGTCGCCGGCTGGATCAGTATCGGCGTCGAGCTCGGCTGTCGGGACGTGGGATCCGTCAGTTCATGGATCTGGACTACAGCTACGATTCCATCAACTACCATCCGCTGGGGCTGCAGATCTTTGAAGAATTCATCAAGCCCGCGAGGACTCATCTGGAAGGCGTGATCGCGAAAACTCCTGTTAGCAAAGTTGTCCCGCAACCGGCGTCACCGGCGACTTCAACTGAAGCAGTCGTCGAAGCGGAACAGGAGTTCTATCATGTCCGCAGGGAAGTGGATGACAATCCGTACAACTGGGAATTCGATCTGTGCAGTGTCACGCTGGCGAATCTAAAGTATCGCCGCATGTCTCTGGTGCGCGACTACACTCAGCTGGTGGCCGACAACACTGAGAACGCGGCGTTCGAAGCGACGTTTTCGATTACTCCGGCTGACCGAATTCCCGAGGACGAAGAGACACTGCCGCTGAGTGAACGGTTCCACGTTGTGCCGTGCGATCCGACTCAGGCGAATGCGATTACTCACGCACGCAGTGGCGACAGTTACATCATTCAGGGGCCGCCGGGGACCGGCAAGTCGCAAACGATTGCCAATCTGATTGCTGACTATGTTGTGCGCGGCAAGCGTGTTCTGTTTGTCTGTGAAAAACGAGCAGCGATCGATGTTGTGTACCATCGCCTGAAACAGCAGAGCCTGCACGAGTTGTGTTGCCTGATTCACGATTCTCAGGCCGACAAAAAGCAGTTCGTGATGGATCTGAAGCAGACGTATGAGACGTTTCTTACGGAGGCGGGACGACAGCGAGATAAACTTGCGGACAGTCGCCAGGAACTGCTGACGACCCTGGCGACCGAACTGAAACCGCTGGAAGACTTCAATGCGGCCATGACGTCCACGCCCGACAGAGCGGGCATCACCGTGCGTTTACTGCTGGACCGGCTGATCGAACTGCGATCTGAAGTGCCGACGCTGACACCGCGTGAATGGGAACGGATTCCACAGTTTGCCGAGTGGCGAGAAAATGAGGCCAATCTGGCAGAGTTTTCTCGCCGTCTGAAGCCGGTGCAGCCCGACGGGATTCTGGCGAATCACGAGTTGTGTCTGCTGAGTGCGGACGTTGCCGATGCGGAGCGGCCCGTTGATCTGGTGACGGAATGCCTGCAGGACGCTACGTCTGTGATCGAACGTCTAAGATCTGACATTGACCAGTTGGACCTGCCGTCGGAAGTTACGACCAGTCTGCAGCAGTTGACGGAGGCTGTGGACTATGCCGAACGGACGTTGTTTCTGGCGGAGCACGATCTGCTGGAATTACTGGATCCGGAGACAGAGACGGCCAAAGGGTTCGCCAAGCGGCTGAAGAAGCTCGGCCGCAGCGACAAGGCCGTCGCAAAAGCTCAGCAGGCGACGGTTCACTGGAAACAGAAGCTGTCGTCAGAAGACACTCGCCTTGCACTCGAGAGTTCCAGGCAGTTTGAAAAATCTGTGCTACGCGTGTTTAAACCGTCCTGGTGGCGAATGCGTCGGATCCTGAATGCCCGCTACGATTTTTCAGCGCATGCCGTGAAGCCGTCCTGGTCTCATATTCTGCAACAGCTGGACCAGGAACACGAGAAACTGGCGGCCCGGTATGACGTAGCGACGGCTATTGGTGACGAATATTCGATTCATCTGGACTTTGACGCCTTTCATCGTGACCTGCTGGCGTTGCGGGAATCACTGGAGCTTCAGCCGGGACCGATTCAGAGCCTGAACCGTTTTATCCTGGCTCATCAGTCGGGAGATCGGATTCTGCGAACGCTGGCTGGCGTCAGGCCGCAACTTTCCAAACTGGTACTCACGCTGGATCGTTTTCTGGATGGGTACGAACACCGATCTGTCGCTCTGTTGGGACAGGACATCACCAGTCTGAGTGCAGCTCTGGATCAGCTGCCGGACTACCTGCACTGTCTGGCTTCATTAAAGCCCATGCCGCCGTCGGTGACCTCAGCGATTCGCGCGTTGGCCCTGACGTTGACTCAGCTGGAAGCGGCCGCTGCCGAACGCATGCTGCAGATTATTTATCGCGACGACCGGCAACTGGCTCGATTTGACAGCGTTGTTCGTGACCGGCAGCTTTCAGAAATCGCAACGATCACGGACAGGTGGATGCGGATCAATGCCGCTGCCGTGAGAGAATTTGTTCGTCAGCGTTTCATCGATCACGTGGATCTTTCTGCGAAGCCTGCGGCTCAACTGCAGCCTTCCGAGAAAGACTTCAAGAAGACGTATAATCGCGGTCGCCGGACCGTGGAACATGAGTTCGGCAAGTCGATGCGATACAAGTCGATCCGTGACCTGGCCGCCG
>JAPYTO010000406.1 GCA_029941865.1 Fuerstiella sp. | reverse complement strand
CGTTGGCAAACCGCTCGGCTCGCAGAAAAAACAGCTCGTTCGATGTTTCGACAACAATTGGCTGCTGGCCGCTCAAAGCGGACTGCAGTGCGTTCAGAGCGTCGTTGCGTTCGGGACGCGGCAGTTCCGGGTGAGCGTTCGCCGCGTTCCATGCGTCGCGGTACCACTGAGCGTCGTAGATCGTCTGCCGGGCAAGTGCTACAGCACCCATTGGCGATCCGGGATAATTTTCTTTGTCTCGTTTGCTGACAGTCAATTCAAGGTGCTGCGCCACGTCGTGGCTGAGAATCGACGAATTGGGATCACCCGATCCCGTCGAAACAACAGCACTCTGGCCGCGAACAACGCCCGTTGACGGTGCACGAAGCTGAGCGACGACACCCTGTTTCCGAAGTTCTTCATTTTCCGAGCTCGTCACAAGTTGCTGTGTGACGGACAGCTGTGGCGTCACGTTCGCGTTCCAGTGGTCAGCCGTCCTGCTGAGATGGTCTGCCGACAGCTTGACTTCCGAATAGGCGTCGATGAATCCGGCGTAGATTGTTTTCCCGGTCAGATCAATCAATCGTGCGTCAGCCGGCGGTGTACCAGCTGATGTCACCGAAGTGATCTTGCCGTCGCGAACAACAACGGTCGCATCGTTGACGATCTCACCAGGGCGGACCACGACCGTCGCGTGCTGCAACGCCCAGACGTCCGGAACGTTTTTTCGCAATCCCACCTCATGGTCGGACGACTGATCCACGGCCGTTGAAACTGCGGGGATTAAAAGTAGGGCAACGACGCGAATGAACATCAGCATGACGACTCTCAATGAGCACGAAACGGAACGGAACACCGGAAGTGGTTTCAAGACCACAAAATACAAGTACGACGCGCGAGCGAGTGAACCAAACTCGTCAGAAAACCAGAGCGGTAACTCACTTGCTGGCGCTGCGTGCTGGTATTGAAACCACTTGTTACAACCAGACGGAAACTCATCCTCATGCCAGCCATTTTCTTCCAGACTATCATGGCGTAACGCCTTATGGCCACGATTTTTGTGGAAAGAAGAAACTTGCTGCAGCTGTGAAACATGCGAAGTGCTACGACACCACCAGGTAAACACCGAAAATCGCCAGAACTGTGCCAGCCACGGCCACACCGGATACACGATGGCCATAGAAAATTCGAACCAACGGTATGACAAACAACGGAGTCGTTGCCAGCAGAGTGATGGCGACAGACACGGTTGCGTGTTTGAAGGCCACCTGGCAAAGCCAGATTCCCAGCCACGTTCCGGTAATCACGGCTGGCACGAACCGCCGCAGTAAGCTGACGTCTGCAAGTTTGGTGATCACAGACTTCACTTGCCCCAGAGCTGCAACGACAACAAAAGCGCCGACGGCCGAAACGGCCAACCGAATCAGGGCCGCTTCGATGGGCTCACAGGACTGCATCCCGATCTTTGAACAGACTGCTCCAACGGCCTGACAAATGGCCCCAAGAATGCCGACGGCGACTCCTGTGAAGGTGGATCCGGGGAAGAGTCCTGGGGCTTCGTCGGTAGAACGTCCGTCGGACACAACCCACGCAACTGCGGCGGTTGTCACAAGGATGCCGACAGCAATCGTGACGGTTACGGCTTCGTCAAGCAGTAAGTAGCCAAGGATGGCCCCAAAAATCGGAGCCGTCGTGGAAACGATGAGTGCCTTTCGGGGACCCAGAATCTGAAGGCTGCGAAAGTAACACGTGTCGCCGATCATGATGCCAACAACGCCACTCAGGCTGAGCCATGACCATGCGTGGGAATCTGCCTGAAACATGTCCGCGTGAGTCAGCGAAGACATCACATACAGCTGCACAAGCAGGATCAGACTGGCAAGCACATTCTTGCCAAGGTTCATCCCCCACGCGGAGAGATTCGTTTTTCCGTACCACAGGCTTGCCGCCGCCCAGAATGCAGCAGCGGCCAGGGCGGCTATTTCACCTGTTCCCATGTATGGATTCGCGACGTGGTTTGTGGAATGATGTCGTTGGCGATGCAGCAAGCCAGTTTACAGCAAGACCAGACTTGTGGCCACGAGTCTCAACTTAACGGCAATGCGCACAGTGAAGGCTTCGTCACTCGTATCCTCCGCCAGCAGATATCGGCCTGAACTGCCGGAACCATCGGAGCAAACTACTTCACCGGTAGCCTGCTCACATCAGGTCCACATCGGGCAAACAAGAGACTTTCTGATACTTTCTATGCCCTCTGCGCCAGCTGAAACGATTTCAGTGACGGAATCTGCGAATCTCCGACTGGCCATCGCTGTTCTCGCCGTTTCGTCAGGATCGCAATGGCGAATATTGCGATATTCCATGTAGTGGACGTCCATTAGCGGATATGATGGATTGCTGCTTTTACGTGCCTGCCACAACGGACCGACAGTTCTAAGCGAAGGATGGATTCCCGTGCAGACAAGACACCTCTTTCTTAACCTCACGTTCCTGGCAGTTGTTCTGTTTTCTGCCGAGGCGACGGCTCAATTGGATCAGATTGGTGGTGGCGCGACAGGCGGCGGCACGGCGGCGGGCGGCGGCAACGCTGGACAGGGTACTGCAACGGCTGGTGGTGGCACTACAGAAGGAATCGGTGGACGCACGACACAGGGGCTCGACGCCGGCGGTCAGGACGGCGGTGCTGCTGGCGGTAATGCCCGAGAAACATTCATCGGTGGCAACAACACGGGCAACTTTGTCGGCGGTGCTGTTGCGACCGACAGCAATGCCAATCGATTATTTCGTGCTCTGGCAGAAGCCAGTGTGCCAACAGGCGGAAACCAGCAGACCGGCACGCCTCGCAGCGTGCCCACATCTTTGAGAATCGCGTTTAGCTATCCCGCGTCGACTGGCGGTTCCAGTCTTGCACCGGATTCCGGCTTTGCGATCAATCGCGTTGCTCTTCAACGTCCGGAGTTTCGAAGCGTTTCCGTGAGCGTCTCCAACGGCGGTGTGGCCGTTCTGGACGGTGCCGTCAATAATGCGGCCACTCGGCGGCTGGCGGCCAACCTGATACGGCTCAGACCGGGTGTGCGAAAAGTCGAGAATCGCATTCTGATCGCTGCGGAATAACAACGCACCACAGCAGCAGTGCTGGTTGGTGCGGTCTGTGGCGACCTGATTTGACGGATTAAAGTCGATATCGGAATGCGACAGCTTCGGGCAGTCAGTATCTCCGAAGCATGTCCGCATTGAATCGTGCCGACTTTCGGAAGCTCAACGGTGACGATCGTCGTCGTGCTGGTTTACGACTGATTGCTGCGTTGGCCCATTCTTTGGGATATCTCTCGCCGAGTGATCAATTTCCGCATCGTGAACAACGCCAGCAGCGCGAACTGAGGGAACAATATTCGAGATCGGATTCCTCGCAGGCCGCCGAAATGTTCGAATTCAACGTGTTCGTGAACTTCTGTTGTGTTTTCATCTGTGGCTGCAAACGAATGAGTGTGAATCCACGACTTCATGGGGCCTGAAGACTGTGTATCCGTAAAGCCGGAAGCGGACACGTTGGAATGGACGGCCTGCCACCGAATCGGAATCGGCCCTATCCACATCGTAAAGTCGCTGACCGATTCTTCGGCCAGCGGTTCGAACCGGTGTATCCGCATGATCATCAGCGGCGGCGTCAGCGTCTTCAGAATCCCCGGTTCGAAATGAAAGGCCGACACGGCTTCCACCGGTGCATCGACGGTAAATCGAAAATCAAAGACCGGCATTCCTGTCTCTCAAGTCGGCAGCTGCGGCGTCAGGGTTTACAGCGTCTGACGCTGACTTGTGGCCGCGAAGGACGTGTTCCCGCCTGCCCACGAGCCAGAACAGTTTACCAGAAAAAGTAAACTGTTCGAGTGCGTGGTCAAGTCTAAAAACAGGGGTTGTTCCGTAGCCGAACTCGCCAGAGTTTGGAGGTTTCTCTCTTTGTCGTCCAATGTCCGGCGACTTCGGCGACCCCAAAGTCAGGACTTGGCGAAGCACTACAGCAGTTTTCAAAATCACGCGGTCGTTCCGTAGCGGAATTCGCCAGGAATTTCGGCAGTGACAGGTCGAAAGCCCTGGCGGCTTCCGCTACGACAACAAGTAAAATGCACTAGTCGCAGTGGCTCAACGCCATCAGGCAGTATGCCGTCACCAGATTCGGGTCACCTTCGTACCAACGGTCGGCTGGATTGGTCCACTTGCCGTTGGGTTGCTGCAGTCCGGCAAGCCGTTCGATCAGTTCGGCTTTCCAGTCATGAGTGTTGCCCGCTGCGTCCTGGAAACTGTCTTCATCAATCACATCCATCGTTTTTGCGAATGTGTGGAAGTAGTAGTACAGGCCCTGGCGCCCCATGCCCGGGTTTTCGGCGAGTGTGTAGTTTTTCCTGATCCAGGCCGTCGCGGCCTGGATGCGTTCATCCTTTTTATCCAGGCCGGCGTAAATCAGACTTTTCAATCCGGCATAGGTCATGCTGCCGTATGATCTCAGACCGCCGTTTTCGGTGACGCCGGCTTTCGAATCGCCGCCAGCCGCAGGTGTGTAGTAAAAGCCGCCGTCTCCGATTTTACCCGCGAAGATTGTGTCGTTACCGAAACCTTCAAGATTCTGTGTTCGCGACAGGAACATCAGAATTCTCTGCATGGCAGGATCGTCTTTTTTCATACCTGATTTTTTGAATGCTTCCAGCATGAACTGTGTGTTGGAAAGGTCGGGGCGCTCGTGGCTGCCGTAGCCGCCACCACCAAAAGCCGGGTCTGACGATTCGATGCCTTCACCTTTGTCCCACTGAAGATCACGCAGAAATCCCTGTGCCTTTTTGATGTGTTCGTCAAAACGGCCACTGTCGTTGGCTGCTGACAGGGCGAGGACCGTGATACACGTTTCATAGTTCCGATGCACGCTGCCGTCCGCATAGAACCCGCCATCCGCCCGTTTGTGGCTCAGCAGGTTCTGCAGCCCGGCCGCTACAAGCGGATGTTCCGCAGGAAGTCCGGACCGTAACAGCGAAGTGGTGACCAGGCCTGTGACGCCGACCATCCTGTTTTCCGTCCACGACCCATCCGTGTTCTGCGTCAGGC
>JAPYTO010000405.1 GCA_029941865.1 Fuerstiella sp. | reverse complement strand
CCTACCTCTGCTCCCTCTGCGTGCTCCTGTTCAAATGCGATTCAGGCAACACATCGTCCGAGTGCCGCTCGCGCGGGCGCAGCGTGGTGTTGGTGCAGATGGCTCCGAACTGATAACACGTGTAACAGGCACCATGGTTCAGCGGAAACGGATGCAACGAGTCGGCCAGTGTCTCACCCATTCTTCCGCCGGTCGCTTCCAGCAGAATCGGGCAAACGTAAACGCCTCGGCTGGTGATGATGCGGCTGTGATGACATAACAGTTGATCGCGATCAAACCCTTCCATCATCTGATGCGTGATGCGTTCCATGTCGGCGTAACCTGCTGTCCGGTTCTCTTCAGCACCGATCTTCAGGCGGGGCAGAATCTTCAGACGAGGGCGATCGCAACCGAACTGTTCCAGCACTTCCCGGAACTGCTGCAGGATCTCAGCGTTCCTGGAATCGTCCCACGTCTGAGTCATTGTGATGATTGGCAGAAAGTCGTGTTCGCACAGTAACGCAACACCTTTAATGGCTCGTTCAAAAGTGCCCGCACCGCGCACAGGGTCATTAATTTCGGCAGTCGGGCCGTCGATGGAAACACGAAATTCAAGACTGAAACCGGATGCTTCCTCGGCCGTACGCAGTTCGCTCAGCCATTCCGGCTTCAGCGCAGTGCCGTTTGTCAGCACCGTGACCGGGCCGAAGTCCAGCGAACGCTTCAGCATGCGAACCAGGTCTTTGTTCAGGAACGGTTCACCACCCGTGAAATAGTATTCACGAACACCGTGTTCAACGGACTCCAGCAACGCCGTTTCGACCTGTTCGAAAGTCAGAAATTCGAAACTGTGGTTGTGAGGACTGCAACTGATGAAGCAGTGATGGCAAGTCAGGTTGCAAACCGTCCCGGCCACCTGAAACCAAAGTTCATCCAGCGACCGCAGTTCGACGTGTGGAACGTCGATAATTCCCAACGGACTCAAGTTGCAACTCCTTCCGGTGCCGCAATCTGATCCGACGTCGCGATGTGGTCAAACAGTACATCAATCTGTTTGAGACCGTTCTGCAGCAGAAACCGCGAATCGCGTCCGTAACTGGCGGCTCCAAGAATATAGAAGTTCGGTTCCGGGTTTCGCAGCAGTTCCGGGCCTCCCACACTTTGCTGCAGGCAATCGCCCGACGTTTCACCCAGCAGGTGAGCGGCCAGCTGCATGGGGCCATCCGTCGCATAACATCGGTGAATCTGCAGCTCCCGAAATGCTTCTGTGTTCGGCCGGAATCCGGCATTCGCAATGATGCGATCAACAACCACCTGTCCCCTGCTCTGCTCCGCGGCTGCGTCTTCTTCCGGCCAGGTCAATTCCACGCGGATCCGGGCAGCGGTTCTGCTCAGCCGTTCAATCAACGGTCCAGCCAGCCATTCCACGCACGAGTCGGATTGCACGGCCAGCCGATTGGCTGTCGCGGTCAGCGTGGACCGTTCGACCAGAACATTGTTGTCCACCGGGAGTATGGGGGCGCTGCGGTTTCCCCGAGTGATCCAGGTGACTCGTGTCGTTGGCGCAGAATTCTGAAGTTCGGCCAACAGACAAACCGACGTGGCCGCCGAGTAGCCGCTGCCCACAACCAGCGTGTGGTGGCCGGCATACTGATCGCGATCATTCCCGGTGATATCCGGGATGACGTAATCTGAATCCGACAACAGGGACGACTCGCCGGGACACGGTATGCCCCCTGCCCCGATAAATCGATGTCGTGAAATAAAACCAGTGCAGTCAACCAACACGTCCGCCTCAAAAACTTCTTCGCATCCGTCCGAGGCAGCAGACTGGTCAGGGAAGTCGCTCGATGACGGAAAGTCAATATCGGTTGTACTCTCCGTACTGAGCGGTTCAGACTGTGTCCGGCACAAGACTCGAAATGGTTGCGTTCCACGAATTGACTGGCCGATCAGGTCCGACTTGCCACACACCGATCGGCCGACGGCGATGACTTCATGCTGTTCGAGTATCGTCACGTGTGGGCGAATTTGTTCAGCCAGCAGCTCCAGGTACGACGTCACATAATCATCGCCGGAAAGAATGGCGTCCTCTTCCGGCAGGTCCGCGCTGGCCGCTACGGCCGTTCTGCCAGCGGACGAACTATTCATTTTGAATGGCGTAAACAGTCGCACGTGCCCCCAGCTTCTGACGGCGTTGCCGATACACCCTTTCTCCAGGATCGTCACCTCAAATCCAACGGCGTTTGCGCGAAGGGCTGTTTCCAATCCAATCGGACCGCCACCAACGATAATGAGTTTGCGAGTGTTCATAATGAATCAGACAACGAGCGGCTTGGTGATGCGAGTCGGATCGAGACCGTCGAGACTGACCGCCGGAGTGCGATCCAGCATCAGGTCAGTAAGAACGGCTGCGGTTGCCGGCGACATCTGCAACCCCGACCGAAAGTGCCCTGCACCGACAAACACGTTGTCGTATCCCGGGACCCGCCCCAGAAACGGCAAATCATCCGGAGATCCCGGACGCAGTCCCGCCCAGCAACGAACGACTTCTGCAGCTCCCAGTTCCGGCACGATCGATTCTGCAAAACTCAGCAGTCCGGAAATTCCCTCGGCCGTGGTTCGTTTTTCAAACCCGACGTGTTCCTGCGTTGAACCGACAAGAATCAGTCCGTCAGTTCGTGGCACCATGTAGCGGCGGCCCTGTTCAATGACGCACGAAAACGGCAACTGACTGACTCGCAGCAGAGCGATCTGACCGCGAACGGGTGCCACCGGAATTTCAACGCCCAGCGGCTTCATGATTTGCCCGGTCCATGCCCCCGCCGTCACGCACACTCGGTCCGCCCCCAGGCGACGCAACGGAGTCGTCACTTCCACCGCCCTGCCCTTCGCACAGATGGATAAGTGTCCGACGTCTTCCAGAATCTCAACCCCCAGAGCCTGACATGCTGCAGTTAGTGCTTTCAGGTGTCGAGGGTTTCTGACCTGAGCAAATTCCGGCAGATAGGCGCCCTGTTGAAACTGCTGCTGCAGACCGGGAACGTGCCGCTCCAATGCTGCACGATCAAGTGAATCGCAGCAGAGCCCCTCCGCCTGCCACTGTCTGACCTGCGAATCAAATGCCGCACGGTCCAGTCCCACTTCCACCGCGCCGCATTTGCGATAGCCGTTGTCTATGCCGCTCAATTCCTTGAGCTGAGCGCAAAACGGTTCCCACATGTCGTAGCTGTAGGAACGAAGGCGAGATTCCGGAGATTTCGCCGTCGCCAAATTCCCGGGAGGCAACATGCCAGCGCCTGCCCACGATGCTTCGGAACCGACGCGTTGTCGGTCGACGACGGTTACAGAAACGCCCTGCCCTGCCAATCGGAAGGCCGTGCTGAGTCCGATGACTCCGCCACCAACGATCAAAATGTCCGATCCATGCTGCATCGTTATGTTCTCAGCGTCGCTGAAGTGATCAGACACGTGTTAGTGGATTCCGGCAAGTCGCGTGAACTTCCGTTTCTATCAGAATCCGCCGTCGATTGCGGCACTCACCCGAATCGAAACGCAGAATTCCGTTCGCACGGCCGAAAACTGTGAGGATCATTACCAACCCATCGACGTCGGTGCGGCAGTTGATCAACGCCGCTCAATCAGTGTCAGAGCGGCCCATAACCGGGATTGACGTCTGTAGCCGCAATCAGGTGGACATGCGGGCAGTTGATCTGGCCGAATTCGGCGACAAACAGTACACCTCACGGCGGAATCCACGATGGATGTGGACGTCGCTGATAAACGTAACTGTTGCGATGCATGGAGGCACCGACAATGCGAGACACTTTTCTGCCGTTTGCCCCACCACTGATTGGTGATGCTGAGATCAAAGAAGTCGTCGACACTCTGCGGTCAGGTTGGTTAACGACCGGTCCGAAGACACGAAAATTTGCCGACGAATTTGCGGAGTACACTCAAGCGCCCGCGGCGCTGACGTTAAGTTCCTGCACGGCGGCTCTTCATCTGTCGCTGGTCGCGCTGGAAGTCAGACCGGGCGACGAGATCATTACAACTCCGCTCACGTTTGCGGCATCCGTCAACGTGATTGAACACGCCGGTGCAAAGCCCGTGCTGGTGGACGTGGAACCCGACACGTTAAACATTGACCCTGCGAAAATACAGCAGGCCATCACTCCCGCAACAAAAGCCATCATCGCCGTTCACTATGCCGGTCATCCGGTAGAACTGGATGCAATCCGTGACATCGCCCAACGTCATGAACTGCATTTGATCGAAGACGCAGCTCATGCGATTGGAGCAGCTTACAAGGGCCAGCCGATTGGTACCGGCTCCAACCCCACGTGCTTCAGTTTCTACGCCACGAAAAACCTGACCACCGGCGAAGGCGGCATGCTGACCGGCGATCAGGAGCTGATTGATCGGGCAAGGACGCTGAGTCTGCACGGCATGAGCCGCGAAGCATGGAGCCGTTATGCAGCGGGAGGAAAATGGGCTTATGACATTGTTGCTCCGGGATTCAAGTACAACATGACTGACATTCAGGCAGCACTTGGACTGCAACAGCTGCGACGTTTTGAATCCATGCAGCAGCGACGACGCGACATCGTAAAGCAGTACGACGCGGCCTTCCAAACCGACCCGGCCTTTCAGACACCCGTAACGCGGTCGGATGTGACCCATGCATGGCATCTGTACGTATTGCGATTGAACGACACCCAGCTGACGATCGATCGAAACCAGTTCATCGAACAACTCAACGAACGCAACATCGGAACATCCGTGCACTTCATTCCGATCCACCTGCATTCGCACTACGCAAAGAAATACGGCTGGCAGGCAGAGGATTTCCCGGTCGCTCTGGAAAACTACAACCGCATGCTCAGCCTGCCGCTGTCGCCGAAGATGACGGACCTGGATGTGACCGATGTCATCGAAGCAGTCACCGATATCGCCGCGAACACAAGAAGACTGCAACTGGCAGCATAGATTAATTGGACAACGCCAGTTCTTGCGCTTGGTCAATCAATAAGGCAGGCCGGATCCAGGAGCGCAGCGACGCCGCGTGCGCTGGGCATGATTGAGAGATTGAAGGTGAAAGT
>JAPYTO010000404.1:3240-5099 GCA_029941865.1 Fuerstiella sp. | reverse complement strand
TCGGTTTCTCGCTGACGATGCGTCCACGTTCCACTTTTGCAAAGATCGCTGCCAGACCGTGATAGTCATCCTGAGTCCAGCGGTCCAGCGGATGATTGTGACAATTCGCGCATCGCAGGCGGCTGCCCATGAACAGTTCGCTCATGAATTCCGCCTGCTCGCGCGCATCAGTGACCGTGCGGTAGAAGTTGGCCGGGCCGTTCTTGTGCGTATCGCCGATGGCCATGATCAAGGTGCGAGCCAATTGCTTGTAGCTGACGTCATCGCGAACCTGATCCTTTAGCCACGTGTGATAAGCGATCGCTCCTTTTCCGTCTCCGGGCTTGGGGCGAATTCGCAGAAGCTTCGCCAACTGCAATGTCCAGTATTCGGTGAACTCGTTCGAGCTGAGTAGCTCGTCAACGAGTGCATCGCGTTTGCTCTTGCCCCCTCTACCCCGCGAAAACGTTGCATTCGCAGAATGGATGCTGTTCGGGGGAGAGGGCTGGGGTGAGGGGGAATCGGTTTCGGTGCGTTGTTGTGGCCCCCTCACCCTGGCCCTCTCCCCCAACAATTCGGATGGAGTCGTATCTGAACTCAACGATCTAACGTCCGAATTCTCGGGGGAGAGGGAACCCGATGCCAGGAACGAGTTCACCTTCTCCGCTGATGGCAAGCGGCCGGTTAGGTCGAGAGAAATTCGTCGCAGAAACGTCGTGTCGTCAACGATTGGTGCTGGCGGCAGCCCGAGTACTGCGAGCGATTTTAGAATCTCCTCATCGATGAAGTTGTTTCGCGATTCAGCAGCCAGGTTGACTTTGGAATCGTTCAGCGGCACCACCATTTCGATGGGCACAACTTTGCTCAGATACCGAGCAACCACGATGTGTCGCCCGCGGCGAAGAACCGTGGCAACAGCAGCAGGCACACTCCGTGTGCCGTTCGCTTCGTGGGCCACGGCACGGCGGAGCGTGCCGGCTACTTTGATCTCAACCGCTGAATCATCATTTGCCTTGAAGATCGTCCACCTGGTGACATCCCTCGAGGTGCCGTCGGAATAATGAGCAACTGCTTGCAACGCGACCGGCTGGCCGAGTGATTTCGCAACGTGTTTTTTCGGAGTGATCTCGACGCTTGTCAGATCGCGTCGCGAATCATTTCCTGCCCCCTGCCTGATCCAATCGATCAGAAGCTGAGCGCTCTCACTGTCGTCATCGAAGACGGATCCTCCACCGTGTTCAACATACTCAGCCGGCTTTAGGAAGATGAGGCTTTCGTCCGGCCTGGACAGATTGACTCGTCGGCCATTCACCTCTCGGACGACTGCTTCAAAATCGGATTCCGGATCTCCGCCGTAAAGCGACAGTTTGAAACCACCACGGCCGATGGCCGCACCATGGCATGCGCCGGCATTGCACCCGTGTTTCGTGAACACAGGGACGAGATCGTTTCTGAAGTCAATGGGGCCTGATTCTGCCGCGTAGGAAGCCGAGCAGAGCAGTAGGCACGGAATGATCGTCACACGCAGAGCCGCGGAGCCGCAGAGAAAAATTTGGTTGTGGGATGGTGGATACACAGTATTCATCCTTTGTGGCCTAGCGCGAGTCTTCCTGATCCTGCATTCCATTCGCAACTCGGTGAATGCCATCCTTAAGTAGCGGTGCACCAAAGTTGATGAGAAGGCCAAGCTTCAGGTTCGTCAGTTTGAGGTATGTCAGGACCTGCTTGAGATGAACCTTTGATGTCAACTCCACAGATTTAAGTTCAATAAGAACGAGTCGATTGACAATTATGTCTGCCCGAAATCCTTCATCAATTGTATGCCCATCCCATCGCACAGGTACTGGGACTTCCGTTTCCAATTCGAACCCGGACTTCCG
>JAPYTO010000404.1:0-3140 GCA_029941865.1 Fuerstiella sp. | reverse complement strand
GGACTTCCGTTTCCAATTCGAACCCGGACTTCCGCAGCTCGTACGCGAGAATCGGTTGATAGACCGACTCCAATAGTCCCGGTCCCAATGCCGCGTGAATCTTAATCGAATGATTCACAATGGTCCCGGATATGTCGTTGATTTCCACTCTGCGTCTCCGCGGCTCTGCGTGAGTTTACCGGAAGAATGTTAACGGCCACTTGCAGGGTCAGGAAACGCGGCTTGATACAACTCACCGGCTTCTTCACGCGTAATCTTTCCTGCTACGACGAACTTGCCGAGTTTCTCACGCAAAGCAGCTTTCGCCACAGCCTGTGGATCATCGCCACCGCGCGTTCGCATCCGAGCGTCACTCTCAGCGGCCTCGGCCAACCATCCCGCGACGGTCTCACGTTCCTCGTCGATGAGTTCTGCAATGCCACCCATCACGTGCGGATCAGACTGCAGCAGCCCCTGAGGGAAAACAAAGTTCCGGGTGACTTTCCCGTCCTTTGCGAGAATGATTGTTTGCGAGATGGTTCGATTCAGTCCGTAAGCGCCGGGACCATCGCGCCCATCTTTGGAAACAGCAATCAGATCAATTCCGCGTTCACGCAATCCCGGAAATATTCTCGCAAACCGACTCGTAATCGTCTCTGCATCATCACACAGGAATACGCATGCAATGTGCAGGTCTTGTTCTGTCTTGCGATCAATCTTTCTGATCGCATCCACGACGCCGAATAGTCCTCGAATGGCGACACCACTCTCATCCTGAAAGAGCAGGATTTGTGGATTGTTACGCGCCAGCTCGATGGGATCGAGCTCTTTGCCTTTGTTGTCTCCTGCGAGACTCGTGGCCTTGAATGCCGGCAACGTTTCTCCTGGTTGCGGTCCTGAGAAGATCTGCTTGCCTTCCGTTCTGAAGCCCGCCGGATCTTTCACTGCAAGCTTGCCCCGTCCGTATACGCGACGCTCACCTTCGCCGCTGCGCTGGCGCTCTCGCGTTCGCTCGCGTGTCTCTCGTTCCTGTGCGAGGCTGCCTGAGGTGAGCAATGCCATGAGGGTCAATGCTATTGCCGATCGTTTCATTTTCGTTGTCCTTACTGGTTGCAGGCACACTCCGCCGTGCCGTAATTAGCTGTTCATCTGGAAGACACGACGGAGCGTGCCCACGACTGCTATGGAGCCAACAACTCCACGTGTGTTATCTCCAGGCCTGGTTTGTTTGCGAAGCAGTCGAATACGAAGGCCTCAAGTCCCACCGCAGTCGTGCGATCGCCGAGCCCCCGCAATTCCGTGACTGGTATTTCAACGTCGAAGGCCGATTCCACTTGCCGTATGACTCCGAATCGTCCCCTGATTGTGCGGTCGTGATTATACGCGGCGAAACTAAACGTCACTTCGTTCGCTGTTTCGGATCGGCCCGTCACTCGGAGCCGACTACCTGCGGCCAACAGAATCGGGCCCCCCTGACGCTGGGGAATGTTTAGCGAAACCAAATAGATGACAGGTTGTTCTTTGCGCCCCGTGCGTCTGGGAACGGTTTTGAGCAACCCTTCGTCATCTCGTGTTTGCGCCAACCGTTTTCCGTAGACCTGCCCAATCTCATCTCGCGTGATCTCACCAGCTTCGAGGGCGCGGCCGATCTCAAACCGCAACGCATGCGCGGCAGATATCCAATCACCAGCGCTCCTGTCTTTCGCCAGGTTCGCTACCCAAACGCTGGTGGGCGCTGTGATGGGTGTGGCAACCAGCGATTCCTGAGCCTCGATTGTCGCCAACAATGAGTGAGCCGCTTTGACGTCTGCGAACAGGCCGTCCGTCACACGTTTGACGCGGACGAGGCCCTCGTTGACGGTAATCTTTGTTTGATTGAAATCGGCGGTTACGTCAAATTGCGTACCCAGAACTTCCAGTGTCGCTGCTGGTGTGAACAAACGCAGTGGCTTTCCAGTCGGCTGCGCAACCACGTTCGCTGACAGGCTGCCTTCGCGAAGACGAAGCTCTTTTTGACCGTGGTCTGAAATCGTCAACACCGATGAGCCGTTCAAGCTCACCGTCGAGCCGTCGAGAAACTTCAGTTTGACCGACGAGTCCACCGAACGCGTCTCCAATATTCCCCCAGTCAGCGGCTGGCCCGCTGACTGGACATCCGACACCAGCCCGCCAACGCCCGTCCACTGGATTCCGCCATTGACTGAGGTGATGGTCGCGATCTGCGATTCGATACCTGGCCGAAAGAGATAGAGGCCTGCCATCAAGGTGATCACGGCTGCGACGGCGGCGACGGACGTCACGAACCGATGGAATCGACGCGTCCTGTCAAAATCAGCGAGCTGTTCCGTCAGGTCGGAGAATCGTTTTTCCGACTCCTGTATCGATGGTTCGTCAAAATCGTCTGCCGCCAGCGTGGCGTGGATGCGGGCCAGGCGGAGATAGATCAATCGCGCATCGGCGTCGGATTCCAGACGCTCGGACAGTTCGGTGACCTCTTCGCTCGTGGCAATGCCGTCAATATGGCGATGAATCAGAGATTCCCAGTCACGGTCGCTCATGCTCCACCTCCAACATCACCGGCCCCTTGCATGCGGCCCTCGACGCACTGTTGCAGTGACCGTCGGATGCGCTGCAGCATCTTGTAGACGGCGTCCGTCGTCCGGCCGGTCAGACTCGACAGGAAGTTCACGGAATGTTCTGAGCGATAGTAGCCGTCCAGCAATTCCCGTTGATCTGCGGAGAGTGCGTTGAGGCAGTTTTGAAGATAACGTTCCCGCTCAGTCAGTTCACGGCTGTATTGCTGTTCGTCCTGCATCAGCAGCTCGACGGCTCGTTCGGACAACTGTGCCTGGCGCTGTGATTTGCGGAGAAAACGGCGCACTTCGATACGTACGAACCCCAGTGCCCACGCTGCAAACGGTCGATCTGCATCGAAATCGGCAAACCGCCGCCACAACGCGACAGAGCACTCCTGCAGGATATCTTGTGCGTCGGCTCGATTGGGCACTGCCACAAGCACACACCGCAGCAGTTCCGGCTCGTGCTCGATCAGCAATCGTGTGAATCGTTCGTGGGCATCATTTGCTTCCATATCTCCATTCCGCCTCACACACCGGTTCCTGGACATCGATTCTTAGTGTTTGTGGATTTTCTCCTGATTT
>JAPYTO010000403.1 GCA_029941865.1 Fuerstiella sp. | reverse complement strand
GGGGCAACCGTTCTGCTATTGAAACACGTCAACCGCGGCCATGAGTCAGCGAAATCCGCTGTAACAGCGATGGTGTGATTCCCTTGTTCGCACACGCATGACCCGCAGCAGAAAATCCGGATTAACAATGAGCTTAAATATGATCAGCCAGACACGACGGCACTGGATGCGGCAATGCGGCATGGGATTCGGCGGCCTTGCGCTGGCCGATCTGCTGGGAAACACGGCGTCGGCCGAACAGACCAGCGGAGAGTTGCGGACTCATTTCCCGGGACGTGCCAAACACATCATCCATGTGTTTCTGAATGGCGGTGTGTCTCAGGTCGATACGTTTGACCCGAAGCCGGAGCTGACTCGTCGAGCCGGTCAGATGCTTCCGTTTGAGAATCTGCAGACCGAGCGAAGGACGGGTGTGGCGCTGCCGAGCCCGTTCAAATTCGAGAAGCATGGCGAAAGCGGAATTCCCGTCAGCGATCTGTTCCCGCACCTTTCGAAGTGTGTTGATGAGATGACCGTCATTCGGTCCATGTACGCCGAACTCCCAAGCCATGAAATGTCGCTGATGCTGATGAACACGGGGGATCAGCGGCTCGTACGTCCAAGTCTGGGCTCATGGCTCACATGGGGAATGGGATCTCTTAATGAGAATCTTCCGTCCTTTATCGCCCTGTGCCCTGGCGGCATGCCGGTCGGTGGGGCCGGCAACTGGCGATCAGCTTTTCTGCCTGGTGCGTACCAGGGAACTCGCGTGGATACGTCTAATCCCGATCCCACGCAGCTGATCGACTTCCTGCAGAACAAACGAGTTTCTTCGGCAGAGCAGTTAAAGCAGTTCGAATTTCTGCAGCAGCTTAATGCTCAGCATCTTGCAGATCGGCCGGGCGAAGCGGCCATCGAATCACGAATCAAATCGTTTGAACTGGCGTTTCGAATGCAGACGGAAGCCAGTGATGCATTTGATGTTTCGAAAGAACCGGAACACATTCAGAAGCTCTATGGTGACGGACCACAGAACCGTCAACTGCTGATGGCAAGAAGACTTGTCGAACGCGGCGTGCGTTTCGTCCAGACGTGGCATGGTGCCATGCAGCCCTGGGACAGCCATTCGAATATCAAAGACGAACATCGCAAGGTCGCGAATCAATGTGATTCGGGTCTGGCCGCATTGATCATCGACCTCAGGCAGCGTGGATTGCTGGATGAAACTTTGATTCTGTGCACCGGAGAGTTTGGTCGGACGCCTTCCGTTGAGATGGGACAGGACGGTTCCGGAGCCAGTCAGGGGCGTGATCATAACCACTGGGGCTTTTCTCTGTGGATGGCGGGCGGCGGAATTAAGAAAGGGACGGTGTACGGAGCGACGGACGACTTTGGCTTTCGGGCTGTGGAAAACCCGGTCTCAGCCCACGACCTTCACGCGACGATCCTGCATCTCATGGGCTACGACCACCAGCGTATGACTTATCGCTATGCGGGCCGCGACTTCCGCCTGACCGATGTTCACGGTGAAGTCGTCCATCCAATCATCGACAGTTAGCAATCGAAGCACAGATCCGCTGGCATCGGTCGAGTTCATGCGGCGATGATTTTCGTGGCCACGAATCATTGTAATACGCTGTAGAGTGGCTGTTCGACCAGACGTCAAACGTCGGATACTCAACACCGGTGTCAGCTCGGGGCAACGAATTTCGCTGCCAAACCCGATGAGTGTTCTGGAGATTTAATAGCGTCAACAGTTTGCGCAGCACTGAAAGAACAGCTTCGCTTGTTTCGGCCTACTCAGAACTCTTTAACGAACCCAGCCATGCCAGCAGGTCTCGCAGGTCGTCCGGCGTGAGGGACCGTTCCAGCCCCCTGGGCATGATCGACACGTTTGACGGTACGATTTCATCAATGTCGTGCCGCGGAATGCGGATGGCTTCGCGTTGTGTATTGTAAAGTGTGATCGTTTCTGCCGTTTCGCTGCGAATCACCCCGGAGAAGACGTTGCCTGCTTTCGTGAGGATCGATTTCGGTTCGTAGCCGCGGGCGATAGACGCACTGGGGGCAAGAATTGCTTCGAGCAGATCGCGGGGACTTCGCACTTCGCCAATCCGTCGCAGATCCGGGCCGATGTTGTTGTCCTTTTCCGGCCCGGCTCGATGACAGGTTGAGCACAGCGCCTGCTTGCCGTAGAAAATATTCTTTCCTCGTACCGGATCACCGCCGACAAGATTAAACACTGTCCGCAGAACCTGCCGCACCGACGTGGCATATTCTGCCTTCAGTCGCTTTGTCAACAAATCGGCTGCAGACTGCACCTCGGCGGGCGATTTTTCGAACAGACCTGCGAGCTGTTCTTCGGTCAGACTGGCGAAGCCAGGTGACTTTTCAAGCGCATTGATGAGGTGCTGACCGGTTTCCACCGTGGCGTGCTGCCACACCTCGGCCAACGGCTGCAGCAGCAGCGGCAGCTCCAGCGGCCCGGCCTTGGAGACAAGGTCAATCACGACGTCGAGCTGGGTTGGTGAAAGTTGTGAGTCGCTAAGCGCACGGGCGGCTTCTGCTCGCGTTTCGAAGGCCGCATCGGGGTGAAACTGCCCGCTGACAAGCTGAAATGCTGTCCCGGAAAGTCGCGGTTGAGTGCGAGCAAGAGTTCTGATCGCGGGTACACGCAGACCCACGGGCCGAGTGCTGTCCTGCACATACGCTGTCAACCCAGCTTCAAACTGGCCGCTGCGTGTGGAATCGATCGCCACCAGTGCGTGGCTGGAAATGCGCTGATCCGTGGACCGAAGACTGTCGAGCAGCTGCTGTTGCCATGACTCCGGAAACTCGCGGAATCCGCTGTCGGCCATCACCTGAAATATCAGAATCCGAGAGTCCGTGGGAGTATTTTTCTGCAACAGCGCCTCAGCCATCAGGCGTTGACAAAAGGACTCGCGGCGCAGGCGGTACAAGGCACCTCGCAGCAGCTGACGTCGACCGTCGCTCATCTGCGGTTCCTGCAGCCATTCGGGCAGCAGTTTGGCGACGACTTCCCCCCACTCAGGATGGTGGCTGACAACGTTTATGATGGTTTCCTGCAGAGCCGCGTCGTCAGTTTTCACCAGAGGTGCGACTAACGACTGCGTGAGATTGCCGTCGTCCATCTGGTCAATCGCGATCACGGCGGCGCGGCGAACTTCGGAAGACGCATCGTTCAGCCCAGGTAGTGTTGCTTCGCGATCGCCGATTTCTATCAAGGCAAAGATCAGGGCGTGCTCCAGCATCGGATCATCTGCCTCATCAAACGTTTGCAACAGCGGCGCGACCGCCACGGGATCGCCGATGCGACCAAGAGCGGCGGCCGCCTGCCGTCGGACAGCGTGTTGGTCGTCCCGCAGCAGGGGCACCAACTGACCTGTGGCACCCGCATCGCGGTGCGTGGCGGCACACCTTGCGGCGACCATTCGAACGCTGGAATCAGCATCGCCCAGAGCCCTGCGCGCAGCGGCGCGGGCGGTGGCCGTCCCGATTCGAGTCAACGACCAGACCGCGTTTCTGCGGGCAGTCGCGGATCCGGTCGTCAGTACTGCACTTAGTGGACGGACGGCGGCATCGCCGCGTTTGGCAAGCGTCGCGATGGCACGCTCCCGGACCGCAGGCCGACCGTCATCCAGAAGTTTGACCAGTTCCGAATCGTCAGACTGCCATCTGACCTGCAGGCCGCGGGGATCTACGATCCTTCCTGCATCTTTACGCCGCACGCGATAAATTGCGCCATGGATCTCGGGCTGTTCGCTGGCTGTCGGACAGCCAATTTTGAACCAGCCGCCGGTATCGATTACCAGCAGACTTCCGTCAGCGTCCTCGATCACATCACACGGATGAAAATCCGGGTTGGCGGCGACAAGAAATGGCTCGATGTCGGCATGAAAGGTCGAACCCCTGCGGCGCAGCGTCGATCGCGTCACTCGTCGAGTGTTGAAATGCGAAATGAACACGTTGCCCTGATAGTCTTTGCCAAAGGAGTCGCTTTTATAGCACGTTAGATTCGACGGAGCACTCATACCCAGCCGCACGAGTGGTGGCAGCAGTGGCCCGGTGAGTTTGAACTCCTCCTGCAGCACACTGACTGTCCGCGGGTAAACGCCGCCGTAGACACCGTGAAAAACTGCATCGTGTCGAATTCGGTCCTGGCTGTTGTAATAGAAGAAGGTCGTTGCACCGAACAACTCGCCTTCTTCAGTGAACGTCGCCGCGACCGGATTTGCCATACCACCGCCGCAGAAAGTCTGCAGATCGCTGCCATCGATTTTCGACGAGAAGATTCTGGCCATATTTCCCTGGCTGATGACACCGCCGTCCTTGTCGTGGATCTCATGACCGATGATGCCGTCCAGGACATACAGTCTGCCGTCTGGTCCCAGATGCGGGCCATGCACGTCGCCAGCATGACCGTGAAAGTGGAAGCCGGTAATCAACTCATCCCGTCGATCTGCAACCCCGTCGCCATCTGTGTCTTCCAGACGCCACAGACTCGGAGGGCTGGTCACGTAAAGAGCTCCGTCGTGCCACAGGGCACCCGACGGCAGCGTCAACTTATCGGCAAAGATTGTGCTTTTGTCGAAGTGCCCGTCTCCGTTGGTGTCTTCCAGCATACGAATGAAGTTGGGCAACTGTTTCAGCAGCTCTTTGTCGTCCAGATTCAGTCCGGCACTGGCACACACGAACAGTCGGCCGGCGTCGTCGAACGTCCCCAGCATGGGATACTTCACCAGCGGCGGCGCGGCAACCTGCTGAACTTCGAAACCGTCAGGCACTGCAAACGTGTAGGCAGTGGACGGTTCGTCAGCCGCGGCATCGCTGACTTCGAATGGAAACAAACAGACGACACCGAGCGTTACGATTCGCCTGAGTTGCTGTGATTCCGTCATACATAGACTTCACACTTGACGAAGTGTCCGAGTCACGATTAGCGAACACGAGAGCCAACTTCTTACCCGAAGGCACACGCTCAATGACCCCAGTCTATCGAACATTCTGGACAAATGCCTGTCTGGCCCGTTGCGGAAAAACTGCGGCTTTGGTCGTTATCGCAGGCATTATAGACTCCCGGTTCGTTTGAGTACCACTTAG
>JAPYTO010000402.1 GCA_029941865.1 Fuerstiella sp. | reverse complement strand
AACACACTCGCTTGCGCTTCGAGCTTGTATTAAAGCGCAAAAGCACTCATGAGTGGCCACCTGTTGTCTACGATCCTGGACCGCCGCCGAATACTAATTCCAGTTGCTGTTTCTCGCGCAGGCGCCGGGACCGAATCTGTATCGTGTCTCGCACCAGTTTCCGAGCGCCCGGCACCTTGACTCCCAATTGAATCTTATTCGATCGCACTTTGATGGATTCACCGCCGGTCCGGATTCTGTGCTGCACATTTTCGTCGGTGTAGAATGACGAGTTTTTGTGCCTGGCGTCGAACGGTATGGACTGGGTGTACCCATCAGTTCCTCGAACCGTTCCGCTCAAATCGCTGATTCGGTAGCCCTTCACAGCTTTCGGCAGCCGCACTTCAATGATGATCAAGTATGGTTTTCCGACCTCAGGGACTTCAGGTTCCGTCCAGGCTGTAAAACTGCCCTTCGTCACCGCCAGACCTGATTCCGGCAGTTTGAACAGAAAGCCACCACCGCCCGCGTCGTCGGCGTTATCCTTCGCGCTTAACATTGACGGCAGCATGTCGGCCGCTGCCGTGTCGATCAGTCCGTTCTCCACAGCCTTCAGGTTGCTGGAAATCCGTTCGATGTTGGACTGACCATCAGTCATGCCCATGTTGAGTTCCGGAGTAATTTCCAACCTGGCATTCTCATCCAGGACGGTCGTATCATCCAGACTCGCTCGAATTACAAACGCGGCACTGTCATCAAAAAAAATTGGTCCAAACCAGGCAAACAAGACGAATGCAATGCCGAACGCAACTGTGTGCAGCAACACCGACAGGTAGTATCCGACCGCCGTGTCCCCGAGAAAAAGACCGAACCGTTGCCGATTTGTGGAAATCATTCGTGTATCAGGAACGTTTTCGCTGACAGGCGTGGCCGCATCCAATGGATCCACTGCACGACCTGAATCTGCAGAAGCAATGTTGGGATGTGCAAGAGACATGCTTGAACGCCTGATTTCTGAACCCACATCTTTTGCGTCGGCAACAACGATGGGACGTCTCGAATGAGTTTCCTGGTTGATTGTAGCGGCACTGATCCTGCAAAGTCGACCTGTGAACTCTGACGGTCCCGCCGGCATTTTCTCTCAATGTGAAGAGCCGCAACGGGGTTTCAGAGGAAATCGCATTCCGCTGCTGGTGCCCCAGGACCATGACGAAATTTCGGCCGGCAGGTCCTCCGGCACGAAACCTAAGCAAAATCCGGGTTGAAACCGGGCCGACAAGACTCGCCACAACCCCCTGAACTATGTAAACGCCTTTATCGAAGAAGTTCCTGTGACTGTTTCTCATCCTTTTCGAACTGTACGAAACTCAGGATCCGAGCCGCCGATTTGATGACCTCGCATTGCCATGCGGCTACGATTCGCCCAGAATTCGCAGGAGAATAGGTTTTTCAGTTTTCAAGGCAGTAAGACTTCGTGACCGAATCAGGGAAGACGCCAATTCTGCAGAGAAGGGACCGTTGGGGTCACGGCGCCTCTTTGTGGATCGTCGCGATCGTCGTGTTTCTGCTGCCATTGATGATTGGGTCATTGAGCGGACTCAGGCTGCACAACGATGTGGCCGGCTGGCTGCCCAAAAATGATCCCCAGGCCCGAATCCTTGCGTGGTACGAAGGCCTGTTTCCCTCGAAAGACCGCATCCTGGTTGCGTGGGACGGTGCTTCTCTGACAGATCCACGGCTGAGGTTGCTGAAACAGCAGCTCGAAGGAGTGCCTGTCGACGGTGGCGACGATGACGATGTGGAAGGTGGTTCACCCTACGTCAGCGAAGTCTCATTGCCGTCCGACGTGCTGATACGAATGCTTGGTAAGAACATTCCGTTCGACGACGCTCTGGATCGGATTGACGGCGTCCTGTCCGGGAATGGACCACTGAAGATTCGATTCACGGATGCCGGGCGCAGCCGCGGCGACTACATGCAGAAGGAGATCCTGCGGCTGGCGAACGAAAAGTTTGCCTTACACGCAGTTGTGGAGCAAAGAGAGCTGAACCTGCCATCGTCAGAAGGTCTTTCCCTGGAAGACAAAGACATAGGCGCATGGCAACTGCATGAGGAACTGACAGCGTACGTTCAGGCGCAACCGCTGTACGATCTGCAACTGTCGTGGCCCGAGATGCATTCGGCGGCCGGTCAATTTGATGCGTTTCGGACAGCGCTACTGGCAATGAAAGCTCCGGGGTCCGGATCACAGACCGCCGGGAAGCCATGCGTCGAAGAATCCTTTGTCACGCCGGGATCGTTGGCGGCCGTCTCAGTTTCACTTTCGCCGGCCGGCGTGGCAGATAAAAAAGCCGCGGTTGCCGCTGTCAGACAGGCGGTCGAATCCGTCGGTGTGCCCGCAGAGACGGTGCGAATGGGCGGACAGCCTGTCGTCAGTGTGGCGCTGAACCAGGCGGTTGCCGACGCCGCATGGAATAAAGACCAGCCTGCCTGGAACCTGCCAAAGAGCTCGCCGATTGCGCTCTCTGCACTGGTCAGCATCTTCCTGACCTTTGTCATGTTGCGCAGCTTCCGGCTGGCAACTCTGGTACAGACGGTCTCATTCCTGACTGTCATTATTGCCGTGGCCGTAGTTCCGCTGACCGGTAGCAGCATGAACATGGTGCTGATCGTGATGCCGACGCTCCTGATCGTCCTGACGACGTCCGCAGCCATTCACCTTGCCAACTACTGGAAGCATTCCGGCGATCCTGCTCCCGGCGGGTCCGTCTTCCACGCTGCACAGACAGCCTGGCTGCCGTGCGCTCTGGCCAGCGGAACCACGGCCATCGGACTGGCGTCGTTACTCGCCAGCAATCTTGTGCCGGTGCGTGACTTTGGGCTTTATTCCGCGATCGGCTGTATCATCTCCTTCGTGATCGTGCTGTATGTGCTGCCGTCTTTGATGCTGTACTGGCCCAAATCACCGCCGCCCGCAGAGGAACTTGAGACTAAGAACTGGAACCGTTTTGGGGTCTGGATTGCAAGAAATCGACATGTGGTGTCGGCAACCTGTGTCATTGCAACTGTGGCGGCCGGATGGGGATTGCGGCACTTTGACACTGAAACGAAAGTGATTCGCTATTTCCCGACGGAATCTCGGCTTGTTCAGGACTACGTCTTTCTGGAGGACAAGCTGTCCGGCGTCATTTCGATCGACACGATCGTAAAGTTTGACGAACAGGCGCGAAAAGATTTGCTGTTCATCGAACGAGCTCGTCTGGTCATGGCTCTACAACAGGAAGTGCGGCAGCATCCTGAAATCAGCGGCGTATTGTCATTGGCCTCCTTTCTGGACCTGCGGGAGGCCAAAACCGAAGGCCTGTCAGGTTTACAAAGGCTCAAGCGAAACGCGACGCAAAATGCTCTTGAGCGCAAGATCCACGAACGAGTGACCGGTGAGGGTCGGGATGATGACGAGATTGCGTCATTGTTAGCACTACCGGACTATTCCACGGATTGGCTCGAAGACGGTGATGCATTGCTGAATCGAAAGGGAGACGAAGTCTGGCGGGTGACAGCTCAGACATCCGCTCTGTCCGATGTCGATCTGGAATTACTGACGTCCGACATCGATGCGATTGCCGAACGCCATCTGTCAACGGTGGGCAGCCCAAACACCGGGCACGTCGTTACGGGGTTGATTCCCGTGTTTCTGCGAACGCAGCAAGCCGTTCTGGAAAGTCTGATTCGCAGCTTTGGAATGGCGTTTGTTGTTATCGCAATCGTGATGATGGTCGTCCTCCGCAGTCCCATGGCGGGAATCTTCACGATGCTGCCAAATCTGATGCCCGTTGTTCTGGTGTTCGGATTGTTATCGTGGATGCGGCTGAAGGTGGACATCGGTACCATGATCACGGCGTCGGTCGCCCTTGGAATCGCGGTCGACGGTACCCTTCATCTGTTGACCTGGTTTCAGGAACTCGTGCGACGCGGCATGTCAGTGGAAAGTGCTGTCGGAAAAGCCCTGGAACATTGCGGCCCGGCAATGTGGCAGACCAGTGCCGCTGTCGGACTGGGTATGTTGGCACTGCTGCCCGCCGATTTGCTACTGGTAAGTCGCTTCGGCTGGATCATGGCTGCCTTGATTTTTGCCGCTCTGGTGGCTGACGTAATATTTCTGCCAGCACTTCTTGGCGGCCTGTTGGGCCGTTTAATCCAACGAGCGACATGTAGGAACGCTTCCTCCGCAGACGATTCTGTTCCGGTGGTGGTGATTCCGAAGGGTTTGGCCGGCGAATCCGACACATCAAAAAATGCGGACCATGACGAATTGTCGGCGCGTCCGTTGAAGGATGTCAGTTAACGGGTGACCGTACCGGATGTCTGCTGAAATTCGCACTTTTCGAAGGAATCCCCTCTTTGAACTGCTGAGTTCTGTGCCTACAGTCTGTCGTGTGCTGTCGCTCGGTTGCGACTGCTGCCCCCGCTGAACCGCTCAAAGTGCTGAATCTGAAATGGTGAATGAATACGTCGAACCGCTCGGACTGCGGATTCTGATTCGCAAGGACGAAGCTCGTCAGGAAACTCGTGGTGGCATCGTCCTGCCCGAGACTTCGGAAATCCCGACGATCACGGGGCGTGTCGTCGAGATCAGCGTGCAGATCGATCGCGACGAAGACTTTCCCATCCGCAAATACGACAAGGTGCTGTTTCACCCCAAGAACGCCATCCCTGTTGATTTTGAGTCGGACAACCTGCTGTACGTAGTGCCTGTCGAGGACATTGTCGCCATCTTCCGAAAACCGCCAACAGACAGTTCCCCTGTGGAATCTTTGTCTGACGTGAATGACGAAGATGAAGACGAATAACAGACGGCTCAGAACTTGAGCCAATCTCTCCGAGAACTCTGAATGATTCGCCGGTTTCTGGATAACTACCTGCCGCGTCACCGAAATCGGATTAATCAGGCCCTGCACCTTGTGGGCGTGCCGTTATCGTTCATCGTCGCTCCCGTGGCCGCGATTGCCGGTGCTGCCTGGTACTGGCACGCCGGTTGTTTCGTTATCGGCTACCTTTTGCAATTTGCCGGTCATGCCGTTGAAGGCAATGATGCTGGTGAGGTTGTCTTTCTCAAGAAGAAGCTTGGTCTGCCCTATAACGAGTATGCTTCGGGCACCTCTTCTTCAAGT
>JAPYTO010000401.1 GCA_029941865.1 Fuerstiella sp. | reverse complement strand
ATTCGTCCAGCACTTCTCGCAGTGACGGACCGGACACGTATTCCATGATCACCCATGGCATGCCGTCGGTGGCATGCTTGATGTCAAAGATCATCACCAGGTGAGGCGACTTAAGGTTCATGCAGTGGCCGATTCCTCGCAATTCGATCTCTTCGAAGTTCTGCACGGCTTTCAACGCCACTTCGCGACCGGCATCACTGACCGCAAAATAGACTTCGCCGAACCCACCACGTCCCAGGATGGTGTATCCATCCAGCGGTCGATCGCCTTGTTGATAATGATATGCCGCCATCAGATCTGTCGTTCTAGAGCTGTTTACTTATTGTCGTGGACGATACTGGCTCGTGGGGGTCACGAAACTGCTACTGAAAGGCGTTCTTCGCGGCCACACGCCAGCGTGAAACGCTGTAAGGAAGTGACATGTAACGGTGTTCGCCGGAATTCGGACGAACCCGGGTGCGTTTTTCGTTGATGTTCATTGTTATCCATCCATCAACGCGAAACGTATGTCCTTCATCACCACCGATTCTCCAATATTTATTGCCGCCGCGGCAGTCCGCACGGCAGGCTGCGACGTGGACGCCCGCGACACGGCTTCTCGCAGGGCGTAGCCATCACGGCTGCCATGCAGCACGATCGGATTATCCGCGTCTGACAGTCGGAAGTGGCTGCCTGCCGGTCCAAATAACAGTGAATCCGACATCAGCACCACGCTGCGAATGTCTCGTCGTGCCAGTCGAGATCCCGTGATCTGCAGGACTGCCGAACTGCTGGCCGCAACAGGTTTCAAAAACCTCAGGCGACCTCGAGCACCCACGGCAATCGAATCGCCCGACGTCAGCAGTTTCCGAGTTTCCTGCCGTCCGTTCACTCGGAACAGTTCAGAAGATTCGGCAAAGTAGTCGTCGCCGTCACGTCGGATGCTGATGAATGCCGCGGTTCCTTCGGTCACCAGTGGCACATCCAGCCTGGAAGAGGAAGACGTCGTTCCAATCGTGATGACGTCGCTGCTCAGCAGCAGTAATCCACCTACTCCGTCGACCTGTAAGACGCTGCGCATGGGCAATCCTTCGCTGGCGAAGGGCCTGGCCTCAGCCGCTCGCGGGGGGGGGGCCAGCGAAGACGCCACGGCTGACGTTCCCTGTTGGTTCAGCTGATTGCCCAGCAAACCCAGAGGGCCTGCCGACACAGAATTTAAATCTCGAATCACATCAGCGATGGCACTTCGAGCCGCATCAATCCACGTTCCGCCGTCGACCATCTGTGCCAGCACCGCCAGCTGTGCTTCCGCTTCCGGATACTGATACATCTCCATGTGCTCTCGAGCAGAACGACATATCGTCAGACACTGCTGAAGTTCACCCACACTGGGCGAAGCGCTTTGCAGAGGACGAAGCATGTCGTCAATCGCGGCCGCGCGATCAAGGCGACCGGACGTGAGTTCCGAGAAGCCTCGTGTCACCAGTGGACCAACCGCCTGCTGTATCAGGGCGACGATCTTCGAGTGTGCTCGTTGATCCGGCTGCAGGGCATTGATCAGCGCCACCGCAGATTCGTGCTCGTCCGCATCTGTCGCCGCCTTAATTCTGACGGCCGTATCGTCAACAATCACGCGTTTCGCTTCAATCGATTCTGCCAGACGTTCGTGCGAGGCTGCTCCGGCGGCGGATTGATCTGCATCGAGACCTTCCAGCAACTTCGCTCCGATGGAGTAAGCTCCCGCCAGTACCTGTTGGTTTGCCGACGCCAGCACATCACCACGGCGTTGCTGACGCTGTCGTCGCTGTGCATCGGCAGCAGAGATCTTCTGCTGCAGTTCTGCAATGGCCGGTGTCCGCCCGCCCAGCTGTTGAACGCTGTCAGCGTCGTGTTGAGCATCATCAATCCGGTTTTCGGTGAGATGCTCCGTGGTTCGGGCCACGAATGCAGAGACCAGGCGATCGACCAAGCGCTGCCCGTCCCGATGTTTTCGTTCGGACGAGGTGTGCAGGGCCTGAAACGCTTCGTCCAGTCGCCCACTCTTGATCGCCACTTCAGCTCGTTTTAGATCGAGGAAGAACAACGGATCTTCTTTCTTTGCGAAGTCGCCGCGGAACGAACAAGTATACAGGATGTTGCAGACATGGGTCAGGTTCTGCCCGACTACACAGCAAGGTGTAGTCGGATTCGACAGAATTTCGGGTCAGCCAGCGGACAGGAAATGCCTGATGTACGTCGCCTCCACCTACACAGCCGGACCAAACGCCTCATGTCAATCGACGTCGATTGACAGCTCAGCGTCGCTACTCAAGCCTGCAACGGCAGTCCTGTCACCGACAACGAAGTACTCGTCAAGCTCCGTCAACAACTGTTCTTCGTCAACGAGCTCATCCGCCGTAGAGACTGCAAAAATATCCTGCTCGTGAGCGAGCACTCGCTGAGCAACTGCCAGTCGAGTTTCGATCTGACTGAGAAGTTGATCCGCTTCCGACAAGTGACTGCCGTCGATCAGTTTACCCGATTCGATGGCGGATGCCTGAACAAGCCGATGCTGAGCCGCCAGAGCTTCCACCTTCTGCTCAAGTTCTGCCTTGCGATGTCGCATTTTGTCCAGCATCGCCAATGCTGCATTCAAACCGTCGTGCCGCTTTTCCAACAGTTTCTGCTTGCTGGCAAACGCCAGTTCCCCCTGTTTGAAACGTTCAAAACGCTGATGCAATTGCTCGGTCAACAGTCCCCGTTCCACGTTGCGGCCGTTGACCAGATACGACACCTGTTGAGTTCGCATCTTGCCTCGTAACAACCTCAGCGTTTTTTGTTCGCTTTTCAGTCGCTTTTGAGATGCTTCTATGTCCGATGTCAGGGCCGCCACTTCGACTTCTTCCTGAGCGATCATCCTGACCTGAGACTGCAGATCGGGCAGGATGGCTTCGATCATATCGCTGGCTCGTCGCAATTCGAATTCCACGGGCACGGCATTTCTGGCAGCTTCCTGAGCCGCATTGGTGGTCGTGCGGATATAGCTGCCAAAATTCGAGCCCAGCAACGTCAATCCGGCCACTCCGACAACAACAACCGTTCCCACTCCGTATTTGATCCAGCGTAACATGATCGACACTCCCAAACGCCGGACAATGGACGTCCGGTAAACCTGAAACCGCGTAATTTACAGCAAATTACGGCTGTCGGTGGGGCAGTCGCCGGTCGAACGCAGATGTTGCAAAAAAAGTGCAGGGAATTTTCGAACGCCGATCACAACGGCCGAATTCCGGGGCGTCCTCCTCGCTTAGGCTCGACTCTCCCCAGGGAGAGTGAAGTTGACTCCCGAGTAATAAGAGTGTCAGGTCTCGACCGTGGATCCCGCCCTTAGTGGCGGAAATGTCGTCGACCGGTGACGACCATGGCCATGCCGTATTCGTTGCAGGCCGCGATGACATCTTCGTCGTTCCGAGATCCTCCTGGCTGAATTACGGCTTTGATGCCCGCTTTGGCCGCTTCGTCAATGCCGTCACGGAACGGGAAGAATGCGTCACTGGCGACCACTCCGCCGTTGCTGCGGTCTCCGGATTTCATCCCGGCGATGAACGAACTGTCCAGGCGACTCATCTGCCCCGCTCCGGCACCCAGCAACATGCCTCCTTTGGCAAAGACAATCGCGTTTGACTTCACGTGTCGGCAGACCTTCCATGCAAATCGCAGGTCTGCCATTTCCTCATCCGTTGGCTGGCGTTCAGTGACCACTTTCCAGTCGTCTTCGGGCTGTGGCAGATCGTCTCGGTCCTGGACCAGCAGTCCCCCGGAAACTCGCCGATACTCCGCAGCGCCCTTGCCTTCGTCTGAAAATACAGCCTCCATCAACCGTACGTTTTTCTTCCATTTCGGTTTTGTTGTCAGTACCTCAAACGCATCCGCATCGTAGCCTGGCGCGATGATGGCTTCGATAAAACGGCCCGGTTCGCACAGCCGCTCCGCGGTGGCAACGTCCACCTGTCGATTCAGGCCAATGATCGATCCGAATGCACTGACGGGGTCACCAGCGTGAGCGTTGTCAAAGGCGACTGCCAGGGAATCCGCCACGGCACAGCCGCAGGGATTGCTGTGTTTAATCACACAGGCCGCTGGTTGATCGAATTCCGCCGCGATCGCCTTCGCCGAGTCAAGGTCCATCAGGTTGTTGTAGGACAGCTCTTTGCCGTTCCGTTGTTTTGCTCGGGCAAGCGACGTGACGGGCGCATCGTGTTCGACATAGAACGCCGCTTTCTGATGAGGGTTCTCGCCGTAACGCAAAGACTCCTGTAATTGAAGTGACAACGATAGCTGCTGTCCGAAAGCCGAGCCTTTGTCGTCGGCGTCGGACGTGATTTCTGCCATGTAGTCGGCAATCGCTCGGTCGTAGGACGCCGTCATTTCAAATGCTGCGGCAGCCAGTTTGCGGCGGAAGGTATCATCCATGCTGCCATCAGTAACTTTCTGCAGCACGTCAGCGTACTGATCGGGCGACGTCACAATGGCCACGTGAGCATGATTCTTGGCAGCCGAACGCACCATCGACGGTCCGCCGATATCAATCTGTTCGATGGCCTGCGGAATCGACACGTCCGGTTTGGCGATGGTTTCCTGGAACGGATACAGATTGCAGACGACCAGCTGAAACGGAACGATGCCATGTTCCGCAATGGCCACAGCGTCTGTTTCCAGAGTCGGCCGGCCCAGAATCGCACCGTGCACTTTGGGATGCAGCGTCTTGACGCGACCATCCATGATTTCGGGAAATTCGGTGTAGGTCGTGACGTCGATGACCGGAACGCCGGACTCTTCAAGGAACCGCCGAGTACCACCGGTCGACAGGATCTCAAAGCCCAGGTCGACCAAGCCCTTCACAAAAGTATCCAGCCCCTGTTTATTACTGACGCTGACGAGAGCTCGCTGAGCCATCGGTGGTTCATCCTGTAGTTGAAAGTGGGGAGTTGAGTGACGGCTGCTGCGCGTTGCGAACCTGTCGCGACGCAGTGTAGAGCAGTTTACCTATGCTCGTGAACCATTCTGACTCATAGGTATTCCGGATTCTCACGCTCGAACGCGTCTTTCGCAGTTACGAATCAGCGTAATACGCAGTCGTCTGCAATTAATTCCGAAAATGAAAAAAGCCGTAGTCGCGAAAGACGTAAGCGCACAGTGAACCACAGGTTCAGGTTGCGATTTTTCTTCGTTTGGCGA
>JAPYTO010000400.1 GCA_029941865.1 Fuerstiella sp. | reverse complement strand
ATACGACGCAAAAATCAAACCGCTACCAGTCGACTCGACGTGCGATTGCCCTGCTCCGCAATGGGGCAGGTACCAATCGTAAGTCGCGTGCCTGGCCAGCCTGTGGGCACGGAATATCGTATTGGCAGCGTGGACGTGAGAGCTGACATTGTCGATCAGGTGGCAAAAGTCCAGATGGCTCAAACGTTTAAGAACGTCAGCCGTCGCACCCTGGAAACACAGTTTCTGTTTCCCCTGCCTGACGGAGTTGCCATCAACGGCCTGACGCTCATTGTCGATGGCAAGGAACTGCCTGGGGAGCTCAAGGCAAAGGATCAGGCTCGCCGCGAATACGAAGCGATTGTCCGAAAACAAAAAGACCCGGCGCTGCTGGAATACATTGGGCAGGGCCTGTTCCGCACCAGCGTCTTTCCGATTCCGGCGGGGCAGGAAAGACGTGTCGAAATTCGCTACACGCAACTGCTGAAGAGCGATTCCGGCCTGGTCGATTTTACGTTGCCGCTGGGAACAGTGAAACACACGGGACAGCCGATCGACGAACTGAACATCACCGTTCGAGTGCGATCGAAGCAGGAACTGAAGAACGTCTACAGCCCAACTCATGACTTCGATATCACTCGCGAGAATGAAAACAAAGCCGTCTGTCGGCTGACTCTGAAGAACGTCGCTCAGCCGGATGACACTCGTCTGCTGTACGGACTTCGTGGCGGCGAATTCGGGATGAACCTGATCAGCTATCAGCCGGATGAGGGCGGTCAACAGGGGTGTTTCATGCTACTGGCCAGTCCGAAAGTCAAAGCGAAAAAGGGGCAGGAAACCCCGAAGACCGTCCTGTTCGTCGTCGACCGGTCCGGCAGTATGTCCGGACAGAAAATCGAGCAGGCGAAGTCTTCGTTGCGACTGATGATCAACCAACTGGGAGACAAAGACACATTCAATATTATTTCGTACGCTTCGGAAGTGGATCTGTTTCAGTCTGAGCTGGAGCTCGTCAGCGACGACACTCGCAAGGCGGCATTGAATTACGTCGAAGACATATATTCCGGCGGTGGAACCAACATCGGCGAAGCGCTCACATTGGCGCTCGGCCAGTTGCAGGACAAGGCTCGCCCGACATACGTCCTGTTCTTTACGGATGGCCTTCCGACCGTCGGCGAAACCAATGAAAACGCAATTGCTGCCACCGTTGGACAGGCAAACAAAGTCAACGCTCGGATCTTCAGCTTCGGAGTCGGCTACGACGTCAACAGCCGACTGCTGGACCGGCTGTCGAAAGATCAACGTGGCACTTCCGTCTACGTGAAGCCGGACGAGGACATTGAAGTCGCGGCCAGCAACGTGTTTCGCAAAGTCAGCTCACCAGTCATGACCGACGTTCGAATCACCTTTGCAGGAGCCAACTACGACGGACGTGGTAATCTGGTTACTCGCACTTATCCCTCAGATCTGACGGATCTGTTTCGAGGTGAGCAGTTGATCGTGGTCGGTCGCTACCGAAAAAGCACGCCTGTTAAAGTGACGCTTAAGGGCACAGTGGCTGGCAAGTCTCGAGAAATGACCCTGGAGTCGAATTTCGGCAACGCCGCCGAGACTCGGAAAAACCGGTTCGTTGAAACTCTCTGGGCGACTCGCCGGATCGGTTCCATCATCGACGACCTTGATTTGAAGGGACAGAATCAAGAACTCATTGACGAGCTGGTGGCTCTGTCGTTGAAGCACGGCATCATGACGCCCTACACTTCGTTTCTGGCCGACGAAGACACGTCATTCGGCGATCGACGTCGGTTGATGACGGAAGCCGAGAGCCGATCCGAAGGGCTGTCATTGAGTTCCGGGTTCGGCGGGTTCTCGCAACGCAGCTTCAAATCCCAGCTGAAGAGTGCTCCCCGAGCGAACTCATCAGATTTTGAAGAAGCAGCCGAGGAGGCGGAGGCTGCGATACTCGCCAGGAAATTCGGCATCTCTTCTACTCGCGGTGGGCGACCACAGGCGACTCCCGCCTTAAGCAGTTTAGGCGGAATTCCTCCAGGGAACGCTGGGCGCGGAGTTGGTGGCGGAGGACAACTGGCCGCCACATCGGCATCCCCCCTGGGGAAGAAGGACGCGTTCAGTGTTTCTGAAGACCAGGACGAAGAGCAACGTAAGGTGGCTCAGCGAGTACGTCGCATCGGCACGAAGACGTTCTACTGGAAGAACAACGAGTGGCAGGATTCGGAATACGGCACACTAAAAACAGACGCTCAGAAGAAAGTCATCGAAGTGGAACAGTTCAGCGACGACTATTTCCGGCTGACCAGACTAAACAATGGACGCTATGGCAGTCGGTTCCACGTCGCGCCTCCATCGCCAGTCTTGTAAATATCCAGCCGTCCTTCGATCGGGTCGCCAAACAGCACGCCTTTTTGACCATCTTGAACAAACGCCATTCCGTCGAAGAATCCCTGCGGCTCGGCGTTGACCAGCACTGTCTTCCAGGTGATTCCGGCGTCCGTCGATCGCAGCAATCGCGACGCGTCGCCCTGGCCGATGCTCATTAACACGACTGACCCGTCGCGTAGGAGTTCGACGTCGCGAAAATCGAGTGCGTCCGAATCCGGAACGTTGACTCGCTGCCACGTGCGTCCCCGATTCATCGTGCGTATGACCGTTCCCCCGGAACCCGTGACCCAGGCCTCGCCAGTATTTCGAACCGCCAGACCTCGGAACGAAACGCTGACCCCGCTGACCAGAGGCGTGATGATGACGGTCTTCTGCTCCGTCTGGGCAGCTGCGTGATCACAGTTTGCGGCGAGCAGATAAACGCACAGCAGTGTGCAGAAAAATCTCATGTGCATACCTCGGGAATCCATTAGAACAGTTTACTTATAGTCGTGAACGATACTGGCTCGTGGGAGTAACGAAACTGCTATTGAAAAGCGTTCTTCGCGGCCAAGAAGCAGCGAAATTCGCTGTCGGCAGCGAGATTCGTGCCATTGAAATCGATTTCGTATTCCGTACCAACGGCAACTTTTCGTCAACGAGGCAGTTCGCCTGACTTCACACCATTGTCTACATGTGCTTCCCGGCGTGTGAAGAATCGCAACACGCATATTCCATCGTAGACGAACTCACCATCGGCCTGCATCCCAACCTTTTCGAGCACCCGAGTAGATGCGGTATTGGCTGGAAGAACCAAGCCAATGATCTGGTTGAGACGCAGTGTGGTAAACCCGAATTCCAGACTGGCTGTACAGGCTTCGGTGGCCAGGCCTTGCCCCCAGAATTCCGGCAGGAATCTGTAGCCAACATCGACTTCATTAAGGTCGGTCAGATATTTAAGTCCACAGAACCCAATGACCGCCTGCGTTTCCTTCAGGATGCACGCCCAGCGTCCGTAGCCGACGTCTTCAAAATCCCGGTAGTTGGCGATTGCATCTCTGGCTGCACCCAACGATGAAACTGGAGGCTCTCCGGTAAATCGCATAACATCCGGGTGGCTGTTCAGCGCGAAGAATGATTCCGCGTCATCGTCCGTGAATGCGCGATATTGGAGTCGGTTGGTTTCCGGCCCACACGTGTGACTGTGCATTGTGCTTTTCCGATACAGCTCATTATGTTGAATTGTGGCCGCGGCGAGCGTCTTTGCCTCTGCAAAAGTCGCTTCCCCACGAGTCCCTCGACCACATTCTCAGGCGCATGGTTCAAACCGACTGTGGGGCTTTGATAAAGCACTATTGCTTGTGTTGTCGGATTACCGCTGTACCCGTTAGCGCCTGTGTTTACCTGGTTGGGCCCACTGACGCAAATTGATAACATTACAGTCGGGCACCGCATGGTGGCGGCGCTGATGTCGTTTCGCGTCAGTACATCGTGACGACCACCGGTCAAACAATCCGCAATCAGAGCCTCTGTCCTCTCCCGCACTCACTGTATGCACCGAACGGCCCCTGCGTGTCATCAGCAACAGGATAAACCGGGAATATTCTCTCACATGCCCACACGAACGTCTTCAGAGCAGGCGCTACGAACGATCACAGGGTCTTGAATGCTATTCAGTGCATCGTCGTTCAACAGGAAGCATGCCCGGCGCTGTGAAGAGCCAGGCAGATGTCGTCGGTCTGCCGAGCACATTGTACAGCGAAGTTTATGTCGGTCGGCGTTCCGGCATGAACGCCGGACTCTGCAGACAGGTACTGCTGCCGACTACCAAGCGTTACTTTGACAACAAAGCCGATCGATCACTCGCGAATTGACGGAACGCAAACTCTGTCGGTCAATCAACAATCTCCAGCGTCAGATGTTGCGTATCGAACACCGACAAATAAGTCCCGAGGTGCAACCACGACGTGTTGGGCACTCGCCAGGGTTCCTGGAGGCTAAAGTCGGCGGGGTCGCCCGACCAATCGACGAGTTCCTGCCCGTCGACATCAATGTGCACGGTGGTTGGAGTCACTTTGACAATCACATCCATCGACTTTTCCAAAGGCAGGACGTTTTTGATTTCGCGGGTTGTTACGTTACTTCTTAGTTTTTTACCGGCGACCATATCAAGGCCACTTTTAGTGCCGCCATACGCATCCAACGCCAGCAAATATTGATGTCCGCCAACAACAAGAACCATTCCGTAGGCATCGTTGCCCCAGGTTCGTTTGATGGTAGCGCGAATGACATACGACTCCGGAACATCGACCGGAATCTGGAGTTTCAGGAACTTGTCTTTGTGCGAGCAAATCGCGTTATTCCATACTCCCCAGATGCCATGAACCGAATCCAGATCCGGGTCGATAGTGCGTTTCAAGTCAATGTGCCCTTTTCCGTTTTTGACAGGAAGTGCCGGGCCTTTCCTGAAAGGAGTGGGGTCCACCTGCAGAATATTCTCTGCAAGTGTCGGGCGAAAGAAAACGACCGCCCCTGAATTGAGTGTGGACATACTGAACGAAGCTTCGGTCATCGTTTTCTTGATGTTTGCGTTACCAATATTCTGGTGAAGGACTTTAAATGTATCTGCATCCTGGATCTCATGAATGATGGCCGTATGGTGGACCAGTGTAAACGCCTTGCCATTTTTCGGTTTAAAACTGGCGTATTCGAACTGGACGATATCACCGGGCAGCAGCGCTTCGTTTTTTCCTAAGCGCCGCCCCCAGTCGTACAGACCGAAACGCTCGCAACTGGAATGTTTGAGCGCTTCTGTAGCGTAACCGTTCACGGTTATTCTAAGCGA
>JAPYTO010000399.1 GCA_029941865.1 Fuerstiella sp. | reverse complement strand
CAGCATGCACCAGTCACACCACAGTCTGAAATTCGGCAATGCGGCGTAGCAGCCTGCGACCAGATCATCGACGTGCCGCAATTCGTCAATAATCTGGCGGGCGTATCGCAGAAGCCTGTCTTCCCTCTGGTTGTCCGTTGGGGCCAGCAGAATGTTGGCCAGGCGTTTGATGCCGAACAGAGTGTGAGCGATACCGGTGCTGTGCAGCGGGTCGATAAAACCGGCTGTGTTCGGCAGCGCCGCCCAGTTCTTACCGGCTGCCTGGGTGGTCAGACGCTGCAGCCGCTGAGTTCGCTGAAGCCCGCTCTCTGGCCGCACGATAGCAGCATTCGTGAACTGTCGTCGCAGAGACGAACAGTTCTGTAACTGCTGGTTCCACTCGTCCGTTGCGTTCAGCTGCAACGATTTCGCCGCGTCAGAAAATCGATTGTCCAGCACCAGACCAGCGCTGACCGTTTTGTCGTCGAACCGGAGTTGCCACATCCAGCCATTGTCCAGCACATGGTGTACAGCGGCGGCATCGCAGGGAAACGGATGTCGGCTGCAATCCAGACCACCTTCCGTCAACATGCTTTCGACAGTCGCTACGTTGGCAAAATGTCCAAAGATCGCTCGTGAATTCGTTTGCAGCACCTCTGTCTGTGACGGAATCTTCAACTGACGCAGCAATGCAGAATCGGATCCTGTTGCGTCGATGATGAACGCAGCTGTGATCTGAAAGGTCGATTCGTTTGCGGTTCCCGTCACAGACCATTTATCGTCACTCCCCGCAAGTGAATAGGTTGCATCTTCGAATTGAACGACGCCGTACTTGCCGGCCTGTTCAAACAGAAACGCGTCGACGTCACTCCGCAACCAATGAGTATCGGACGTCTCGTCACTGCTGCTGGCCGCGACCAGCATCCGATCTGCTTCGCATAATTCATGATCAATACTGTGTCCGAAGTAGCTGAAGCCGCGTTTGAGACCGCAGGTAATGTCCGGGTAGTTGCGTCTCCATGTGCCGTACGTTGTCAGAGGCAGCAGTTCGGGCAGATCGTATTGTTCTGCCAGGACGGCCAACGTTGTATCGGCCAGTGGCGTTGACGATTCCCCGATTGCAAATCGGGGATGTCGGGCTCGATCGATCACCGCGACGCTCTGCCCTGCTCTGGCAAGAATCATACTCAGCAGGCTGCCGCCGAATCCGGAACCCAGAATCAGAGTGTCAACGTTGTGCACGGTCATAACTCAACCTGAGGAAGAGTCCCGGTCGTTTCAAAAGACCGGGACTCTTGGATTTCGAATCGCCGCAACATTCTGAACTGTCCCTTCCCTGACGATGTCGTCAGCCGCAGTGGTGGCACTCAACGGGCGGTACTTCCTGTTGAGAGAGGTTAATCACATTCAGCCGTTCGATCCGCGCAGTCGCGCAGGCGGCACACTCGGCAAACTGTCTGGCTTCCCACAGGTCCGCGAACACCCGGCCGCGATGCCACCCGAGCGCTTCGTCGATCACCAACTCCAGTGAACGCAGCTGCGGAGGCTGAAACAATCCCGCCTGCTGCAGCCGATCCATGATTCCGTTGCCGGCGCGAGTCGGAATCACGGCGCAGCAATCAACACCGTTGTCGAATGCAAATCGCACCGATTCAATGGCCCGTTCAATGCCCTGCTCTTCTGATGTGTGTGGTGGTTTCAGCAGGATGAACGATCGTACCCGAATGTCGCGCTGCAGCAGGAATTCGCAGGCGCGGGCGAAATCGTCGGTGGTCATCTGCTTGTTAAGCTGCTGCAGAGTCGCCTGGTGCGATGTTTCCAGCCCCAGCGCAACTTCCAGTTGAGTGGCACACAGGTCCTGAAATTCGCTGCAGCGATCATTGCACAGCCGGGGATGGTTTTCCACGATCACTGTATTGAAGCTGCTGACGAGAGACGCGATTTCCTCATAGTCTTCCGGGGGGATCGCCTGGGCGTCAAAGAAGTTGCCGCTGTTGTAAAGCTTGATGTGCTGTGCTGGCGGGAACTGCTCGATGGCGTGTCTGATCTGTTGGGGGATCGCTCCGGCAGGAACTCGGTCGTCTGTCGTGTTCTTCCACAGGTCGCACATCAGACAGCGAAACGGGCACTCGCGATTGGACAGGAAGACAGTGGCCACGTCTTCTACCCGGCCGTGGGCACAGAATTCCGGTTCCACCAGCATGTGGTACGGTTGGAACGGGTCGACGGAATTCTTTGGGCCGCGTTCTTTCAGAACGTCGGTGTCCGTGAATCTTTCCAGGGCTGGGTGCTGCGAAGTCATGCGCCCAGCCGTTCTGAAACACCGGCGGCTGGGCTGATTCGTCCTGACGTTTTCGTAAACGAAGTTCCCCCGGCGATGTTCCTGCATGTGGTTTCAATACCAGCACGCAGCGCCAGCAAGTGAGTTACCACTCTGGTTTTCTCGCAAGTTTGATTCACTCGCTCGCGCTTCGTGCTTGTATTCTGTGGTTTTGAAATCACTTCTCAGCAAACGATTTTCGGAACGCGTCGCGGTAGCTTTCTTCGTCTGAGGGGAACAGTGAGCCAAACGTTTCGTCGACGGTGGCACCGTGCTGGAAGCGGCGTTTTTCGAAGATGGGCATGGTCAGGCCGGTGATCTGCTCGACACCACGGCGAACGATTTCGCCTTTCAATTCGTAGAGCTTTTCGTTCTGCCAGTCCGTGAGTTCAATGAAGGGAATCCCTTCAGAAACGTCAATCACGTTCGGCAGAGCAAACGGGCTGAGTCCCTTGAAACCGAATCGCCGCACGGGTGCCCATGACCGCACGTGGCCTCGGCTTTGTCCGCCACTGTAGGTCAGCGAATGCTTGACCGCGTCAATTCCCCACCCTTCGTGGTACAGCATCAGATTGTTCAGCACGCTGCGAATGGTCAGTTCGCTGTTTTCTTCGATGGGGTAGTCCTTCAGGTTCTCGTCGCCACCGTCGCCATCCAGCAGGTATTTCCAGTCCGGGTAACGATTGCGAATTTCCCGACACAGCGCCAGTGCCATTGTGGCTGACTGCACGTCCAGCGGTTTGTAGTCTTCGATCAGTTGAACGGCTTCTTTGTAGTCGATCGACGATGCCGGCACATCGATAACTTCGAGAAACAGACCGAGGTCCAGATCGTTCATGAACTGATGGGACTGTTCTGCGTCACGACCGTTTTCATCAACGGAAAGGGTAAACGCCTTCAGCCGTCCTGGCGATTCGCCTCGTTTCAGCAGGCAGTCATAGGTTGCGCAAAAGACGGCTCCGCTGTCGATGCCGCCGCTAAACAGAACGCCAATCGGTTCCGATGTCGGAATCTGATCCAGCCAGCAGGCGATTTCGTTCTGCAGAGCCGCAATGTAGGCGTATCCGATTTCGTCCAGGTCCGTCGACAGTCGATTTCGTTCCGGCGTGAAGAATCGAGTGTACGTTGGGCTGGGGTCCGGGCAGCCGACAAGAGCGATTTCCACGATGTGATGAGCGGGTACCATGCGGGTGTAAGACGGATGAAACTGGTCGTCGAGGCCTTCGGCTTTCAACCACTCAACGATTTCATCCATCCGCTCCGCGACGATCAGGCACGGGCCATCAATTTGCTTGGCCAGAAAGTACCGCAGCGGACGTCCGATGGACCGAGCCATGCGAATGATATGTCCGTTGCGGTGGACGAGCGCAAACTGGCCATCGATTTCGCGCAGCTTCTGCGGATCGCCAGTACCCAACACGTCGCTGGCGTCTTCGACGGTGTAGTTGAACAGCGTGTTGGCTTCGGGGTCGAGCAGATTTACGAAGCGTTCAATGTATTTGTGATCCGGCATGTGCGATCCTGTTTTCAGCGACAGCGTTTCACGCTGACTTGTGGCCGCGAAGAACGCTCTTCAATAGCAGTTTTGTTGCTCCCACGAGCCAGTATCATCTACGACAATAAGTAAACTGCTCTATTGAGGAACACTGGAATTTTACTCGGATTGTCGGCGGGCAACCAGCAATCGAGTGTTTCTACTGTTTCTTTGTGTCCGACGTTTGCGAATATCGACGGATCTGTGGAGATCAGCCCCAATTGCTTTCCGGATCAACGACGAGGTGCGCTGAAAAGAGGCCCGGTCTTTTTAAAAGACCAGGCCTCTGGAATTTGGCGGGTGCTACGCCGAAGAAGTGTTTCCGGGAGCCGTGCCGCTATCTGGTTTGTGCAGCTTCCGCCGCCCGCAGCAACTTTTCGACATCGGGCTGGCTCATGCTCCACGGACCGTTTCGGTCCGGCATTCCGGTGCCCAGACCGTTGTGCTGTTGCAGCCATACTATTCGTGCGGTCTGATCCACGACCAGCGAATAACGATTGCCGCTTACAGAGTTGCCTTGTTCTGTCGGGATCGGCAGGACCACGGGCGGCGTCGAACTGGCGGCCACCTGTGTGACGGTTGCGTCCGGTGGAGTGGCCAACAATCGTTTGATCCACTCAGAATTATCGGCTGCAGGACTCAGCGGCGCCGCCGTCTGTTGAATCGACGATTGCTGACGCGATTCCGAACCGGAACAACCTTGAATGGTCGCTGCGGTCAGCAGAACGCTCAGGATGAGTGAAATTCGGTACGTCATGTTCGAACTCCTGCAAGTCCGACTGCCTGCTGCACGATGTTCATCGCCTGACGGCAAAGATCTTTTGCGTCCTCAGTTTCCGGCGCTTCGGCGATGACTCGCAGAATCGGTTCTGTGTTACTGGCTCGAACCTGAACCCAGCGATCAGGCCAGTCGAGCCGCAGGCCATCACCTTCTGATACCGTGGCGTCTGTAAACTGCTCGCGCAGGGCGTTGCATGCGTCAGTGACAAATTCCTGGGGACACGCCAGTTTGTCTTTAACGATGGTGTAAAACGGAAGGCTGTCCGCCCATGCGTCCAGCGTCGTTCCTCGTTTGGCAAGGCCCTCCAGAACGTAAGCCATCGACACCAGACTGTCACGGACATAGCCGATTCGCGGTTCAATCACTCCGCCGTTGCCTTCACCCCCGAGCACCGCCTGGACCGCTCGCATTTTGGCACAGACGTGAGCTTCTCCCACAAAGGACCGGTGAAACTGACAGCCGTGTTTTTCAGCGATGTCGGCTGTGATCCGGCTGGTTGAACCGTTGACCACGAATGGGCCCTTCCGAGTTTCCAACACGTGATCGGCCGCCAGGGCCAGCGTCAGTTCTTCACCGATGTAGTGCCCGGTGT
>JAPYTO010000398.1 GCA_029941865.1 Fuerstiella sp. | reverse complement strand
CTGTCATGCTGCCGGGCGTTTCCGGCAGGTCAAGAATTGTGTCGCTGTCGAAGACCCGAGGATGGTTAAAGTCGATTTCCGATGGACGATAGGGCCGCGATCCGGTGGCCACGACGAATGAATCTGCCGCCAACGTCAGGACACTGCCGTCTCCACTCTCAACCTGCACATGTTGATCGTCCAGAAATGAAGCGACGCCGTGATAAACGCGAACGTCGTTACGTTCATAGAATCGCCGCCGCATTTTCACCTGCTGTTCAATCACCGTTTGAGCGCTGCGGCGCAGGTCGCGGAAGCTGACGTCGATGTGAATGCCCAGCTGGCGAAAGTTGGAATTTGAGTTGATCTCCATCATGCGATAGATGGCAGCCCGCAGCGACTTGCTGGGGATGGTGCCCAGGTGCGTACAGTTGCCGCCGATCCGTGGTTGTTTTTCGACAACAGCAACGGACTTGCCCTGCTTCGTGGCCTCCATGGCCGCTCCTTCGCCGCCGGGACCGGTCCCGATGACGATCACGTCAAACTGAGCGTCCGGCGTGTGAGAGTTCTCTGTGGTGTCGTTAATGCTCATGGTGTGGAACCTGCCAGTCCACTGTGACGCAATAGCGCATCCGTGTTGGGTTCGCGGCCACGGAAGTCTCGGTAGATGTCCATCGGATGGCGACTGCCCCCTTCGGCCAGGACTGTATCTCGAAACCTGCGACCAGTTGCTGCAACGGCTGCCTGGTCGTCAAGACCTGCTTCTTCGAAGGCCGAAAACGCATCTGCACTCAGCACTTCTGCCCACTTGTAGCTGTAATACCCAGCGGCGTAACCACCCGCAAAGATATGTGAGAACGCGCACAGAAATCGGTTCTCGGCCAGCGGAGCCAACGGTGATGTTTCTTCCGCGATCCGCTGATGCACGTCGAAGACCGTTTCCGTTCCATCGGGATCGAATGTGGTGTGCAGTTCCATGTCCGTCAGGCCGAACTGCACCTGACGCAGCATGGCCGACGCAGCCCGGTACGTGCGGGCCTTACAGATTTTTCCGAACAACTCATCCGGCAACACTTCGCCCGTTTCATGATGAATCGCCATGCCCAGCAGAGTTGGACGGTGATAGCACCAATTTTCCATAAACTGACTCGGCAGCTCAACCGCATCCCATTCGACGCCGTTGATACCGGACGCGTCTCTGAAGTCGACAACTGTCAGCATGTGCTGCAGTCCGTGGCCGAATTCATGAAACAGAGTCTCGACTTCGCGAAACGTCATCAGTGACGGTATGTCGCCAATGGGGGGAGTCCCGTTGCAGACAAGGTGTGCGACAGGCAGACGCGTTTCGTCAGCGGTTACGGAACGAGCGATGCAATCGTCCATCCATGCGCCGCCGCGTTTGTTTTCCGGACGGGAGTACGGATCGAGGTAGAATCCGGCGATCTGTTGATCCTGTTCGTTGAAGATCTCGAAATAACGCACATCCTGATGCCACACCGGAGTCTTTCCATCCGCAGCGCGGACCGAGATTCCAAACAGACGGTGACACAGACCAAAGAGTCCGTCCATCACTCGCTGCAGCGAGAAGTACGGCCGCAACTCTTCGTCGGTAAAGTCGTAGCGCTGTTCTCGCAGACGTTCTGCCCAGAATCCGATGTCCCAGTGAGCCAGTTCGCCGTCGTGGCCGCTTTCGTTCGCCAGCTGTGTGATCTCGTCCAGTTCCACTTTGCCCGATTTCAACGACGCCGCCAGCAGGTCGTCGAACATTTTTCTGACAGCACCGACATCGGCTGCCATTTTTCGGGACAGACTTAACGCTGCGAAGTCGTCGTAACCAAGTAAGGCGCACTTCTCCCGACGCAGTCGCAGGATCTCGTTGATCAGTGGGCGGTTGTCAACTTCACCGTCTGAAGCACGTGTGACGTACGCTCGATAGGCCTGTTCGCGTAACTCACGGTTGCCGCAGTGTTCCATGAATGGCCCGAAGCTCGGCGCATCCAGTTTCACTCGCCACGGTCCCGCTTCGGCAGTGGCCGTGTCGCTGTCTTTGTTTTCGTCCGCATCAGACCATGCGGCCGCCGCCATTCTGCGAAAACTTTCCGGCAGGCCATCGACATCTGCGCCCGACGTAATATCCAGATGCCAGGCTTTGGTTGCGTCGAGTACGTTGTTCGAAAAGTCGCTGCCCCGCTGCGACAGCGTTTGAGCGATCTCATTGAATCGTTCGCGCGCTTCATCGTTCAGGGCAATACCGGCCTGTTCCGCGCTCAGGATTGCCTGGGTGATGATCCGCTGTTGAGCATTGCTTAGTTCGCTCCAGTTCTCGGCATCACGGAGCGCACAGAAGCGGTCGTACAGCGGCTTGCTTTGTTTTGTCTTCAGGCTAAACTGCACAACCGCTGGCAACATGCCTTCGTGAGCTTCACGGAGCTCGTCACTATTCGCGACACCCAACAGATGGCTGACGGGCGACCAGCTGTACTCGAACAGGACGTCGATTTTTCCAAGCGGCGTCATCAATGCATCCCACTCAGCCAGCGGCGCGGCTTCTGCCTGAGCAAGGTATGTTTCCGCCTCCTGCAGAATCGCGGTGATTGCAGGTTCCACGTGTTCCGGTTTTATCATGTCGAACGCTGGCAGTCCCGTGCGACAGGCCAGTGGGTTGTCAGTTGTCATGTACTTTCTCTGTCTTTCGGCAGGCGAAAAAAAAATCGTGCGTGCTGAACGCAATTGCACTCCGCGCCTTTGCAGCGGATCTGCGTTTTGTACATCGCACGGTCAAGCTGTTCGAGGTCGACCGTGTCAATATGTGTTTCTAATTCTTCGAATAGGTTGCAACTTGCGGTTGCAAGTCAATCGGTACAAAAAAACAAAATCAAAAAAACAAAATCAAAAAAGGTCTCACGAAGTTGCAACATGACGGTGTTTCGCCGTTGTCCGCTAATTCAACAGTCATTATAAATTGCGTCTTATCGCCAAGGCTGGTGAATGTTTGGTTGCACGGACAGCACGTCCCGTGCTGCATTCGTTTCCGTCTCACCAAGCTGTTTTTTCCCGCCTTCACTTCATTCCTGCCACTCAGACCGCAACACTCGTTGTTGTCGAGCGATTTCTTTTGAAAACGGTATGGCTCATGCAAAACCATCTTTTCGATCTACAGCCCGGTCAGTCTGTTTTGTTGGGAGACTACAAAGTGACTTTGCTGGAAATTGAAGACGAAGCGGCGGTTCTTGAAATCGAGGGGCCAGATGGTGAAGTTCAAATCGAGCCAATCAGCTGCACAACAGCGGAAACAGAAGAAGAACTTGCAGTCCTGGCGTAACGCCGGTTGACACATAGCAATTCGTTGTTGACATCGTTGTTGACATCGTTGTTGACAATCGTGCGGCGTGCAGCGTTCTCCACTTGGCAACCTGCCCTCGTGTGTTGCGCAAGTAGCGCAACTGTAGGTGTTGGCTCCCGGTGATAGGCGGCAGCGTCAAGCACACAGCCGCTGGCCGCACCTGAGGCGATTTGCGCTGCAGTTGCCGCTTGGTCCGCATCCTTGACTGCTGCAACCGAAACCTCCATGCCACACCTGTTCGTCCTTGCGGGACTGGTATTCGAGGCTGGCCAGGGCGGTTAGCTGTCCGTTTGTACAGCAGAAGAAGAATCGGGTTTCCCAGGACCGCGATCGAAAGATCATCCCATGACGGTGGCTTAGCGGGTTGTGGGTGTTTCTCTCTTATCACGGCACGTCGTGATGAATCAACGTAGTTGATCACTTTCGCCCACGTGCGTGACGTGTCAGAATGACCGCTGACTGCTCACGCGCGCCATGATCGACAGTCGAATTGAGGTAGTGCTTCAAGCCATTTCAACAATCGTTGGCACAAGCACGTCGCTTCCGCGGGTTACCTATTTTCACTCGGCGGAAACAAGTTTTCATAACGAAACGGTCCTTATCATGCTCAACTCGTTCAACCCACATCTGACACTTCCCCTCGTTTTCGCCAGCTGCCTTGCAACGTCCCTGTTGTATGCTGTCGACGATTCTGTCAGCAGTAGCAAGGACGAGGTTGGCTTTGAGGTGTTGTTTGACGGCAGGATAACTGATGGATGGAACGGGGACCGGTCCGTTTTTCGGGTCGAAGGCGGGGCCATCGTGGGCGGGCAACTGAAGGAGAGGATTCCGCACAATTATTTTCTGGCGAACGATCGCGATTTCGATGATTTTGACCTGCGTCTGCAATTTCGATTGCGGGGTGACAGCACGAACGCGGGGATTCAGATTCGCAGCAAACGCATTCCTGACCACCATGAGATGATTGGGTATCAGGCTGACCTGGGTCAGAAGTATTGGGGCTGTCTGTATGACGAATCACGTCGGCGCACGATTTTGGCGGGGCCGGACGCAAAGGAACTGGACAAAGTGCTGAAACGCGACGACTGGAATGACTACCGAATTCTGTGTGAGGGGCCGCGCATTCGGTTGTGGATCAACGGGCTGCAAACCGTCGATTACACGGAAGAAGATAAGGGAATCCCGCTCGCCGGAAAGATCGCGGTGCAGATACACGGCGGGGCGCCTGGCGAAGCATGGTATCGCAATATTCGGATCAGGCCGATTAAGAAATAGCGCCTGCCACTGTCGTTCTGCGACTCACCGGGCCTGGCTTGCAGCTTATTGTCGATGTCCTTGTCCCACACTGTGCGGCAGACGTCGCACTGTCTTGTGTTCACTTTCACTACCGGAACTCTATCACTGATGTCTGAATCTGCCGTCAACTGGAACAGCACACAACTCACCGCCGGCTGGCAAAAGGGCGTCACCGCGTTCTATTACGCCCTGGGTCTGACGGACGCCGATTTTGGCAAAGCTCAGATTGGCATCGGAGTCCCGTTGCTGGAAGGCAACACGTGCAATGTTCACGCCTACGAGTTGGCAACCGAACTGAAAAAGGGCTGCGAAGAAGCCGGCATGCTGGGATTTCCATTCGGTACGCCGGGGGTCAGTGACAATCTGACTCAGGGACTGGAGGGCGGCAACGCCAGTCTGCCATCGCGCAACCTGATTGCCAACAGTGCCGAATGCGTCGTGACGGCTCATTGTTATGACGCGCTGATCGGCACGCACCACTGTGACAAAAACGGTCCAGGATTCGCGATGGCGCTGGCCCGCACGAACTATCCGGGTCTCGTTGTCAGCGGCGGAAGTATTCTGCCCGGCTGCCACAACGGCAAAGATATCACCATTCTGGA
>JAPYTO010000397.1 GCA_029941865.1 Fuerstiella sp. | reverse complement strand
TGAGAACAACACCGAGGAGCGGCCAATAGTATCGCAGCGTCCGGAGAAAAGCACGTGTTTGCCCGGGAAAACCTGGGGCGACGTTGTCCGGACGTGCGTAGATGCAGGGAAATCGAACAGTAGGGGCTGTGCTCGCCTTGTTGTTACCCACAAGTCCATAGTCGCGAAGACATCTTTACCCTCCCGTCTTTACGGGAGGGTCGCGAGAAACGAGCGGGGAGGGCCGTTGCTGCAATCTCGCGACAACGAGAAGGCAAAATCGCACCGCTAAACCCTCCCCTCGCTTAGGCTCGACCCTCCCGGAAGGAGGGTGAAATCTGTCGTGGTGGCTTGTGCCGATACGAATGTCTGCGGGAAGCGTAATTTGAAATCGAACGCTGTTTCCACCTTTGCCCGTTCGTCGAATGCACGCACTGTCCCCCTGACTCGATCAGGCCATTAATTCTGTCGACATCCCATGCATCCACATTCGGCCGCCGCCAACGAAAAAACGCAGTACGAATGTACTGCGTTTTTTGGGCGTTGGATTCAAATCGCAATGATTCGCTTATTCGCTGAATTCGGGGCGACGCCCGTTCAATTGTTCCTTCAGGCGACCCACGATGCTGGAGTGCATTTGGCTGACTCGGGATTCCGACAGACCCAGCGTCGTGCCGATTTCCTTCATGGTCAGCTCCTCGTAGTAATAGAGGATGATGATCAGGCGTTCGTTGCGGTTAAGACCCTTCGTCACGATCTTCATCAGATCGAGTTTCTGGATACCGCCGGTTGGATCTTCGCCCTTCGCATCCTGCAGCACATCGACTTCGCGGACGTCTTTGTAACTGTCTGTTTCGTACCACTTCTTATTCAGACTGACCAGTCCGATGGCAGATGCTTCGGTTTTGTGCTTTTCGAACTCCTGCACCGACAAGCCCATTTCGCTGGCCAGTTCGCCATCTTTGGGCGTCTGGCCCGTCTTTGCGACGACGGCTTTTCGAGCAGCTTCCAACTTGCTCGCTTTGCTGCGAACAAGACGAGGCACCCAGTCCATCGTCCGCAGTTCGTCCAGCATGGCACCGCGGATACGCGGTACGCAATATGTTTCGAACTTCACGCCGCGTTCCAGATCGAACGCTTCGATGGCATCCATCAGGCCGAATACGCCGGCTGACATCAAGTCGTTCAGGTCCACACCTTCGGGCAGTTTGGCCCAGACGCGTTCCGCGTTGTATCTTACCAACGGCAGATATCTTTCCATCAGACGATTTCGCAGCATTTGATTGGTCTGGTCCTGCTTGAACTCGACCCAAACGCCCAGGATATCTTCGCTGATCTTGGTAACCATTTATTCCTCCATGACGAGCAGTATCCGCCTGAGACCGTGGGCGTGCTGTATCGCATGCCATCGGATTCAGAACCCCATCAGATCCAGAAAAATTTCCGCAAACACCCCAACACGCACGAAATCCGTACAGAAATCCTCTTCCCGCAAAGAAGACTGAATTCAATTTTGTGAATGGTGTTTGAACTGGATCTCAAAGATTGACTGCTCGAATGCTCCCTCAACTGTCATGATTATTAAGTGGCGACGAACAACCGGAATCGCATCGACCAATTTGGCCAGACAATTCCCGCAACCGCTGTTCACCACCTGTAACTGAAGGCATCCTTGCCTTCAGCGGACCGCTTCACGACCCTTTGATCAACAATGCTGACCGCCGGGTTCGAAGCACACTCGATCAAACATGTTGCAGTCGACGCTCCCTGAAGATTGTCGTTGCGACCGTGTTCGGCCTCGTGCGGGGTGGGTGATAGTGCAGGAAAAAACAGCGAGCAAGAGGGATGGAAGCCACAAAATCGCGCTTTCTTTCAGAAAGTTATGAGTTCGGCAGTTTCAACCGTTCCCATGTCACGATGTCGGCAAAAAGTGGCCGAGTACCGATTTCCAGCCCCCCGAAGGGTATCCGTACTTGCCGTTTCTGCAGGAGATCTGAATCAATTCGTCGTTCGGCACTCACATTGCAACCTGCGCTGATGTCGACACTGCTTACTTCAAACAGCGTTGCTTGCTCGGTACATTCCATCTCATGCGTTCGTTCTTTTTAGTTCTGACCGGCCTGTGTTTCTGTCTTCCCGCGCAGTCAGTGGCCGCACCGCCCACTGTTGAGCAGGTTAACTCTGCGCTGGATGTGGCCGCCATGGCCGCGAAGAGCGGATTACCCCGACTTTCCCTGGAAGCTCTGCAAAAATCGCTTGGTAACGGGCCGCCGACCGTTTCCACCATTTCGCCAGACACAAAAATCTTCTACCAGGGCGCACGGATAAATACGTCGATTCCAGTGCCGAAACCTCCACTGGAAGCGATCCGCGACCGAATTCCCGACACCATTTTCCGGTTGTCCACATATTGGAAGCAATCGGCTCAGGCAAAAGATGTGTACCTCACGTTACGCGACGTTGTCTTGCCACCGGGTCGCAGCACAGAGGCGTTTCTGTACAGCCTGCCGATGAAGGTCAGTCGATTGCAGCCCAACCGCATGCCTGCGACCGAAAGTGTCGCGCAGGCACTCGTGTTATGGGCAAAGCAGGCCGATCTGGTGGCCGACCTGCATCGGCATCTGGAGGCACGTAATCTGAAAGATTCGCCGGAAGGCATTCTGATGGTGCTGTTGATCGCGCTGGAACTCCGGGATCGGGAGGCCATCGACGAACACAGTGCTCGCCTGCTGCGTCTGCTGGAGGGCGGCACGAATCGGCGGACTGCCGAAATGGTGGCGTTCGTGGGGATGAACTTTCAGAGGGCAGGCCATTTTCCAAAGGTTGCCGCGGAACTGCTTCATCAGGCGGGCCTGACGCTGGCCGGCCTGGATCTGCTGGAGCCGGAAGAAGATTCTCCCGCGCGAGCCGTCCTGCTGGCTGCCGCTCGCAGTCGATTTGCACTCAGTCAGAAACCGGAAGCCGTCGAACTGTTGAAGCTTTATCTGACCGTAAAAGTCGAGGGAAAATACTCCGCTTCGTCGCCAGGGCTGGACGCCCAGAAGCTTGAAACGGTTGGTCGCGAACTGTACCGGCGGGGCATGGTGGCGGAAGCCCGAGATGTGCTTGGTCAGATTAACGCAGACGCCTTTGAACGCCGCTATCGTGCTCAGGGGCTGCTTGGTCAGAACATCACCCCTGCCACAACAATCACGGTTGTCCCTCCATCAAAGATGCCGGCAACGCTGCGGGCAGCCGGCGATATCGAAAGCAGACAGGCTGTCGCCAACGAAATCTGGTTCTGCGCTCTGGACACCGAAATCCATGAGTCAAAGCTGCTGTTCACGTTACCGGATTTTCAGAGTGCTGCATCACTGGCCGTGTCCCCGGATGGGTCTCACGTTGCATTTGATGCCACGTTTCCCGGCGAAGCGATCACATCTGACACGCAGATCTTTATCGCGTCACTGGACGGTGCTTCGATCCGCAGCATGGGACGAGGAACTATGCCATCGTGGTCTCCCGAAGGAAAACGACTTGCCTACAGTCGGTACTCACCGACCAAAGGCATCTGGATTACGCGAGCCGCGGGCGCAGATGCTCAGTTGCTGGACGAATCCGGCTGGTCCGCACAATGGTCGCCTGACGGTCGCATGATCGCGTACGTCAGGCAAAAAGGCGGGCGGCCGGACCTGGTCGTTTACGACATTGTGGAAGACGAATTCTTCAGTGTATTTGAGGGGGAGAGAAATCCATTCCAGCAGATTTCCGGCAACTTCGGCTGGTCTCCCGACGGTATGCAGTTAGCGTTCAAGGCGACGATGGCACCTGCCGGATCGAATAACGCCGAATTCCAGATCGCCACGGTTTTCGTATTCGGAGCCGCGCGACCGTTCGTGGCGTATCAACAACGAGGTTATTTCACCGCGGCCGTTGCCTGGACGTTGTCCGGCCGGAGAATTGTGTGTTCGCCATCTTTACCGGCGTATGGAACGGAGCGACTGCATTATCTGAACGCTAACCGCCTTGCTGACCCTGTTTACATCCAGGGGCAGGAACCGGATCGGCGAAACAGTGGCGCGTCGTGGATGCCGGACGGTAAGACATTGCTGTACATGAGTCGACCGGTGAGGAAATGAACTACGTGCACAACATGACGAACAGCAGGATCCGCAACCGCGCCAGCCATCGCGTCTGGTTAGCCATTTTTGCGGCGTTGTTCCTGTATGGTCGCAGCGATGCTCAGGAAACATCGTCCACATCGCCGACGCAAATTTGGATGTGCAGCCTTGACCTGCAGACCAGCCAGTCGACGAAACTTTTCCAGATCACACACCTCGCATCCGTCGGTTCACCCAGCCTGTCCAGCGACCGCCAACATATAGCGTTTGAGGGCGCATTACCTGGAGCCCAACCGACGTCCGACTCACACGTCTGGGTGTGCAACATCGATGGGTCGGAAATGCAGGATCTCGGCCCCGGAGCGATGCCGACATGGTCGCCTCGAGGCAAAAGGATCGCCTTCTGCAAGCATTCGCCGGAACATGGAGTCTGGGTGATGCAGGCCGATGGCAGCCACCAGCAATTGATCGACGAAGCCGGCTGGTGTGCTCAATGGTCGCCAAATGGCAACATGATTGCCTACACACGGCGAGTCAACAAGGCAGCCGATTTTGTCGTCTTCAATCTTGTGGAGGACGAATTTTTCCCCGTGTTCGGCGACGGCAGCAGCGGTTACACCTCGTTCTACTGGAACTTCGCATGGTCACCAGACAGCAAACGCCTGTGCTTTAAGGGGCAGGGACCAAACAGCGAGATCCATGTGGCTTCGGTGGCAGTCCACAACGGACTCGATCTGCAGGTGCATCTTCGTGGAAATGACACCATCCGGGCTGACTTTGCATGGGTCGACACCAACACCGTGGCGTTTACTCTAAGTTCGGCCGAACATGAACCGAATAAGCTGGTGACGGTCCAAACCAACGTTCAACAGCGAGGTGTTGAAAGTGCTCCACAGCCAATCGCGGGACAGTTGCAGAACCACGCGAACGGAAGCCCGGCAGTCAGCACCGACGGCAGGACGCTGATTTACATTAGTCGTTTAAAGTAATCCAGTCTTTGGAAAGAGACAGTCATGGCCACTCGTGTCGTTGCGTTGTTGATTCTGTCAGCCACAACTTTGCTGGCCGCCGATCCTGTTCGTTACAGCGTCGAATTGTCAAAAGCGTCTTCCGGCTTCGATGGAAGTTCGTGCTGGGTTCACGCACGA
>JAPYTO010000396.1 GCA_029941865.1 Fuerstiella sp. | reverse complement strand
TCTCAGTCCTGGTGACTCATGAGGGCGTGTCCGGTGTTGGTGAGTCCTAAAGCGTCCGTGACACAGGATGATCAGACCGGAGCAGGTTACGTCCACGGGGCGCGTGAACCGGAGTTTGCCGAGCATCGAGCTGCTCAAGCCGACGAGCGTCGAAGGCAGGTCAAGGCAAATGAGTCCAGCGAGGAAGTCCAGGCTCCAGAATAACCAAAGATTGACAAATGCCCGAATGCTCGGGACCATGTTCGCAACTGTAGATGTGCAACCTGTCACCGTGCGCCGCCGATTCCTCTATTTCACTTGCGATCAGCGTCGTTTCACGAATGCATGAAAGTGCCGATATGAGTCGATACCGGAGAAGTCTCACGCGTAAAATAGTATGTTTCACGGTCGTTCTTACTTCGCTCGCAAGTTTAAGCGGTCAGCATATTCTGGCCCAGGATCAACCAACGCCCTCTCCGGCTCACGCCCTTGTCGAACAGGCACTTAGCCAGATCGAAAACGGCCAGTGGGATCAGGCAATCCTCACAGCGGAAAAGGGTATAGCGCTGGATGCTGAACACGCAGACTCACGTGTGGTTCGCGGAATGGCATTCAACGGCAAATCCGAATACGACAAAGCGATTGAAGACTTCGACTGGGTGACGGAAAAGCAGGGACGTGATCCGGAAATCGTCCAAAGCCGCGCAGACGCTTACGCCCATCGATCATTCGCCCTGTACCAAAAGAAGCAATACCTGGACGCCATCAACAGCGCGTACTTTGCAACGCTGGAAAGAGGTGATCATTTTGAAGCCCACAACTTCAGGACGATGGCCTATCTTGCCCGTAAGCAATACGACAAAGCCATCAATAGTGCCAATCGAGCGATCCGGGACAAAGAAGATTTCGCTGAGGCATACAGCAATCGTGGTTATGCCTACGGGGCTAAAGGAAACGCAAATCAGGCACTTGCTGACCAGGCCAAAGCCATTGAACTTGACGGAACTCTGGCCATTGCGTGGCAGCGACGTGGCGCCGCCTACGGAGCAAAGGGCGATCTGGAAAAAGCGAAGGCGGATCTCGACAAAGCACTTCAGCTTCAGCCTGACTTAGTCGCCGCGTTATGCGATCGGGCATTTCTGTTCGGCATGGCCCGCGACATTCCCAATGCGATGGCGGACCTCGACAAAGCCATTCAATTAGATCCAAACTTCACAAAGGCACATGTTCGTCGCGGTCAGGCATTGCTGGATCTGGGGCAATTTGATGATGCCATCGTGAGCCTGAGTCGAGCGATCGACCTGGATCCCGAGAACGCGATGGCCTTTTGCTACCGTGGGTACGCATACCACAGCGACGAAGATCACAGCGATGCCGTCAAAGACTTTTCGAAAGCGATTGAACTGAACCCCGACTTCACGAACGCCTACAAAGGACGGCGACAGGCCTACCTGAAACTCGGGAAACGCACCGAAGCCGGAGCAGATTCACGGATGGTCAGGCAGTTGACGACACCACCGGAACAGCAGCAGGAAGAGTCACCTCGGTTCACGGTGGAGTCGAAACCCGTCGATCCTGTTCGCCTGGGGGACGCATTGAGTGCTGCGAAAAAGCTGGACGCATTCGTCGCCGCGAATTACACCAAACACAAGGTCAACCCGAACCCAGCTGCGACTGATGCCCAATTCCTGCGTCGTATTTATCTGGACGTCACGGGAACGATCCCGACTTACCGACAGGTGCGAAGTTTCCTGATCTCAAAAGATCCGGAGAAGCGAACAAAGCTTATCGACGAGTTATTGAACAGCGACGGTTACGCAAGTCACTACTTCAATTACTGGGCCGATGTCCTTCGCTACACAGACAGTCTGAATACAAACGTCCGTGGCGAACACTACCGGCAGTGGCTCAAGGAATCACTGGCTGCGAACAAGCCGTGGGACAAATGTGTGCATGAAATGATGACGGCCGAAGGGCTCGTCTGGGAAAATCCGGCAACCGGGTACCTCCAGCGTGACGCAAATATGCCGCTGGATAACATGAACAACACGGTCCGCATTTTTCTCGGAACACGAATCGGCTGTGCACAGTGCCACGATCATCCATTCGATCGCTGGACGCAGAAAGAGTTCTATCAGATGGCAGCCTTCACGTATGGAACACTGACGCGAACAGGCGGTCACGACACGCGGTACTGGGCCGACAATCCGAGTGAGCGTTTGCAGATGGAATATGAGGAGATTGAACAGGAGGAAGAAGACCGTCGCCGAAACTCATATCGCTTCAACAGAATGGTTGGCTACAACATGCAGATCGTCAACGATCAGACAAGCCGCAAAATCAAGCTGCCTGCAGACTATGCTTACGACAACGCCAAAGCAGGGGAGGTCATTGAGCCGAAAACGCTGTTCGGGAAGCCCGCCAAACTTCGTAGTGGCCAACCTCCACGGCACGCGTTCGCTGAGTGGCTGACCTCCAAAGATAATCCTCGCTTTGCTCTCACCATCGCCAATCGACTGTGGAAACAGGCCTTTGGAGTGGGACAGATTGAGCCGGTTGATGACATGATGGACAGCACCGTGGCAGAAAACCCCGAATTGATGGCGTTTCTGGAATCGGAAATGCTGCGGCTGAATTTTGACACCAAGCAGTACCTGCGGATGATCTTCAATTCGCAAAGCTATCAACGAGAAGCGTGCACGGCCGAAGTTCATCCAGGAGAACCGTATCACTTTCCGGGGCCAATTCTTCGCCGCATGACGGCTGAACAGATCTGGGATTCGTTTCTTACTCTGGCCGTAGTTGATCCTGAAGAATATCGAGAACTTCCAGCAAATGTTCGGACGGACATCATTGGCGTGGACCTGACCAAAGCTAAGGCACCGGAAGTGCTGCAGGCATTGACCGACGAAGGAAAAATCAACGGCGGAAAATGGCAGCGAGAAAAGAAGTACCACTACAAGGGCAACCTGCTTGCGCGAGCCTCGGAACTTCCGTCCCCGGTACCGGCGAATCATTTTCTGCGAACGTTTGGCCAGTCAAATCGAGAACTGATCTCGGCGTCTTCAACAACCGGAAATGTGCCGCAGGTGCTGTTCATGTTTAACGGGCCGATTTCGCACATGATGCTGGAAAAAGATTCCACGATGTATCGCAACGTTATGAAGGCCCGGTCGGTGCCGAGTGGTATCACTGCTGTATTCCGAACGGTGCTAAGCCGAGACCCCGTCAAAGAAGAAATGGACCTTGCGATGCAGGAGGTCGAAGCCAACGGTGCAGCGGGTTATGGAAACGTCATTTGGTCACTTGTGAATACCCGTGAGTTCTTATTCATTCAGTAACCCATGCGGCGGGCCCGCACGCGATTTCGAGCGACGGCTCATAGCTTCCGGATGATGGGTGCACCCTGTGTGTATAATTTTGAGTATGACTCTAAACACCTGATTGGCTGTACAGCAATTCACGTCTGACCTTTCGAGAACAAAGAAAACCTCATGAAACCAACTCTCGCAAAACTGGATGGACTTAATCGCAGACGCTTCGTTGAGTACGCCGCCAAGTCTGCTTTAGGTGTTGGTCTGATGTCAGGCCTGGATCAGGCAGTCGCAGCAGCACCCGAAGCAGGCAAGGCTAAGCGATTGATCTATCTGTTCATGAATGGCGGCATGACGCATCTGGACACGTTCGACCTGAAGCCGGGTCACGAAAATCAGGGCGAAACGACACCGATCAGCACGTCCGTCGCTGGTGTGCAGATCAGCCAGTTTCTTCCTACGATCGCGAGTCAGTTCGAACACGTCGCCGCAATTCGCTCTATGTACACGCAGACCGGTGCACATGATGCCGGCGAATATCTTATGCGTACCAGCTACGAACAAATTGCGACCACAGTTCACCCGTCAATGGGCCCGTGGATTCAGAAGTTTAAAGGACGACAAAGTAAGAATCTGCCGGACACGGTACTCATCAGCGCTCCGGCTCGGCATCCTGCGGCTGGCTTCTTCGATCCGGTTTACAGTCCATTGCCGATCGGCGACCCCAATCGTGGTCTTGAGAATACTGTACCGCCAGCATATTTGACCGGTGATTCTTTCGAAAAACGTGTCAATCTGATCGACGCTTTCGATAAACGTTTCCGTGACAAATTCAACGTTCGGAAGGTAAAGACATACACCGATCTTTACTCAGAAGCGACCAGTTTGCTGGCCAGTGATGAACTGAAAGCGTTCGATCTGAATGAAGAAGAGGCGGCCGATCGCGATCGGTATGGACGTGATTCGTTTGGGCAGGGCTGCCTGCTGGCTCGTCGACTGATCGAAAACAATATGCGATGTGTCGAAGTGACCTGCGGCGGCTGGGATATGCACAACAGCATTTATAATGCGGGTACTTTACCGTCACGAGCCAATATCCTGGACAAGGCTGTCGGGAATCTAATCAAGGATCTTGACGAACGCGGTCTGCTGGCGGAAACGCTCATCGTACTGACGACCGAATTCGGACGTTCGCCCGTCATCAATTACAATGTCGGGCGAGACCATCACCCGGCCGTTTTCTCTGCAGCTTTGGCGGGCGGCGGCATAAAAGGTGGACAGCTGTACGGCAAGTCTGACGCTGAAGGACACAACGTGGACGAAAATGGCGTCTCACCCGCTGACCTGAACGCGACAATCGCCATGGCGCTTGGACTGCCGCTGAAGGAAGTCATCAAATCGCCAACCGGACGGCCATTCACTGTGGCGCACGATGGCAACCCGATCACCGCATTGCTGTAGGGCAACGAAGGTTCGAGAACCCGTAGAGGTTGTGATTTTTTCCCCAAACCGCCCTGGATAGTCAGGAGCTATGGCGCTATAAGGCGGGTATGAACAACTCCACTCAACACGTTGATGCAGCGGGACGCAAGGTGCGGACTCAGCGGCCGGAACGATTTCAGATTCAATGGCGAGATGCTTCGCTGGACCAGCTCATTCCCGATGACCATCGAGTCAGAGCCGTTTGGGCTTTTGTGGAATCGCTCGACTTGAAACCGGTCTACGCCAAAATCAGAGCCGTCGAAGGTGGCGTCGGCCGTGATCCTGTCGACCCGAAAATCCTGATGGCTCTCTGGATCTTCGCCACCATTGAAGGTGTCAGCAGTGCTCGGCATTTGGATCGGCTCACCACGCGAGACCTGCCCTACATGTGGATCTGCGGCGAGGTCAGCGTCAATTATCACATGCTCGCCGACTTCCGCACCGGCCACCCCGT
>JAPYTO010000395.1 GCA_029941865.1 Fuerstiella sp. | reverse complement strand
ACAGAAAGGGTAGCCACCCAACAGATTTCGATGAAGCCCGATCGGTATTGTTCTCCAAAACTGCACTTTTCGCTCAAAGTGAAGTCAAACCTGCAGATGCCGGTGGTTGTCGCCCAAGCCACGCGTAACGGACTTTGGAGGCACGGCACTTCTGCAGGAAAGGCAGTCGATATCCTGCAAAAAAGCACGTTTCACACCGATCTCGACCGGTCGCCGCGTTCTTTCGTAAACTTCACGGATGACCGAATCCCATATTGCGGAACCGAGAGACCCGTCGCCGTGCGTTGATCGAAGGATCGCGCTGGTCGTTGGCCTCGCTCTGCTGCTGTGGCTGACGATCCTGGCCGCACACTATCTTGGGAATGGCGAATCGGCGACCGGATTCATTCAATACGACCAACCGTACTACGTCGCTAACGGACGAGCGGTGTTTGACCGTGGCAACGGGCTGCTGTACCCCAATCCGTCAGATGCGAATCCCGATGCTCCGGCCATCTACTTTCATTGGCTGCCGTGGATTCTGGGAGCTGCGGTGACTCAACTGTCCATCGCCCCGGGAGCGGCATATACGCTGCTTACCCTGGTGATGCTGCCGGTCTTTGGCTATTTGACGTGGCAACTGGTCAGGCGTCGCGCCACGCAACATCGACTGTCCATCACCGTGTTGGCGTTATGGGGCGGGGGCCTGGTATCGGTGATTGGTATCCTGAAGGGACTGGTCACCGGGATGTCGCTGGATCAAGCCGTCTTTGAGTTCGATCCGACCGAAGGACTGTGGTTCCTGAATTGGGGCCGCAACACGGTCTACGGGATCGAAATCACTTATCACTGTTTTGTCGCTGCCACCTGGTGGATGGTCCTGCAGAGGCGTCACTCTGTGGGACTGATGTTCGCGGGGTGTCTTGCGCTGACTCACCCATGGTCCGGCATTGAGCTGTTACTGACTTTGAATGCCTGGTTTCTGCTGGAGGCAATTCGCAACCGGTCCGGGGCCAACCTGCGGACGCTGGGATGTTCGATTCTGCTGCTGTGTCTGTTGCTGGGATATTACAAGGTCTGGCTGCCGCAATTTCCGGCACATGCGACGCTGCAGAAAAACTGGTCACTGAACTGGAACCTGGAATGGAGCACTGTGCTGTATGCCTATGGCCCGGTGGCGTACCTGGCCTTTTTGCATCTGCGGCGAAGCGCTTTTCGCCTCAGCCGTGAGGAACAGTTTCTGCTGATTGCTGCTGTCGTCGCGCTCGGCTTAAGCCTTCATGATCGGATTCTGTCCCGACCAGTGCAGCCAATTCATTTCACCCGCGGATACATCTGGATGCCCCTGTTTCTGATCGCGATTCCGCAGCTACAGCGATTTCTGGTTGGCATCAGTCTTCATCCTCCTCGCCGAATTGCAGTGGCTGTCGTGGTGTTCCTCGCGTGCTTCGACAATATCGCCTTTACCGTCACCCATAGCATCTGGCAATACCGTGGTGAAGAAGGATTTTTTCTCGTGGCAGAAGATTGGAGTATGTTGGAATCACTCGATGACTGTGCCCAGGATCAAGTGGTGTTCTGCGAATCGCTGCAGCTTAATTATCTGATGCCGACGTACATCCCGGTGCGGCCGTGGATGTGCCACAAATTCAACACGCCGGATTTCATACTGCGAGACAGAGTCTTGGCGCGCGCGATCGCAGGCGACTCAATCGACCCGGACCTGCTGTCGGCAAAAATCGACGTGCTCGTGCTGTCTCGACAAAGACGGACGGACGCGCTGGAAAAACACCGAAACTGGGTTCGCGCGGGGAGCGAAAACGCGAAGTGGCAGATTTGGCAAAGAAAACTCGATGCACCCGTTCGTCGCGCCGCTTTGTGATGTGAACACGACTGGCGGACGTAACACCCGTTCAGCATTGGTCCATTTCAGCTCGACAACTCTGCGACTAATTTTTTGAAGTTACGTAGCTCTCGGCGTGAGCGGCCAGACGCTAGCCGCCGGTTTTCCCCGAACAAACCCGCGGCTAGCGCCTGGCGGCTCACATCGCAGTGTGAAACACTGAGTTGCCGTGGTGGCCGTACCGCCTTGGTTACAACTTTCAACCACGTCTCGGTACTTTTTGCGCGGTCATTTGTGCTACCGGACACCATTTTCCGTCTGTCAATTCAGGTACGTCGTATGCTCATTCCAATCGGCACCGACGCCCCGTTGTACCACTACCCGATTGCCACTGTCGGATTGATTGTGGCCAACGTGATCTGTTTCGTAGCCATCGGATTTGGAGCGGAGGAAACGCTTGATCCGTGGGTGCTGCACTTTGGCGTGATCAACCCCATCGAATGGCTGAGCACGATGTTTGCTCACGCGGGGTTCTTTCATCTGATCGGCAACATGTTCTTTCTGTGGGGCTTCGGTCTGGTTGTCGAAGGCAAGCTAGGCTGGCGAAGGATGCTGACGCTGTATCTGGCCATCGGAATTGCTCAGGCCGCTCTCATTCAGTTCATCATGCTGCCGTGGAATCGGGGCGGGGCTGTCGGTGCGTCTTCGGCCATCATGGGCCTGATGGGTGTCAGCCTGGTTTGGGCCCCGAAGAACGAGCTTAAGGTCTTCTTTTCGCTGTTTTTCCGTATCTTTATCTTTGACGTCACGATCATGTGGTACGCGTGCTTCTACCTGGGCTGGGAATTGGTCAGTTGGACTCTGCTGCATGGCATGGGCATGAGTACCGCGGCGCTGCATCTTTCCGGTGCGCTCATCGGTTTCGGAGCGGGAGTGCTGTACCTGAAGAAGGGCTGGGTTGACTGTGAGAACTGGGATCTGTTTCGGGTTTGGAGCGGCAACTATGGTCGGTATGCCGACTCCAGCACGACGGTCTCCAGTTACGCAAATCCGGAGCTGATGTTCGGCAAGAGTGACGTTGCCGTCAAAGATGACCTTCCTGATGACAGTCGACCGAAACGAAACTCGAAGCGTCTGAACAGGATCAACGAAATGATCGATTGTGGAGATTTCATTGGTGCCTCCGAAGAAATGCTGACGCATCAGTTGCAGGATTCAGACTCGCAATTCAATGAATCACGATTGAAAAAACTGGCGATCGGCCTGTTGCGAGCCAATATGCCGGACGATGCGGAAATCTATCTGGAAGAGTACGTCGAAAGATTTCCTGACGCCGCCGCGTGGGCACGAGTCCGGCTCGCTCAGGTGCTGCTGGTCCATCACAAACGACCGTCTGCGGCTTTGGCCGAGCTGAAGCAGGTCCGGCTGTCTCAGTTGAGTGAAGATCAACGGACAGCGGCAAAGAAAATGGCCGCCGCCGCGAAAAAGCAGATCAAGGCGGGAGTGCTGGACGCTGAGCCGGAATGGTAAGGCGACCCGTCTTCGACGGTTTATTCGACCTGCCGTTCCGAACAGTACTCACTGCTTCCAGAATAAACAGAAAACGGTCGGCTATTTTTTGGGAACGTGTTGGTCCGGAGTTACTTAAGCGGGGGACATGCCGGGTCAAACGTCAGATCTGCTGGCTTGTTCTTTCCCTCCCACTTGAACAATGCAGTAAGTGGCCCGGCTCCCACTTTGCCGTCGTGTAGCATTAGTTTCAACATAACGTCAAAAGAAGCATCGTAGCCACCGCGAACAAGTGTCGACTTGGCATCACGATTCAGAAAACCCTTTGTGGTTTCCTTCCTCTCTTCAGGGTGAAAAGCGAGGTACAGGTGCCAACCGCACGACGGCCATTTCGAGTCCTGCATATTCTTCGAATCGTTGTACCTCACACCGGTTTCGAGGGTCAGTTCAGCCACTTTCCAGGCCAGAACCTCAAATTCGATGGCCGAATCAAATCCACAGCGGCCCAATACCCGGGCTGCTCGACAGCGAATAAGGATGTCACGAGTGTTGTCCTGAATCGTCGCAGTCGCAGCAAGCATCACGATCGCACGTTTCTTACCGACAAGTTCGCGGGGTGTAGAGACCTCTTCCAACGCTGCCAGCAGAGTGTTCTGGTACGCGACCGCCGTAAATTTCCGTGCCAGTTCTGAGATCAACGCATTTACCAGGGTGATCTGTACCTGCGGGGTGACGTCCGCCTTCTGAAGGTAATTCTTGCAAACGTTTGCAGCTCGCGTCTTGCTGACATCCGGTTGAAGGGGATCAGTCAGAACCTCAAGCAGCACGTCGTCTACCTGATCGAACATGACGACGCCGCGATTGTTCCTGGCGGGGGCAACCTCAAAATCGAGTAGAAGTTCGAGTGCGATAGACCGTGCATTGAGGTTATTCTGCAACAGTTCCTTGAATAGTGGCAGCAGCTCGTCACAAAGACGTTCGCGAAAACGTTGCTTGTCGGCGGCATTCACGATCCCTGCGCTCGCACTGTTGAGTTCGCGTTCCAGGTTCCTGAATGCTGCTTCAAACAGACCAGGGTTCTTCTGGACATCCGGATCGGACAGCGAATAGACTCTGTACTTGAGACAGGTCTGAAGGATTTCGAGTTCCTTGGCATTTCCGCGGCGGATTCCATTTCTCAGAAGTTGCCGATAAGTGCGATTATCAGAGCTGAATCCCGCCACAATTTCCGGAGTGAGCAGCGACTTCTGCATGCGCCGCAGATTGTTCACAAGTTTTTGTTGCGCCAGCCGGGCGACTACACCGGGGGCATTGTCAGGTTGAGCCTGTCCCCCCGCATTGTTGGGTTCAGGCTTTGCTCCTCCTGGCGGACCACCTTCAGTCTCTGGCGATTCCTGGACCGCTAACGCGTATGGAGTAGCTGTCAGCAGCAAGCAGCAGGCCGCAAGCATCATCAGCCAGATCCTCAACATCTGGCCCTTGTCAGTAACTTCCACCGGCATAGATTCCACCACATCTGTGAGACGTCGATGTCTCGACGATCTGTTTGTCGTCCCGTTCCTTACATATTTGCGGAACGAAAACGAACGAACAATCAACGAACCTCGCATTCTTGCAGTTCTTCTGCAGACAAAGTAATGCGAGTGCAGGACGGGCTGACAAGTTGGAGACAAATAGAGTCTTTTCCCATGCCAGTGACGCATTTTGCGCCTGTTTTCAACGACTCATGGAAGCGGACAATACTCTTCCGAGCGTGAGCTCGAACAAACCGTCGAAGACGGTTCGAAATTGGGTTGAGGACAATGTCCTCGTCAGGAAGTGTTAAGAATGACAGGTCAAACGAACGACGTCCAGAATGAGACAGCGTACGTCACGAGAAAACGAAGGGTTTTTGACGGG
>JAPYTO010000394.1 GCA_029941865.1 Fuerstiella sp. | reverse complement strand
ACTCGGCTTGCGAACCAAATCAACAACTTGCGTTGCTGTGGTCGCCCCCGGAAAACAATCCGGTTCGCAGAGCCGAGTTCGTCACATGTCAGCCGTCGTCTCAACTAAACGGTCCGGCAGAGATTGCAGGTGTTTCAGGACAGACCGATACTGCCTCTGAACACCATCATCGGCAGTAGGGGTTGATCCAATCACTACTTTCCGCAGAATCGTTACAGATGGTCACCGTGTTTGTCGGAAAGCGTCTGCGTGCCGTGCCGGGGATTTGTTGCTGTTGATCAGGCTGCGGCTTCAAGCGGGCCTGCAGATCCGGTTGGGGTGTCTGTCGCACGACGAATTCGCGAGTCGTTGTTAAGCGGCACGCTTCTCTGGTGAGCCGTCCGCTTGAGTTCACTGATCAGGTGGTGGCGGTGAGGGCAGCATCAGCGGGTGGAAAATTACTGTTTGACAGGGCATTATGCCGTAAGAACCACCGCGTTTGAACAACGAACTCATTCGACCGGTCGATTGTGCGGAGCGGCGTTTATCGTCAGAATGCCTGTTCATCAGGTTTTCCGCACATCATCAGGTTTTCTACGATGTCTGCTGCTGCTCCCATTCAAGTGAAACATCTTGATCACGTCACGTTGATCGTCAAGGACGTAGAAGCCAGTCGGCAATTCTACGTCGGCATGCTGGGGATGACGGAAGTGTCCCGCCCCGGGTTCGACTTTGGCGGTGCCTGGTTTCAGGCGGGAGCGACGTTGGTCCACTTAATCCAGGAACACGAGGCCAGCGGGCCAGCAGGTTTTCCAGACGGAATTCTTAAGAAAAGCAGCCGAAATCACCATTTTGCGTTCGAGGTCGACGATGCTCGGGCCGCGGCTGAGATCCTCAAAACGCTTGGCGTAGAACTTGTTTCCGACGCGAAGACGCGCCCGGATGGGGCGGTTCAGGTCTTTCTGACAGATCCGGATGGTCATGTCGTGGAACTTTGTTCATCCAGTCCACAGTAAAGCCTTCCGCAGGACGATTGACGCGTTCCCATGGCCAATGAGTACATCATCACAATGACCGCCGCAAATCGAGTGGGAATTCTTTCCGCTGTGACAAAAGCGATGGAGGAACTTGGTGGTGATTTGCGTCAGGCCAGCCAGACCGTGGTTAGTGGTTTCTTTACCATGATTTTCTCTGCGGAGTTTCCGGAGCACCTTGACCCCACCGTCATTACCGACCACCTGCAGGATACCTGTCGCCCATTCGGCATTGATGTCAATCTCAGAGTTCCGGCAGCGGAGCGAGTTGAGTCGCCGGATCTCACGTCGGCAAGACTTCACTCTTTGCGTGTTGGCGGCGACAATCAGCCGGGTGTGCTGCGGGAGCTTTCGTCCGCCATTTCCATCTGCGGAATCGACATCGCCGGGATGCACGCGATTCGCACGCGAAATGGCGATGGCTTTGAAATGGTCATGAAGATCGTCGTGCCGGATGGCTTCAGTCTGCAGAGTCTGCTGGACGACCTCAATCGCCTTGGCAAGTCCTTCAACATTACGGCGGATATTTCCGACTATTCGTAGTGCTGCCACGTCGGCGTTGGCAGATTTGACGGACCACCCCAAACTGTCCTGGTGCTTCTTCGAAGCGTAATTATGGGGTTAGGTATCTGCCTTCGGCCTGCATTTTTCGCCATGCCTCCCTACCCCGCCCCAATTCGTGTGCTTGAAGAGCTACTGCAGCAGTTTACTGGTCTGATTATTCCTGATCGTAAACCACCAGCTCTGTTTTTGAGCACTGGTGAGGCTTTGCCGTTCTTGATAAGCGCACGCAGCGCGAACAAGTGTGTTTCGCAGACACAAGGGATCCACTCGCTTGCGTTTATCGCTTGTATTGCGGCCCCGTTCAGGGGCTTTCCTCACAACACTGGCTCTGTCGGGGGCCTGGTTCTCTGAATCCTACTGCCCCCCGGGGCCGTGCCGGTTTCTCCTGCTGAGACCCGTTTTTTGTGACCACGAATCAACGTACGGCGCTGTAGTCTGAAGCGACCCTGCCGCCGTGGGCAGATGTTCTCAAGAAACCGGTTTTGCCGGATCGATCTTCTCATTGGACTGCTGCGTCCGGACTTTGTGGAGGGCGACCTCTGCGTTTAACCGGGGCGGCAGAATTTGCCGAAATTATTGACGCTCACGAACGGATACACGGATGTACGAGCACCGCTTTGGCCTGCACCGGAAGCCCTTTCAGCCAGTCCTGACGGAAAGCGACTTCTTTGAATCAGAAACGCACCGGGAAATCATTCCGGCGATTCTGCATGCGCTGAAGTCTGACCTTGGCGTTGCCGTCCTGACCGCGCCGTCCGGCTGCGGGAAGACGGTGACGGTGGAGTTTCTTCGTCGCTTGCTGCAGGCCGACAGCCAAACCGTGTTCCTGCGCGGCGGCGCCGTTCGATCGGCAGCCGCACTGCTGCACTCACTGCACCGGTCCCTGAAAAAGGCCGGCAGCACCGATGAATCCGATGTGCCGGAAAATGTTGCCAACTCCATACGACGGTGGGACATTATCGAATGCCTGCAACGTGCGTGCGACTTCTGGGGACCAATTGTCGTTCTGCTGGATGACGCACATCTTGTTGAGCCGGAAGTTTTCGCCGAACTCCGAGCCCTGCTGGAGGAGGAAGCGGGCGGACGCAGGTTGTTGCGACTGTTGATTACAGGACCACTTAGTCTTGAGGAAACTCTGGCTGAACCCACAATGTCGGACTTCGCGCAGCGGATTCGTACACACGTCTTTCTGCAGCCCCTGCGGTCCGATGAATCCGTGCGCTACCTCGACCTGCAAATCAGCAATTCAGGCGGTGTGCTGGGGAAAATATTTGAACCCGAAGCCATCGAACGAATTGCTGCTGCCGCCGACGGAAGCCCGCGGTGTCTGGGATTGCTGGCCGATGAATGTCTTGTCGTATGCGATGAACATGCCTCTCGCGGCCAGCAGCGCAGCAGTGCCGACGGCAGCGGCTCAGAATCTGCTGCGGACGCACCGATCGCTCGTGTGTCCGCCGCTGTGGTGACGGAAGCGTTGCAACGGTTGCAGCATTTGCCGTATGCGTGGAATGCGTCGGCATTCGTGGAGGACGAGGAAGATGACCACGACGAAGTCTCGGTTGCGGAATTCTCGAGCGAGAGCACTCCGTCTGATAATGCTACGTCGTCAAATGGAGTGATTGAGATTGGCAGCTCCGGCGATTCAATACCGCTGGAATCGTCGAACAGTTCCGATAGTTCCGGCGTTGTCGAAATCGGATTTCAGGCACCACCACGCGAGGCCGCCGTAGTCGAATCTGTAGTCGAATCCGTAGTCGATTCCGTAGTCGAGACGTTCGAAGTGGGGCAAGTCATTGGCGATGCATCACCGCTGCCTTCGAACGATGATCATGACGACGCTGAATCGAGCGAAACAGACGGTGCATCCGCAGGTGCCGTCGAAGTCGGCGCTGTCGATTTCTTCGATCGCACGTCCGAATACCCCGAATTCGAATCGTCGTCGGACACGTCAGTCGACGATCTTATGGCGCTAGGTGCCGATTTCCTGGCTGGAAATTCTGTTGACCCGACGGTGTTGCAGGACGCGGACAATTTCGGTGACACGCCTGCTGACACAGTTGATGCCACGGGGGCTGCATGCGTCGATCGCGACGATGAAGTGACGTCCAGCTCGTCGAGTCTGGAGCATCACCTTGTGCTTGCTGGTGGCACGCCATCGCCTGAAGAAGACTTCCAGGAATTGGATGACGAAGATGTCACGGTCGAGACAGCATCTCTTCTGTCGGGTGAACCAGCGGAAACAGTCGACGCGTCGTTGGGGAGGTATTTTCGCTGGAACCCCGCAGGTGCATGGCCTGCGCCAGCTGTCGCGTCGGTTATGAGGAGTACTCCGCAGCCCCTTCAGGCAAACGCCATGCCGGTATTTGATCGGTACACGTGGTGCGAACTGGGCCGGTCCGTTGAGCCTGAGTTGGGACAGCGGGAGCGTTTGGTGGAGGTTTCACCGACTCCTGTCTGGCCTCCTGATATCACGGGCGTGGCACCTGTTTTTTCGATACCGATCGTCGAAGTGGACGAACGACCGCTGGAGCTTTCGCGAATTCGCCCCGTCACGGCCGACGTCGTATCACCCGATTTTGACATCGATGTGCCGTTGCCACAACTGGACGTCAATCATCCGGATGAGTCGATTGATTACATCCAGAGAATGCTTACAGAAGTCGCGTCGCCTGATCTTCTGCACTCACGCCATTCGGATAAATCAGCGTCGGAAGTCGCCGAAGACGTTCAGGGAAACACGGCGGAATGGATCGACGGACAGCTCATCAGTGAATTCACGAAGATCGGCCAACTGCTGGACAGCGAGGAACGGATTGACGGTGTCTGTCGCAATGTTGGACTGGCAATTGCTGAGACGGAAACACCGGTCGAATTGCCAGTCGATGAAATCGACTCGGTTCGTACCGAACGACAGGCAATTGACTTCGCGAACAATGAGACGAGCGAGTGTGTGGAAAAAATGTTACTGCCGATCTCGGGGGGGACGGTTGCAACACCTTCGTGTTCAGACGAGAAACCGAATCCTGATTCGAGCATCGATTCCGCCACCACGTCGGAAGGTGATCGTTTGTCTGATTTCTTCCCTGGGATTGCCGAGGTCGATGTAAACGTCCGCCCAACCAGTCTTTCCGAGGCACCAACTTCAGCGGGCATCGTTCCTGAGGTTGACACGGGACCGACATCTGCCCACCGTGCGTCGACGAGCGACCGACCGTCAGGAGACACCGTTCTTTCAGATTCAGACGTCGGATCATCGCCCGGCAATGTGCAACGGCAAATCGAAGATGCGAAAGAGACGGCGACAATCGGTGCCTACGTAGGTGGTTACGCGCCGCGATTATTGCATATGGCTCGAGAACGTGTGGTCGCCATCGTCCCTCCCCGGGAAATGCTGCGGCCGGCTGCTGGCGCAGAGAGCATCGCGTTGCCGGTTCCGGCGCCACTCCGTGACGCTGTTGTCGCGAAAAAACAAGGCATCCAGACTCTGCCACGCATTTCACCGACTTGTGATTCGCTCGGTGTAGCGCACGAGAAAGGGACGCCGAAGGAGGCAAGGCAGTCCGCAGAGCCGCGATTCGCACGACTGTTTACTCAATTGCGGCAGCAACAGGCGTCTGGAACATAGATGCACGGAAGTGCAGTTTCCCGACGTTGA
>JAPYTO010000393.1 GCA_029941865.1 Fuerstiella sp. | reverse complement strand
GCCGGACCGAAGCCGCGACTGCTGGAGATCGACCGTACGGGAAAAGTGCTTGTGGAATTTCCGCTGCAATGCCAAAAAGCCAACCATCACATGCAGACGCGGATGGCCCGCAAGCTGGCGGACGGAACATATCTTGCGCCTCATCTGTTTAACTTTGCCGTCATGCATTATGACGCCAGCGGGAAATTGCTGGGTCAGTTCGACACGACTGTCGCAGGTGACCCTGAGCACAAAATTCACTCGTGGCCATTCACTGCCATTCGCCACCAAAAAGATCGCACACTTGTTTGCTGCACGCACTCAAACCGCGTTGTGGAGTTCGATGAGCACGGCAGGATCGTCTGGGAACTGACCAACGATGACCTTCCAGGACCGTGGCTGCAGGATCCCTGTGGCGGTCAGGTCCTGCCAAATGGGAACGTTGTGATCACCAGCTATGCAGGCGGACGCAAAGACAAAGACGCGCCAAAACTGATCGAAGTGAATCGCCAGAAACAGGTTGTCTGGACTCACGTCGATGGAAATCCTTACGGCATCCATCACTTTCAGATTCTCGACACAAACGGCAAGCCATTAACGGGACGACCACTGAAGTGAGCCTCATGTAATCGTCGATTACCCCGACATCGATCAGGCTGCGCCACTTTCACAGAAACAGCATCGTATATCAGCTCGAAGCGCGAGCGAGTGTGTGTGTGTGATTCCTGCTCCCAAACTCCAGTCATTGAAGTGGCGCTCTCGCTGGCGGGTGGGACCCTCTCCGGGCCTGATAGCCCGACTCTCCCAAAGGGAGAGTGACATGTTGTAGTTCCTGTTCACATCATTTCTTATTGTCTCAATGACCAACGAAACACGGAATAGCGGAACTTCGACGGCCGGAGCCTGGGAGCAAAACGCGGTGGTCAATGTGTTCAATACCTTGGTGCGGAAACCGCAGAACTGACGCTGTCCAATTATTGAATCGCCGGTTTTTGACGTGCGATGGAATAGTCCCGTTTCTCAGCTGACGGATGCCCCATCGGACCATACGAATCGAATTCGTCACACTGGTCGTTCCCCGGAACAAACGCAACGTCAATGCCCGAGGGCGTGACTTCGCAACGTTGGAAACCGAATCGCGTATCGGCATCGGTCCAACGATCGGCCAGTTGGGACGTGTTGCCGGCGGCAGCCGTGCGGAAGATGCGGATGCCATCTATTTCCTGAACAGACCGACCGGTGTGGACGTGTCCACAAAACAGAATGTCAACGTTGGCTGCCTGCAACAGATCCCACAGACGCTGTCGATGTGGCGGGTCGATGGAAAAGTACCAGTTGTCGTACTGATCCGGGTCAGTCAAATCCCACGCCGGCTCGTTCGGTGTTTCCATGAACGGCCAGTAGTGCATCATCGCGACGTGGTATTGAGTCTGCGGCAGCTGAGGCAGACGTTCCAGCAGTTGCCAAAGCCGTTCTTCCTGGGGCAGGCCGGTTCCGGCCACGGCGGAATAGAAGCCTGTGAACCGCACGTTGCGATACTGGAACGTCCAATGAATCGGCCCAAACCACGAGGCAAACAGGTCCAGACGTTCTGACGTCATGTTCAGATCCGGATCGTTCCAGCCCAGGCCGCGTTTTTCCCACTTGCGTTTCGCGCCATTCTGCGAAGTATGTTTGTTGCCGACATCCATGTTGCCGGGAATCACAAAGGTTGGGAACGGCAACGTCTCCAGATCCTGCTTCGCCTGCTGATATTCGAACTCATGAATATCTCCGTCGCGCGTCAGGTCTCCGCCGTGAATCAGCAGATCCGCGTCGGTGTTCGCCATTTGCTGTTTGATCGCCGACCAGCGTCGATTCACGGCCGGGCGAAACCGAAACGATCGCGGCGTGCCCATGTGGCTGTCGTTGACATGCAGAAAAGTCCAGTTTTCGCCCGTATCAGACATTGTGGATAGCCTGTCCTTTGATTCAACAAAAGCACTGCTGTAATTACCGCCAGCTGGTCTCCAGCTGGTGTTCCAGCCGCCGCACAAGCTCAGCATGTTCCGCCTGCGCCGCCATGTTCTTGGTTTCGTGCGGATCGGTCTGGTGATCGTAGAGTTCACGTTCGACGACCTTCTGTGTCTTCACATTCGTCCACATCACGAACCGATACCTATCGGTTCTAAGTGCTTTCCCCATGTACTTGCCGCTGAACCGAGAGTACTGGCTGAACGCAATCGCCCTGGACTTCTGCCGGGGGTGCAGCAAAACGGTCTTCAGACTTTCGCCCTGTAATTGACTCGGCGGTTCAACGTCGGCCAGCTGACAGATCGTGGGATACAAGTCGACCAATTCTGAAATGGCCTTCGTCCGCCCGGGTTTGATCCCCGGCGCGGCAACGATCAGCGGCACTCGCGTGGCAATTTCATAATTGGACATCTTTCCCCATGCCGTTTTTTCACCCAGATGCCAACCGTGATCGGACCACAGAATGATTGTGGCGTCTTTGAAGTGCGCCGATTGATCGACCGCGTCCAGCAGTCGTCCGATCTGTGTATCGACGTAGGAGACACACGCGGCGTAGGCCTGCAGCAGCCGCAGCTGCGTGGCCACATCAATGGGACCGTGATTCGGCACGCCAACGTAGCTGCGCATTTCATAGCCATTCCATGCCATGGCCTGCTGACGATTGGGCGGATTGGGCATTGTCAAACCCACGCGCCGCGCAGAACCAACGTAGCCATCGGAATTGTACCATGCCATGACGGGCTGATCGTCTCCAGGAATCGCCGCTGGTGCCAGCCAGGATTCGTCGAGCTGATAGAGATCAAAGTACTTCTTCGGCGCGATAAACGGCAAATGCGGTCGGCGGTATCCAACGGCAAGAAACGCGGGCATATCCTGCGGCAGGTTGTTGAGTGACGCGATGACCTGATTCGTCATTCGTCCTGCAAACAGATGCTCATCAGAAACATCAGGGCTCTGCATGACAGGACAATCCAGGCGTTCCGCGATCAAGGTCGGCTGACTCGGATCTGCGTCATCAACGATTTCCCACATTTCCCTGGGCCGACCGGGACTGGACGGCACGCTCCAGTCTGCAGCATTGTCCCAGCCGTCGTGATAAATCTTCCCGAAGCTCTGAGTGTGATACCCGTTCTGCTTCATCCACGCAGCGATCGACGGTGCATCGCTGCGGCGTTTTCGAAACTCTGCAACGTCCCTGGCATTGTTGCTGAAGACGCCGATCGCATCCGGACGCAAGCCGGTCATCAGCGACAGTCGCGACGTGCCGCACTTGGCGTATTGACAATACGCACGCTCGAAGACAACTCCGCGTTCGGCAAGACGGTCGATATTGGGAGTGTGAATGCCGGGATGTCCGTAGCATCCCAGCATTGGTCGCAGATCGTCCACCGCAATCATCAGAAAATTCGGACGATCGGCTGACCACGCGGCGGTCATCGTGTAGAACATTGCGATGACGAAGTATCTGGAAATCATTAACAGAGCTTTCGTGTAGACGGAGCTGCCTGGGGGCGAACTATTCTTGTCGACGGGTGTCGCAAACGGAAGTCGGTCGCTTCCCACAGCGGGAATCGGGTGCAGAAACGGAACGTGGTTTCCGACCGGTGGGTGGTCGGGGCTGAACTGAGCCGGCGAAGCAAGCCCCGGGGTTTCACTTGCACCTCGTTCCAACCCTGGCCTCCCTAGCCAACTTTACAACCACTCATGACTGCGCCCGCGGGAGGTCCGAACCGACAACTCAGGAAACAATCTACTGCTTCGCCACGTCTTGGTTTTGCGGTCGCCGAAGTCGCCAGACTTTGGACGACATAGAGAAAAACCTCCATACTCTGGCGAGTTCGGCTACGGAACATCCCCAGTTCCCGGACTTGACCACGCACAACGTCTTTCATCACTTACGGACCGCATTTCATGCCAGCAGATCACGAAGTTATTCATGCAACCGTCGATGACACCGAAGCGCTGGCTCCGTTATTCGACCAGTATCGCGTGTGGTACGGAATGGAATCAGATCTGAATGGTGCTCGCAACTTCCTGAGTCACCGTCTGCAGAACAGCGAGTCTGTCGTATTTCTGGCGGTCGTGGATAAGACTCCGGTGGCATTCGCTCAACTGTATCCCTTGTTTTCATCCGTCTCGATGGAATCCGTCTGGCTGTTGAATGATCTGTTCGTTTCGGAAGCAAATCGAAAGCAGGGCATCGGTACCACGTTGCTGGAAACGGTCACTCAATTCGGTCGCGAAACCGGTGCGCTGAGACTGGAACTGGCGACGGGCGTCGAAAACTTTGCCGCTCAGACGTTGTACAAATCACGCGGCTGGAAGCACAACGAAACGTTCATTCATTATTCACTGCCGCTGAACGATTGATGATTCGCAACACCAGCTCGAAGCGCCAGCGAGTGGGTCAAACTCGTGAGAAAACCCGAGCGGTAACTCACTTGCTGGCGCTGCGTGCTGGTATTGAAACCACTTGTAGACGTGCGCTTCGTTTGTGCCGTTTCCATCCAAACACACTCCATCCTGCTGAAGCGTGACAATGTACACACCGCCGTCGTTTGTCGTGGATGACCTCGAAGCACTGCACAACTTCATCCAGGCTCACAGTTTCGGTGTGCTGACATCGGTGCATGATAAGACACCGACCGCTTCGCACCTGCCGCTGCTGCTGGAACGAAACTCCGGTCAACAAGGCACGCTGGTCGGCCATATGGCCCGAGAAAACCCCCAGTGGAAGACCGCCGCTGACACGGAAGTTCTGATTATCTTTCACGGCCCGCATGCCTACATCTCGCCGTCGTGGTTCGGCGATACAAATGTGCTACCAACATGGAACTACGTTGCCGTGCACGTTTACGGGACACTGAAGATTGAGCATGATCCTCAGCGACTGCACGACATCGTGCGACGTTACGTGAATTTCTACGAAGCCGAGATGCCGGCTCCATGGGAACTTGAATCCGCAGAAGACGAATTCGTCACTCAACTTGTCGCAGCGATCGTCGGCTTTACGATCACCATTGACCGCATCGAAGGCAAATCGAAGCTGAACCAGAACCACAGCGCAGAGCGTCAGCAGAATGTCGTCAATGGACTGCGGCAACGTGACTGGTCCGGCGACGTGGAGATCGCTGACCTCATGCAACGTACGCTGGACCAACCACCGAGACCACCATCATAATGCCGGCTGCTTTGTCGCGTGAATCCCTGCGCTGGGCGCAGGTCTCCAGACCTCGCCCAGCA
>JAPYTO010000392.1 GCA_029941865.1 Fuerstiella sp. | reverse complement strand
CGGTCGCCCGTGGCTCTGATGCAGTTGAGTACCATGGGACAGAAATGACGCTTACCGCCGCACGGCTTCTTGGTTGTTTGAATAGTAAGATGAGTTCTTCGCTTCTGCAGCTGCGGGTATTTCTAGTTCTGAGGCCACGCCACCACCAGAGCCAACAAACCAACGTAATTCGACGCACTTCAGGACGAAAACGGACAGAACTGGCCCGATATCTGCCAGTCAGCAGGGCGTGAGTGACCCACGTTCTCAATCGCTTGAAGAACAGCCTTGACTGAAGATTTCCGGCGCGAGGTTCGGAAGACCGAGATTACGCCTCGTTGTTCGGTAGAATTCTGGATGTGGCGCGTTACCTCGTGGCCGACAGTGGTATTGAGTATCGACTGGGAGCGCAATAGGCCCTTACTGCGGATCGAGCATGACGTCAGATCAATATTTCCTTGCCGTTACGGCGATTCAGAACAGATTGCATGCATATATCCTCTCGCTGCTGGCTGATCCGGTGGCGGCACAGGATGTTTTGCAGGAGACGAATCTCGTTCTCATTCGCAAGGCGGATGACTTTCAGAGTGACGCGAGTTTCGAGTCCTGGGCTTACAACACCGCCCGCTTTCAGGTGCTGGCTCATCTACGTGATAGAAAGCGTGATCGGCTGGTATTACACGAGGCCTTTGCCGAGAAGCTTGCTCCGGTCGCAGAGGTGATGGCTGAGGAAACCGAACGGCGGATTCAATTGCTGGGTGGATGCGTGGAGCGACTCTCGGACGAGCACAAAACATTGCTTCACAAGCGATACGGCAGAGAGGCATCGATTACGACGCTGGCTGAGGACCTTGGGAGAACCACTTCGGCGATGAAGCAGATGCTTTACCGAATTCGCAACCTGCTGTCTGCCTGTGTCGAGGAACGTCTTCAGGAAGGAATGGCCGGATGAGCGACGACCATCGATCACCAGCGGTTCTGATTCAGGAAATGCTCGACGGAGCACTGGATGACGATCAGCGAGCAGACTTACTGAAACGTGTGGAATCGGACGACGCGGCTCGAAAGCTGTATCTGGATCAGATTGCCACGCACACGGCGCTGCAGGCAGTGCTGGCTGACTGCCATCCACAGAGAGTGGGTGTGCCAAACGTGGTGGCTGCCGAATCGCCATCCGCGTCCGCGTTGAAGTCCCGTTGGCTGGCGGTTGCAGCGATTGTTTCGACGGCTGCCGCAATCATGTTGCTGGTGGGTGCCATCGCCTGGCTCCGGCCGCAAAATTCGCCAGTCGTCCAATCGGTTGACACACCACACGTTGCCGTGGTCGCGCAATCAGTTGGTGCTTACGACAGCGACGACGTTGCGATTCGTTCTGGCCAGCAAGTCATGTCAGGCCAACTCAGTCTCGACCGAGGATTGGTTCGGCTGGAGTTTGTTAGTGGTGCGAGCGTTGTTATCGAAGGACCGGCAAAGATCGAAGTCGTCAATAAAATGCGGGTAATTCTGCTGCGTGGAGTTGTCACGGCAAGAATCCCGGAATCGGCGATTGGCTTTGTCGTGGACACGGACACAGCGCATGTTGTCGATCTGGGAACAGCGTTTGGAGTTTCCGTTGGAGACGATGGGACAACGGACGTGTGTGTGTTTGAGGGCGAGGTCTCGGTTAGTAGAACAGGCTCGACATCAAGCCAGCCAGCACTGGTCCGCGAAGGGCAGGCTGTCCGTGCATCAGAGCAATCGCCAACGATTGATTCGACAGAGTACGAGGTCGCTCCTTTTGAAAACGCATGGCCGGTCAATTCCGGCGTGCTGCAGACAACGGGCTCAATACGCTTTGTCTCTCCCGGCCCCGGCTTTCATCCGGGTAACTATGAAGACAATGAGCACATCGTCGTGTTTCCGGAACGCAGCGGTTTCATTCCGGAAGAAGCGATTCGGGTGGATATGGTAGATCCGGGGCAATACGCGAAGTCGCGTTATCGGGAAAAGCGAACGCTTTCTGCCGGGCGTCGAGTCACAAGTTACCTGTTGCAGTTCGATTCATTCCCAGCGGGAAAATCTCCCAACCGAAAGCGGAGCGTTCACGGACAGATCACCTTCGCGAAACCGATTGTCGGTGTTATTACGGCGACGCGATTGCTGGAAGAATCGGAGGCCATCTTCGGGAATCCGGACGTCGAATACCCAACCCCGCGAGCGGTCGAGCCTCGACCTGAGGGCGACGATCGCCCGGGATTCGACAGTGTGATTCTTGCGGCCGACCAGCGAACGTTGATTCTTGATCTTATGGTGGCACCGCAAAAACTTGACCAACTGCGTGTGCTTGTTGAAGCTGATTAGTGAGTCCCCGTGAGCCGTATGCGATAGCGTTGGTTCGTGTTCAAACGACAGCGAAAAACAGATATCCGTGGCTAGCGCCGCCGGCTCACAGAAATAGAAGTCCTGACAAAATGAAGCAATACACTTTGACCGTCCTCGTTCTTGTCGCAATTTCGGCGTGCTTCGAATCGGCTTCCGCAGAGAGTTCTAAATGCGAACAGCCGAACATCCTGGTCATCTTCATCGATGATATGGGATTCGCGGATCCGAGCTGCTTTGGCAATCCGCTAATCAAAACGCCAAATATCGACCAGCTCGCTGCGGAAGGCATCAAGTTGACCAACTTCTACGTCAACTCGCCTATCTGTTCTGCCTCTCGAGTCGCTCTCACTACCGGTCAGTATCAGGGACGTTGGAAAATCCATTCGTTCCTGAATAGTCGGGCTGGCAACGCGAATCGTGGCATGGCTAACTACCTCGACTCGACAGCACCGACGACTGCGAAGAAGCTGAAAGCTGCTGGCTACGCAACCGCTCATTTCGGCAAATGGCATATGGGAGGCGGCCGTGATGTCGACGACGCTCCTCTGCCTCAGGCTTACGGACTTGACGAATCCCTGGTTTCCTTCGAAGGCCTGGGCGATCGCATTATTTCCAATTCGAAGGGTGTCGAAAGGGCGCAGGCTCTCGGCCGCGGAAAAATCATTCCCTGCGAGCGGTGGGAGCGGATGCAGATCCAAACAGACCGCACGATCGATTTCATCCGGCGGCACCGCGACGGCCCGTTTTACGTGCGGCTGTTTCCGAACGACGTTCACGACGCGCACGTGCCACATCCTGGTAGTGCAGACAAATTCAAATCCGTATCCGACGATCCCTATGTTCGCAACTTTTTCGCAGTGCTCGAAGAGATGGACAGGCAGATCGGGCGGGTCATCGCGACAATCGATGAATTGAATCTTGGAAAGAAAACTCTGATCCTCTTCACAAGCGACAACGGTCCCACGGACTGGCCAAGGAAATACAAGACCGGGCCTCCGGCGGGTTTCACTGGTCCTTACCGGGGTCGGAAGTGGTCACTGTTTGAAGGTGGCATCCGCATGCCGTTCATCGCGCGTTGGACTGGTACAATTCCAGCCGGCGTAGAAGACACGACCAGCATAATGAGCGCGATTGATGTCTCTCCGACCATCTGTCGCTTCGCTGGAATTGCGGTCGAGGATGACCTCGACGGTGTGGACCGTGGCGACGTTCTCCTGGGCAAGGCTTCCCGTCGCGCCAAACCCGTGTTCTGGCAGTACGGCCATCCTCACGCGATTCTGAAAGGCGGAAAACCGGAGCACCAGAGTCCCACTTTCGCGATGCGGGACGGCCGGTGGAAGTTTCTGGTCAATCCCGACGGTAGCGAAGCACAGCTCTTCGATCTCGAGGCGGATGAAGGCGAGACCACCAATCTTCTTTCCGGACACCCGGAACGTGCCACGGCGATGGCTGCCCGAATCTCCGAGTGGGCCGACGATGTCGGCTTTGCGTTCGACAATAAGGCTCCACTCACCGCGCCCGTGCCAACGATCGCGATTCTGGCCAGCAACCAGCTTCTTCGTTTTGTAAATCACGGCGTCAAGGGCGGTACCGCTTCACTTCAGCTGGACGGAAACTCATGGCTCGACCTCCCGGCATTTCGAGCGCCGAAAGTCGCTGGAGGCCGCTCGCTGCAAATCAAAGGCACGATTCGTCCCGGTTCTCCCTCGGGAGTTGTCCTCGCTCACGGTGGCAATCGAGCGGGCTACAGCGTCTATTTGGATGAAGGCCATTTGTGCTTTGCCACATGCGCGAACAAAAAACGCACTGTGATTCGTTCCTCGGTCGCAGTCACTGGTTCCACCAGCTTCGAAGCAAAGTGGAATTCCAACGGCGAGATGTTTCTTAAAGTGAACGGCAAGCTCGCCGGGAAGGAGGAAGCAGGCATCATTAACCACGAGCCCGGCGATTCCATTCAAATTGGTGCAGACCTGATCCAACCCGTCGGAAACTACAGCACACCGAATCACTTCTCCGGAATCATCGAAGACCTCACGTTTAAGTATCCGAACGGAACCTGAACGGTTTTTTGATACTCCGAGCTGACGTCCGTCCAACATTCCAGTCAATCATTACATAGAAGTTTTCTGTTCCATGAATAAACTTGCCTCAATCATTCTTGCAGCCTGCGTTGTTACTGGCGCTACGGATTCCGCTGACGCAGATGAGCGATTGGTTCTCGTCGGCGCATCTTATGGGAACAACGTCCTTGCCATTTGTGAATCGGATGGCACCGTGCTTTGGAAACACGATACGGCCGGTCCACAGAAAGGGCATGCTGGGCACCACGATGTCCACCTGCTACCCAGCGGAAATATTCTGTTTCATGACTCCTGGACAAAGACGCAGGAGATCACACTTGGGAAAGAGGTCGTGTGGGAATACGACAGCGCCACGATGAATGGAAATGAGGGCAAGAAAGTTGATGTGCATGCGTTCGATCGGCTCAGCAACGGCGAAACCGTCATTGTGGAAAGCAGAGTCGGCCGAATCATCCATGTCGACAAGGACGGAAAAATTGTCAAAGAGGTGCCGCTTGGCGAAGGCGACCGCAAGAAGACGCGATTGATGCGAATTCTGGACAATGGTCACTACCTCGCCTGCGCAGAAAAACCTGGGGTCGTGACCGAATACGATGCCGACGGAAAGGTGGTCTGGGAATATGAAATCGGTACTCGAGTGTTTGGCGCGATTCGCCTGAAGAACGGCAATACACTCATCTGTTCTGGCAGCGGAAACAGCGTCGTTGAAGTGACCCCGGAGAAACAGGTCGTCTGGGAAATTTCCAAAACCGTTCCTGATTCGGAGATCACGCTTGGCTGGATGACGGCCCTGCAGGAATTGCCCAATGGAAATATCGTTGCTGGAAACTGTCATGC
>JAPYTO010000391.1 GCA_029941865.1 Fuerstiella sp. | reverse complement strand
AACGAACAGAACGAGCCGTTTCGCCTGGAGCAGTTTATGCCACGCTGGACCGACTGGAAAACAAGGGGTACGTCAAGTCTGACAAACGTAAATCTGGTGCCGATCGTCAAGGCAGGGCCAGGCGAATATTTCGCGTCGAACCATCGGGTCTCACCACACTTCGCAAGACACTTGAGTGTGTAGAGCGGATGCGTGAGGGACTGCCGGAACTCAGGGGAGCCACGTGTTGAACCAGCATGGAAAAAACAATGAATTCACCGAAAGTTTGGGAATCCGCTTACCTGAGTTGGTCGTTCGTTCTATATCTGCGAACGGAGAGAAAAGAAGCAGTTTCAAAACTCCGCTGGCGCGACATCCGGAAACCCGAAGCGTGAGCGAGGGACTGCAATTGAAGCCATTCCACAGACTTCCCTCGCTTACGCGTCGTCGGGTTACCAGGGGGTTTGAAACGACTTGTAGTCAAACCTCACCGCGGACATCGTGACACGACAAGAGGACAATTGATGAAGAATGACCAAATAAATCTGCAGATGCAACTTTTGAGGTTGATTTCGATGACCTCAATCGGGGTTGGTCTTTGGTTTCTCATCTCGCAAATCGTCCACAACATTGAAAGTGTCAATGTGAGCTTGTTCCTGCCATTCTTATTCGCTGGCTGGGTCGGTGTTCATTCACACAAAGTGATGTCCGCGTTGACCAGACGCATGACGGATTTGGAAAAGAAATCCCGCGTGTCGGGTCATGAACAGTCAAAAGAGCAAGGTGATTGATGGCTGTTCTTTGTGAGTCTCGATTGTATTCCGTCAAACAGCCGACTCACTGGTTCTGGCGCACCAACCTTTCGCGCGAGCAGGTGCTCAAGCAACTGGAAGAATCGAGAATTACCAGGGATTGGCTGATCTGCCCTGTCGGCGACGCAGACAAGGCGATCAGCGTGGCCAGCTTCGCGGCAAGTCCCGACGTCTTCGATCGGAACAATGGGCCAACTGTTCCTGGCAGTGACGATACAGTCCGCAGCGAACACAAGAATAGCAAGGGCCAATCTGAGCCTGCTGCGACGATGCTGCGGCGACACGATCTGGATGCCCTTCGTGCCATCGCGATGTTACTGGGAATCGTCCTGCATGGAGCATTGGCGTACATGCCCATACCAGAGGCGGCGTGGCCTGTGCAGGACGTTCATCAGAGTCCGGCGTACGCGATATTCATGGCGGCCGTCCACGGCTTTCGCATGCCGCTGTTCTTTCTGATCAGCGGTTTCTTCACCGCCATGCTGTGGCGGAAACGAGGTCTGACCGCATTAGTCAAACACCGGGGCAATCGCATTCTTAAGCCTATGTTCATCAGCATGCTGACCATCATGCCTGTCGTCTTTCTTGTCGGTGAAGTCGCCAAAGAGGGTGCAGTTCCCTCGCAGGAAAATGCCGTTACCGACATTTGGACGGCTGCTGCGAAGAACGACGCTGAGACTCTGAAGCAGAGCCTCACAGGCGGCATATCGCCGGACGAGTTGGAACCTGTACTCGGCGCAACAGCGTTGTCGACGGCTGCTGCGCACGGAAATGTGGCAGCCATCGAGCTGTTAATCGACAATGGCGCTGATGTGAATGCACGTAACCGCGACGGGGCGACACCACTTCATGCGGCTGCCATGTACGGCAGGGCAGCAGCAGTCCGCGTTTTGATTCAGCACGGCGCTGGCGGGCATGCGAAGAATCGAATCGGTGAGACTCCCGCGGACATGCTGAAGGCGGACGGCACACGAATGCTGATTCTGACGGTGTTAACCGGTGTTCCATCCGATAATCTGACGGGCCGAGAAGAAGTCTCTCAGATGCTTGCAAAGATCGATCAATCACCCACCGGACAGCTAAGGTCAAGCCCGGATCGCGAACCCATCGAGTCGGAAAGCATCTCTGCGACCACGCAACCCCCGGACGCAATATTACTGCTGATGCTTTTTCCACTGCTGGGTCACCTGTGGTTTCTGTCGTTCCTGTGTTGGCTGGTCGCCGCATTCGCCCTGTATACAAAAGCGGCCACGCTGCTGACGTGGAAGCCGTCTGCGTGGTGGGCGACATCGTCGATTCGATACGCCTGGCTGATTCCGTTGACGATCGTGCCACAGTCAATGATGGGGCTGCTGTTTCCGAATTTCGGCCCTGACACTTCGGCGGGCCTGCTGCCAATGCCACACATACTGTTGTACTACGCCATCTTCTTTTTCTTTGGCGCGATCTACTTTGATTGCAACGATATCGTCGGACGAGTTGGTCGCTGGTGGCGCGTGACATTACCAGTCGCCATGCTGGTTATATTTCCGGTGGGCTACGAATTGTCGATGGGGGGATTTGGATTTCTGGGAAACAACCTGCTTGATTCCGGATGGTGCCGTCCGCTGGCCGTTGTTTTGCAGGTCGTCTTTGCCTGGCTTATGTCGTTTGGTCTGATGGGCCTGTTTCGTGATTTGTGTTCAAGAGAAAACAAAACGATGCGGTACATTTCAGATTCTTCGTACTGGCTGTATCTCGCACATTTGCCGCTGATCATCATCCTGCAGGCAGTCGTGCGCAGCTGGCAGATCCCTGCATTCGCAAAGTTGACTATAGTCTGCACACTGACCACGGCTTTGTTACTGGTCAGCTATCAGCTGTTCGTCCGCTACACATTTATTGGGACTATGCTCAACGGGCCTCGCAAACGTCCGCAATCGATCGTGGGAAGCGAGGCGATTGATGCCCGTTCAAAATAACCCTCAAATGTATTCGGTTAAACAGCCGTCTGCCTGGTTCTGGCGAACCAACTTCACTCAGCAGCAGATTCTTAAGCACTTGGAAGAATCAAAAATCAGCGGCCATTGGCTGGTGTGTCCTCTTGGAGACGCGAATCGAGCGATCGGCGTGGCAACCTTCGCTTCAAACCCAGATGTCTTCGTGGCCGACGTGCGGGCCAAAGGGGAAAGTGAATCAGACGGCAAGCATCACCAGGAGTTGTTTGCCCATCTTCCCCGACAACATGCTCCGCCCGGACGCGAACTGATGATTCGCGTCGAAGGTCTGACCTATACTTACCCCAGTGGATCATCTGCGGCCGTTCGGGAGTTAACGTTTGATGTCGCGAAGGGCGAGGTGTTTGGTTTCCTGGGGCCAAGCGGTGCCGGCAAGACAACCACACAGAACATCCTGATCGGCCTGATTAAAGGCTGGCAGGGAGACGTCCGCGTCCTTGACCGACCGCTCGCTGAATGGAACTCCGACTACTATCGGTCGATCGGGGTGAGTTTTGAAGCCCCCAATCATTACCTCAAGCTGACGGCCCGCGAGAACCTGGAATACTTCCGTTCGCTGTACGACGGCAAAGCGGACACGGTGGAAGAAGTGTTGGCGGTCGTTGGCCTGGAAGACCATATCGACAAACCCGTGGGTGATTTCTCAAAAGGAATGAAGAACCGACTGAACTTTGCTCGCAGCCTGCTGCATCGGCCGAAACTATGGTTCCTGGATGAGCCAACAGCGGGTCTGGACCCAGTCAATGCCGTCCGAATCCGCAAGATCATTCGGGAGCGGCAGGAACTTGGCGTTACCACGGTGGTCACGACTCATGACATGACGACTGCCGAAATCGTCTGCGACCGAGTGGCATTTATCATCGACGGACAAATAGCCACGATCGATACCCCTGACGCGCTGCGTCGTCGATTCGGCAGCCGCGAAGTCGAGGTCAGTTGGAAAGACGATAGCAGTGAGAACGGTAGCCATGACGCGGATGGCGCGCAGCGATTTCCCCTCGATGGCCTGTCCGACAACACCGACTTCCTTGATGCATTGCGTCGTCCGGGACTCTCAACGGTGCATTCGCAGGAAGCCACACTGGAAGATGTGTTCCTGCAGGTCACCGGGAGGTCGCTTCGATGAGTCTGCTGTTGGCCACTCTAAAACTTGACGTGCAGCTTCAGACGCGAAGCCGGCTGTACGCGATCGGCATTGGCGTGGCGATGATTCTGGGATTCCTGGCGAGGTTGTTCGTGCACCCCGACTATGCCGGGAAGTGCCTGGCCGTGTTTTTTCTGGGGGGTGTTGGCGGCACGATCTATATGATGAGCGCATCGCTCGTGCTGCTGGAGAAGAGTGCGGGAACGCTGCAAGCGCTGCGCACCACGCCGCTCACGTCCACGGCATATATCGCCTCGAAGGTGATCACGCTGACATCCTTTGCGATGCTGGAAAGCGCCCTCTTCTATTGCGTGGCGTTCTTTGAGGTCCCTTTGAATCCATTGCCGTTGCTCTTCGGCGTTGCCGTTCTGGGAGTGGTCTACACGCTTGTTGGGCTGGGGCAGGTGGCGTCGCACGATTCGGTCACTGCGTTTCTGTTTCCTGGCGCCCTGCTGATCACCGGCGTACTGCAATTGCCGGTGTTTTCCGTGATCGCGGGACCGTCACCGTTCTGGTACTTCATTCCGACACAGGCTTCGCTGCTGCTGATGCTGGGCGCGACTGAGTCGCTTGAGAACTGGCAATGGGCCTACGCGGCCGTTGTGTCGCCCGTTTCAATACTGCTGGCATTTTGGTGGGCCAGGGAACAGTTTTCCCGTTTCATTGCGCTGCAGGAGGGTTGATCTATGTCCTCGATTACCGCTGTTCGCGGCATGCTGAATGCGGACGCACTTCGGATGTTTCGTGACCGATTTCTGGTCGGAATTACCGTATACATCCTGTTTGTTCTGCCTGTGATGAGAGGAATGATTCAATGGGTGACGGCCGAAGTCGCCTCCCATTGGGCCTTCGATCTGACCCCGTACCATCCGCTGATTGTCAGCACGCTGGTCGTACAGTCGTTTCCCCTCCTTCCTGGCCTCATCTTTGGTTTGCTGCTGCTGGAGAGCCGAGAGAACGAAACGGTGAAGGCGTTGTTGGTCTCTCCAAATCCGCTGTCCAGCTACATCTGGGTGACGTGCGTTGTTATGTTCGTCTCCGCAGCGTTGTTAACCGTAATTTCGGGCGCGATCATCGCGTTGGCCTTGCCGCCCTGGCCTGCGTTAATCGGCGTGGGCCTGGCCGCCGCTCCGGCGTCGCCCATGTATGCACTACTACTTGCGACGGTCGCCAACAACAAGGTCCAGGCATTTGCTTACATGAAGCTGTTTGGTATCGGCGCTTGGTTTGTCATTGTTGCCTGGTTCCTGCCGGAGCCGTGGCAATGGCTGGTCGCGATCTATCCACCGTATTGTGCCTCCAAAGCATACTGGGTTGCCGAAGCCGGCGGGA
>JAPYTO010000390.1 GCA_029941865.1 Fuerstiella sp. | reverse complement strand
TCGCCGTCCCTGATCGCAAACTGATCCTCCGCTTCAGCCGGATACGAAAGCCAGATCGCTGACCACAGGCAGAGTACGATTGCTGGTGTTCGTGCGGCGCGCAAGTCTATCGCTCCCACTTCCGGATGGAATACAGATTGCCAATGTCGCAAACTTCGGTGATCGCGGAGTCTCTATCTCTATCATTGGGGTCGTGCATGTGCACAGTCTGCTGACGGCCTTCTGAAAGACAGGCCTGGCGACCGTACATGTTGCCCACATTATCACTGAACGACAAGGAAGAAGGGTGAAAAGACGAATTTCAGTATTCTGAAATGCCTTCACATTGGCAAGAGTGAAAGTAGAAAGACCTGCTCGGCCCTACGCCATGATGCCTCGACGACAAGCGGCCTGTGGTCACAAAACGTTAGAAAAATCTAACTCCTTCTTGACTAATCCGTTGGGATTTGGGGTAATGTTCAACACGTCCTGAGTACGACATGCACAGTTGGTGTGTGGTTGTGCACGAAACTTCACATACCTGCTCTTCCCTTTTGCTTTTTGTTTAAATGGAGGCTTGCCATGTTAAGAAGAACTCGTTCCATCCGTGGATTTACGCTCATCGAGCTGCTGGTGGTGATTGCGATCATCGCCATTCTGATCGCTTTGTTGCTTCCGGCCGTTCAGCAGGCACGTGAAGCGGCTCGCAGAACGCAATGCAAGAACAACCTGAAACAGCTGGGTCTTGCCCTGCACAACTACCACGACGTGCATGGCCTGTTTCCAGCGGGAAGTTACCTGGACAAGTCGGTACTTATTGCCACAGGCGCCACCACAGGTGCTGAACTCAACTCGCAATGGGCATGGTCGATCATGCTTATGCCCTTCATTGATCAGGCTCCGATGTTCAATCAGCTGGACGTTGGACCGAGTACGTTCGAGCAGGCTGCCAACGACCCAGTGCGGCTTAAATTGTTGACAACTCCGCTGGCGGCCTTTATCTGCCCGTCTGATCCGGAAGCTGAGATAAATCGCAATCGTCCGTTCCTTGCAAAAGCTGGCGGAGGCCTGTGTAACGGCATGGCTTTGCCGGCCAACATTCAGATCGCCAAGTCCAACTACATGGGCTGCAACGGGGACGACGACAACGACGGCATTTTCGATAGCGGAAACAACCGAAAAATCGGTCTCAGAGATATCACGGACGGATCGTCCAATACGATCATGGTGGGCGAGCGAGGCAGCAAGAATAACAGCGGCGACGCCAGCCTTAGAGGACCGTGGGCTGGCGTTTGGGCAGGGCAGGAACTGACCTGCTCGTTTGAAACCAATATCTGGTGCCTCGCAGCCAAGACGGAGTACAAAATGAATACTGGCCAACATCGAGACGACCCTGCGGGCAGCGGTGTAAGTGACGAGTTGGGGCTCGCATTTACCAGCGAGCATGTCGGTGGTGCTCAATTTCTGCTGGCTGACGGTTCCTGCAGATTCATCAGCGAAAACATTCAGTGGAACGACAGCCCTAACGACGCCAATGATGTGGGTATCTACCACAGCCTTGGTTCGATCCAGGATGATCGCGTCATTGGCGAGTACTAAGGGCTGAAACCGCCAGCAACATCAGTCTTCGGAACGGACATCGTTCCGAAGACTTTTTCGTAGCCGTTCAACGTAACCACATCACATCTCTGACTCATACCGGAGGAGTTTACATGTCCGCCGAATCCATCCGTCCGTTACTGCGGATCATGGTCGTCGTGCCGTTCACTGGTTCGTTCCTTCTGCTGTCCGGCTGCGGCGGCAGTTACTCAGGTACCAGTGATTACGAGAAGTTTAAGCAACAGGAACAGGGCTTCAGTGTTGACATCGAAGCCGCCGGCGGAACAGCGACGAGAGAAGGTAAGTCGATGTACGGTATCGAGAGGTCCGGCTGGCTTGTCGATCTGAGTGGTGCCGAAATCAACGATGCATTGATCACTTCCCTCACCGACGTTGCTCAGAAAGACGCTGTATTCCAGTTGAACCTCAGCAATTCCAAAATTACGGACGACCAACTGGCGAAACTTGATGCAGGCAAAGTGTTTCAGAAAATGGTTGAGCTGAACCTGAGCAATACCGCTATCACCGATGCGGGACTCGACAAACTGTCGAACTTTCATTGCATTACGGACCTGAATCTCAAAGGGTCAAAAGCAACGAAGGCCGGGGCAACGCGACTGGGGAAGAAACAAATTGCCAACCCTGACACCCCACCTCCATTCAAGAAACAGCCCAAACTTACGATTTGAGCGGCGACAGTAATTCGCAGATGACTCACGGTCTCTGATACTGAAGCGGCCCGGTCTCACGAACAGACCGGGCCGTTGTCCTATGGCCCAGGCAGTGTTTCGGGAGACTCGTGCACCATTCGCATCAACGCGTCCGCGATCAATCGGTGGCCTTTCGCGTTGGGATGATACTCGTCAGTTGAGCGAAACAGACTGTCCCAGTTCTGGCCTTCGGCCCAGTAGGACAAATCGCACACGACGAAACCGGCACCTTCGGCGATCGACAGCAGTTCGTTCACGGGGTCTTCCATCATGGTTCCCGGCATCGGCAGATAGATCCAGACGGGAGTGATTCCCCGTTGCCGACATTCATCAACGATGGCCTTATAGATGGCACTCAAAATCTCTGGTTCATGCGCCTGCAGCCGACCTTGAACCGCCCCCTGCGTCATGCCGCGAGTGACACCGGCCCGCCGTGCGACGTCTTTCAGAGATTGCGACGGAAGTTTCAGTCCGTGCGCCAGCAGTCGCGCAGGGTGGATGGCCAGTTCCTTCATTTCATCCTGATGGGCCATGTAGTACAGCGCATCAGGCTCAAAGCCGACGACCCTTCTTTGTGTCCTGATCAGTCGATGAAACGCCCACTGTTTGCCGACACCAAAGTTCAGGACTTCGAAACGCACAGAACCATCGGTGTCCCCGGCGTTCAGCCGGTCTTCAAAAACACGGCCAAAGACTTCTTCATCTGACACGCCGTAGCCCATCACGATGCTTGAACCCACGACCGCAATGCGAAACGTGTCGGCCGGTTTGTTCAGTGTGATCGATGTCCTGTCCCGCATCCCGAATTGGTTGACTGAGAACGGACGCCCCTCCAGTTGAGTCCGGAGGCCCGGCTTCAGTTCGACCTGCTGGTACATGTCACCTGGTCGAGAGACTTTGAAGAAACCCTCAGCCTGTGCGCGGCGAATTTCGTCCTGCGGCGAAAAAGAACTAAGCAGCGGCCCCGCCTGGATGGCCGCCATGTTCAGATCCTCGTAGTAGCTCTGCAGTCGCATCTCCGCGTCTTCTGCGGTGTTGGCTCGGAAGTCGGCGATTTCCCGTGCCACATTCGAATCAAACACGTGGCTCAACCACGGTGACGCAAATGCCACGACAAGTCCAAGTCCTGCCAGGTGCAGCTTTACAGAATCCTGAAAACTCATCGGGGCCGGCGTCCTGCCCCGGGAAGTCCGCCAGCGTTGAAACAGTATCAGCATCGTCCCGACTGCAACCACAGCCAGCATCCACATCAGCACGACGAACAGTCCGTGACCTGCTTCCGGCCGGTCCAGCACTCCTCCAAGGGAATACAGGAATCCGGGTTTGGTCCAACACGCCCAAAACAGACTGACCAACGCAAACATGCACACTGTCCGCAACGACAAACTGAACGCAGCCAGCCATGCCGACCGCTGGCGTCGTGTGCCGCGGCGAGAATCGAACACCGCATTAACGGCAACGCAGGTTCCCACGCCCAGCCACAGACAGGCATCGTTGACCGTCACGGGAAATCTGCCGAGCAGCCAGAACGTCTGCCACGAATGTAACAGCCACGTACAAACGAAGACACAAAACACCCCCAGTACAATGGCCGGGCCCACAGACGCACCGCGACTGCGCAAGGCAAAGAACGTTGGAAAGAAAAAGAACTTCGTCATGAAGTCCTTCCAGTAAATGTTAATTCGCCTCCAGATGTCGCTGAAACTGGATGCCAGAAAGAACAGATGATGGGTTCGCGGCAGGTTGAAGCCAAACAGGTGCAGCAGACCTGTGATCAGATGGAACTGCCCGGAAACCTGCATATACAGGGCGAAATTCGTCGCCATGAATAATGCCAGATGTGGCACGTCATAAAGTTGCCAGGGTTCCGGTACAAGGTACGTCTTGATGTATCGGTACAACAGAAGATGCACCAGCCCTCGCACGATCCAGCGGACACCGCGCTGATAGATCTCCCACTCGTCCTGGTCGTACCACGTGGTGCGAAACGTCTTGTAGTCAACCACCGGAAACAGCGGGAAGCAGACGTTGGGTAACAGGAAAAAGTACGAAACACAGGAGGCCAGCCCCGGCATGGCTGCTCCACGCCGACAATCGTGCACGAAGATGATCAGTCGGAACATGAACATCGAGCCGAGCACGGGCCAGAACGGCAACGGAAACTGAGCCCGCGTGAAGATCAGAGCGACAGTTGCCACCAGCAGCATTCCGATCCGCGTCCCCCAGGCGATCGGCAGATAACAAATGCCGATCAAAGCACTGCCGATACCCAGGACCCATACGCCGTTACTGACACCCATGACAAACAGGACGCACGTAATCGAAAGCAGGGCAAAGAAATGAAGGCGGTATCTCTCTGGCAGACACGTGTGAATTGCGAAACCGCCGACAATCAGACACAACACCGGGAAGAAGTGCCGTTGCCCCTCGATGTTGAACAGGTATACAACGGCTGCAACCAGCACCAGTTCAAACAGCAGCATCAGGCAACGGGCTGCGCGTGCCCACGCCGGGAGAACGTCTGGTTGAGAGGAGTCCGCGGTAGCGGGTCGGGAGTCTTTTTCGGTCATGGATCATTGCTATTAGGAAACAGGATGGCCGAAAAAGACTCCTGACCCTTTGCGGGGGCCGCATTCGGGCGGAGGACCATGCGCGCACTACGCTGTGTTACCTCTTATTTTCGCCACGTACTGCGAAAGTGCTTCAATGGTAGCGTGATCCTCCAGTGGGTTTTCTGAAAAACGGACGCCAAGCCAGTCTTCCAGTTTTGCCACGACTGAAACAACCTGCATCGAATCGATCCCGCAGGATAAGATGGGCTGATCCACGTTAATCCTGTCCGGGCTGATGTTCAGCTCTGCGGCAAGTTGATTGATGATCCACTGTCGAATCTCCGCGACCGTGGGAACGGACTCCGCTGTGGCATCAGAGGCTTGCGAGTTTTCGTTTTCCATACCCGATTATTGCGGCGACAGTG
>JAPYTO010000389.1:4167-5280 GCA_029941865.1 Fuerstiella sp. | reverse complement strand
CCTCCGTTGTACGACTGGATGACGGTCAATGAGATCGGCTGGTTTGCGGCGGGGTTCTATCCGACCGGTTACCAGGCAGAGTTCGATCAGCTTGTTCGAAAGTTTGACCTGGACGGCCGCCAGAAGATTTCGACGCTGTCGAAGGGCATGCGTGCCAAGGTCGCGCTGTCGTTGGCGAGGTCACATCGTCCGGAACTGTTGATTCTGGATGAACCCACGTCAGGACTGGATCCGCTTGTTCGCCGTGAATTCCTGGAAAGCATGATTGACGTTTCGGCTGAGGGTCGCACCGTCCTGTTGTCGAGTCATCAGGTTTCGGAGGTGGAACGCGTCGCCGACATTGTGGTGATACTGTTAAGCGGCAGGCTGCTGTGCGTTGAACGTCTGGAAGATCTGAAGCGAGACACGTTGGAGGTAGTACTGAGTCTTCCCGCAACGGATTCCGTGCCTCCGGAAATCCAGGGCGACACTCTGGCACACGTAGCGTTCGGACATGAACACGTCTGGATGGTGCGGAATCTGGATACAGATCAGCTGGCGAAAACCTGCCGCAGCAGGAAGCTGCCGGAACCACGACTGCGTAAACCGAATCTGGAAGACATATTGCTGGCCATGCTGCGTGAGTATCGACGTGGCGCCGTTGGGGAGAAGAGTGAGGAAACGAAAGCGAGCGCGGCCACATGAGCGACAGGGAGTTGGCGTTACAGATTCAGTAGTGCAGAAGCCTGAAAACCATCGGGACGAGCCCGAATGGCGGATAGATGAACACACCGGGTAGCACGGTTGCTTGCAACCAGTGTTGCGCAGCAACGGGAGGCCCATGCCAGACGCAGGGATGTTTCAACGCGACCTCCATTGCCTGCGGCATGCAGGCAAACGCGGCAACTCTGCTCCCATACTTTTGACCGACGTGTTGCAGGTCACGACGAAACGTTTGACTGGAAACAACGATGAGTAGTCAATTCCGCAGATTGGTCTGGAAGGAATTTCACGTTCAGAAAGGGCTGTGGATTGCGATGGCAATGCCCATCGCCGTTGTCGGCTTCGAAGGCTATTCCAGGTTGGTAACGGGAGACCATGAAACGGATTTCATCGCGTACGCGATGGTTTCGG
>JAPYTO010000389.1:0-4067 GCA_029941865.1 Fuerstiella sp. | reverse complement strand
TTTTCCGCAACACAAGCACTGAGGTTCTGCAATGTTGGGCCACAGCCATAGTCACATTGTTCAGCGTGGCCGTGGTTTACTCGCTAATGCTGAAAAAAGTCTTTCTGACGCTTGGCTGTTGGACGGTCACTGCTTTTGTTTACACCATCGTCGTGTTGCGTACGAATGGCGGACTGCTGTCGCCTGCCTTCTTCTGGACAATCCCGGTTGCCACGTTGCTGGTCATACCGCTGGGGTATCGCTGGCACGTCGGACGTCATCGATGGTTTGGACTACGAGTGCCATCGCTTCCTCTCTCTGCGAAGTCTCGTCAGTTCCTGGCTAAAACGTTCCCAACATTCGCTCTCGTATATCCCCAGCCGTCTCGTCGGGTCGTGCTGCCGAGACTCAGCGTTCGCAGCGAAGGAAGTCTGCTGCGGCGAGCCACTGCAATTCCGACTGTCTTTGGTCGTACAGTCGCTGTTCTGGCATGGCGTGAAATACGTTTCGCCGTTCGATTTGTGGCGATTGCGTTGTTGCTGGGTGCGGTTGCAATTGCCGCGCGCGGTCTCAGCGCCCGTTCAGCGCCATGGCCGAGTATGCTGATCTTCCTCCTGGTGATTGAATGCGGCCTGCGGACATTTCGCCACGACCAGCAAAAACTGCATGGCCTGTTCTGGAGCCATCGTGGAGTTTCACCCCTGCTGGTCTGGCTGGTCCGTAACGCGGTCTGGCTGTCGGCGCTGTGCTTTGTGTCTGTGGCATTCCTGCTGGGTGATTTGCTTCCGGAGATGCTGGATCCGCCTGGGGCTAACAGCGTACGTGGGCATTCGAGCGGAACCGGCGACATCATCTCTCGAATTCACCGACCCACGCTTCCGACAGTATCCGTTGTTGAGGATTTACTATTCCAGGTGAACGTAACACTGGCTTTGCTGGTGGGAATGTTCGCCATCAGTCAGCTGGCGTCGTGCTGGATCCGCCGACCAATCCTTGCCGCGTGCGCAGGGCTTTACGGGGCGATTTCAATTTTTGGCTGGCTGAGCTATTTGATACACACCGACATCCCGCTGGTCATCTCGGCATGGCCAATGATCGGTCTCTGCTTTGTGGCGATGCTCATCACTCGGCGAGACTGGATGGATCGACGGATGTCGCTGCGCATCGGGCTTGAGCGTGCGGCAATCATCGTCGTTCCGTGTCTGTGCATGTGGCGGATACTTCAGTGGCTATAGTCATGCAACATGCAGCATTGCCGGGGTATACGCATGCAATGCTGTAAGCCAGTGGGCACATCAATGGGAAGAATCATCGCCGGCGGCCGATCGGGTTGCCGTCACCCCGGCTGTGCCCTTCTGGTCAGGGTTGCTCGGCAGGACACTGCCGCCGTCGGCATCGTCCACTAAAGCTAAGCCGTCGGTTGTGGTTTTGGGGAAGATACTCACGAGAACGCAACGGCGGTTCCTGATACGATTGCGGACGGCGTCTCCACGACTACCAGTGAAAACTCAATACAGACAAATCGCAATGACGAAAATCGAGTTTCCCCAGAGCCGTTGCCGGATCGGAGTCAGCCGCGTTGATGTGACGCCGCCGGTCGGCATCTACCACCGCATGTGGGGAGCCGCAAAGCACGACAAAGCAACGGGCGTCCATCGTCCGCTGACCGCCACCGCTCTGGCGATGTCGGCAGAAACTTCGACAGCCACCAGGCCGGACGCCGTCTTCGTGGCCGTTGATCATTGCCTGCTGTGGTACGTGGAAATGGCGTCGCTGCTGAACGCGATCAGTGACCAGACAGGAATTCCGGTTGATCGCATCACCGTCTTCTTTTCGCACACTCACGCCGCCGGTTTGATGGGCCTGGAACGAATCGACCTGCCTGGTGGCGAACTGATTCCGGCCTATCTGGAAAGTCTCGGCCGGAACATCGCAGCAGCAGTCAACGACGCGGTGGCAACCATGCAGTCTGCCGTCGTCAGCTACGCCACCGGCCGTTGCAATCTGGCGACGAACCGTGACTTCTTCGACCCTGACCGCAGCCACGCCGTGTGTGGATTCAATCCGCAGGGCACTGCCGATGATGCGGTACTGGTGGGGCGTGTGCAGAACGCTGCGTCCGGCGCACCCATCACCACAATCGTCAACTACGCCTGCCACCCCACGACGCTGGCATGGGACAACACGCTGGTCAGCCCGGACTACCCCGGAGCCATGCGAGAAGTCGTGGAAGACGCAACCGCAGCGCCCTGTTTTTTCATTCAGGGAGCTTCCGGCGACGTCGGTCCACGCGACGGCTTTGTCGGTGATGTTGAAGTCGCCGACCGCAACGGCCGTCAACTGGGCTATGCCGTACTCGCTGCCCTGGAAAACATGCCACCGGCAGCCACTGCCCTGCAGTATACCGGTGCCGTGGTGTCGGGTGCGACGATTGGCACGTGGCAGTTTGCAGACGTTGAACAGGACCGACGGTCAGACATCGCCGCATGGAAGTACATCGCCACGACTGTCGACCTTCCCTACCGCAGTGATCTGCCGGATCGCGAAGGCCTGCAACGTGAACGCAGTGAATGGCTGGCGAAACAGGAGGCCGCCATCGCTTCCGGTGACACATCTGCCGCCGCTGACGCCCGCGCTATGGCCGAACGTATGACGCGGCGTCTGGTACGAGTCGAACATCTGCCCGTCAGCGAATCCCTGCCCTACCCTGTGCACATCTGGAAGCTGGGCGACGCGATCTGGCTGGCCCTGGACGGCGAACCTTATAACGCCCTGCAACGCCAGCTGCGAGAAACATTTCCCGGTACTTCGATCTTCGTCGGCACGCTGGCCAACGGGTCCAAAGCATGGTATCTGCCGGATAGCGATTCATACGGAAAAGGGCTTTACCAGGAAGACGCCTCCGTTCTGGCCAAAGGCGCCCTGGAACAACTGCTCGACTTCCTTGTGTCCCAAATTCGCACGCTGCTGCCGTCGCCTGATTTTTCTTAACGCCGACTTCGTGTAACATCGATGTCGTGCGGCGACCGCTGCAGAAAATCCATGCAGAGTGTGACGGGAAGACAAGATTCCATTTTGCTCACATCTGCGGAACGACCAGCGGAAGCGGACCAGTGGTTTCCGAACGAAGACTTGATATTGGTGGCCTCGATGCCGCCCACAGGAGTGATCGATGAACAGACGATTGGTGCTGATCGTTGCCGTGCTGTTATGTTCCGGCAACGTCTCCATGAGTGAAGACTGGAAGCCTTTGTGGCCCGGTGCGGCTCCCGGTGCCACGGGTGAAGCGGACCACGATGTGCCCGCTCTGCTGGCGTTTCCTGCATCTCAGGAAAAAGCCAACGGCTGCGGCGTTGTCGTCTGTCCCGGTGGTGGGTACGGCGGGCTGGCGATGGATCACGAGGGCTACCAAATTGTGGAATGGCTGAACAAACGTGGTATCAGCGCATGGATTCTTCGATATCGCCTGGGTTCGAAAGGATATCACCATCCGATTCAGAAAGGCGATGTGCTGCGAGCCATCCGCACCGTTCGACACAACTCTGATGCCAATGGTGTCGATCCGAAACGAATCGGAGTCTGGGGCTTCTCCGCAGGCGGCCACCTGGCGTCGACAGCGGCTACCCACTTCGACACCGGCGATTCGAACGCCGCAGACCCTGTCGACAAAGTCAGCAGTCGGCCGGACTTTGCCATTCTGTGCTACCCCGTCATCACGATGGACGAAGCGTTCACTCACAAGGGGTCCCGCCGCAATCTGTTCGGCCCGGATCGTTACGACAATGCCGATCTGGTCGAACTGCTTTCCAACGAAAAACGGGTCACCCCACAGACGCCTCCGACCTTCATTTTCCACACCACAGAAGACCAGGCCGTTCCTGTCAAAAACGCCACGGCGTTCTATACAGCTCTGCAGCAACACGGTATCAACTGCGAACTGCACATCTACCAAAAAGGACGCCATGGCGTCGGTCTGGGCGGCAATGACCCGATTCTGTCCACATGGCCCGCTCGCATGCAGGATTGGCTTAAGATCAACAACTTCCTGTCGAACTGACCGGGAGTCCCGGTCGGGACGGTGGCGTGGC
>JAPYTO010000388.1 GCA_029941865.1 Fuerstiella sp. | reverse complement strand
AGAAGATATCGAAGCCAATGTAGCGGCCGACGTGCTTGACGCTCGAGTAAGGAACGCCGGTGTATTCCTTCCCGGCTGTGAAATGCCCTCCTCGCTTCGGCATGCCATCAGCCACCGGTGTCCATTTCACCCCCGACATGACGCGGGCATACTCGACCGACTTCTTCTGCCAGGTGAGCGGCCGGCCGGCCTTGGTTTCCCCGGTTTCACTGGCCGCCTCATCCGCCAGGAGAGCCAGACAAGAGAATCCGATCAACAGAGTTTTTGTGAGCGTTCTCATGCGGGCTTCGGCAAACGGAGATGAGGAATTCGATAATCTGCGATCGGTGAACAGCAGGCAGCTCGCGCCTCACTGCCCGAGCCCACTAAGCTCACCGATCATACCAGAACTGCAATGACGTAGCCGAGTATATCAGGTTTCGCTGTTTGCAGTTCGACAACGCCACGGGAAAAATGTTCTAACCGTGTCTGGTTGCCCCGACTCGAATTCAAAACAGCTCGTCGTATTCGTTTGCGGTGGGCAGTTTCTTGTTGAATGGCAAGATATCGCGGCAATTCTTCCGCCACAATTCCCGGAAACTCGTACGTTGGATCGTTCGTTCAAGAAACGACCGTTATTTGACCGGGCGGCAGCGTAACCATGAATCGGGATTAGCCGAGTTCCGTGATGAGCCCGCATTCCTCAAGCACAAATCGCGGCCGGCCAGCAAAGTCGTTGAATGTCAAATGCGGATCGATTCCCAGATGACGATAGATCATCGCAAGCACATTCTCGGGGCGATACGCTGCGGCGGCGGGCACTTCGCCCCTGGAGTTCGATGCACCGACGATGCCAGGCTGCAGCCCACCACCGGCAAGCAGCACACTCATGACCGCACCCCAATGATCGCGTCCTGCGTTATCGTTGTATCGCGGAGTGCGGCCGAATTCGCCCATCGCCACGACTAAAACCTGATCGTTGAGGCCACGCTCGTATAAATCGCCGACCAGCGCGGCCATGCCCCGATCGTACGCGGGACCGCGCTGCCTTAATCCACGTGCCAGTTTGGTGTGATCGTCCCAACCCGTCACACGCACGGTCACGCAGGTCACGCCTGCTTCGACCAGCCTGCGGGCCATCAACAGGCTTTGCCCCGTGCTGTTTCGACCGTACGAATCGCGCAGCGTGTCCGCTTCGGCCTGAATGTCGAATGCCGCACGCGCCCTTGTGCCGGTGACCAGTTCAAATGATTGCTCCCTGAACTGGTCGACTGCTGTGGACGATCCCTCCAGATCCAACAGCCGTCGTTGGCTGTCCAGAGTAGATAACAGACCGCGACGATCGTCAAAGCGGGCGTCGGTCAGGCCGGAACCCAGGGAGAGATTCGGAACCTTGAAGTTCGGTTTGCCAGGGTCAGCGACCGTTTCGAATGGATTATACGATTTTCCCAGATACGCTGCGTAGCCGTTGCGCATCGTATTTGGGACGGCCACGTAAGCCGGTAGACCGCTGACATTGGAACCGCGTACTTTGGCAATCACGGACCCAAAGCAGGGCATCGTGTCGGCGGATGACCGGCCACCTTTCGGGCCTCGTTTATAGTATCCGGTTTGTGACAGATGGCTCGACGGGTCGTGACTGTTCGACTGGTGATGCACCGAGCGGACAATCGACAGCTTGTCCATCACTTTGGCCTGCTGAACCATCAATTCACTAAACATCACGCCGGGGATGTTTGTGGCGACGACGCCAAATTCACCACGATACTCAACCGGCGCATGCGGCTTGGGATCGTAAGTTTCAAATTGTGACGGACCTCCGGCCAGTTCCACAAAGATGACAGCTTTCGCATCAGCTGCCGCATCATTCGCGCTCGCAGCACGCAACCGCAGAACTTCGGGCAGACTCAGCCCGCCCAACCCAAGGAACCCGGCTTTCAGGAAACTTCGCCGAGCGATCCCGTTGCAGCACGTTGATTTCTCACCGGTATTCGTCGACATTGCGATCTCCCCAAGGTCATCGTCTTGTCACAATTCTATGCAGGATCGTAACACCGACGCAATCTTCCCCCAGCGTCTCTGTGGCAACCGAGGCCGCCGGTAGGTAGTTTGTCACACCATTTTTCTCATTAACTCATTGCATCGCCGAGGTTCTTTCCACATGCAGAAAACGACCGTATTCCAGGATTGTGAGCGCAGTGTGAACCGAGAATTGGGCACGTTCTAAGGCTGAATTTCCCGGTAGTACTTCGCCATCTCGTCGACCTTTCCCATCTGCTTCTTCAACGAGCCCCAGTTGAATACCATTACCCCGGTGGCAGGCCGCCGCGTGCCGTGATCCATGATGGAGCGCACCTGGTTGGATGAGACCGATTCTCCCCAGTCTGAAAGCTGCACGATTGGCCAGATCCGATGACGTTCGCCTGGTTCACCATTGACGCCCAGGTAATCTCCCAGCCATTTCGTCTGACGAGAGATCCACGACGGATCAGACGCGTGCCCGAAGCGAGCGTGATAGGGCATGATGCTGAACACGTCGATGTACTTGGCCTGAGCTCTTAAGTCGATTGCAAGTTTGTTGCGGAGCGCTCCATCGAATTCCGCATCCGTCCACGGACAATGGAATGTGCCGAGCAGCGCTCGCGGCCGTGTTTCGTCAATGATAGAGCGAAACTCCCGGACCCAATCGGTAAAGACGTCGCACCGCCACTGCCCCCAACTGTCTCTGTGGATTTCGAGTATCGTGTGAGCAAGCTGTGGTGTGCCTTCATCCGGCAGTGGAGTCTTTGTTTCCCGCGAGAACTGAGCAACACATCGCTCGCAGAAACAGGTGTCCGGCATGTCGGGCACGGCCCGCTCCCAGCTGGCGTGGCTATGGTGATAGTCGAGCCAGATTCCATCGATCTCGAAGTCGCGCAATACCCTGCGGAACGCATCCATGCGGAAGCGACGATACCCGGGATGTGTCGGGCAATTGCCCTGCCAGCCATGCGGCGCCGGGCAGACCTTTCCGTCGACACCGACCGGCGCGGCATCGGCATGATCTTTGAGGTAGGTGGCCACATGCATGGTATTGAATTCGGCGAATATCTTTGCTCCCTGCTTCTTCAGCACCGCTACGCGTTCGGCATTGATTCCGCCGGATCCCATGAAGATAGCATTGACGCCGTAGTCGCGCAGCGTGCCCTGTACCAGCAGCTCTGTCGGAACGCCGCCGTAGATTCCACGGATGCTGATGTGTGCCCGGTTGTCTTCGGCCGAGGCCCACTGCGTGACGGCACACAGAAATAACACGGCAATCGACGGGGATTTGGGTGTGAACACGGCAATCTCCTTTCAAGCTTGCGCATCGGGCACCGAAATGGTTACGATTCCTTCCGCGATACCGAGCATTTGGATCCGTCCCATTCTGCAATGCCTCGTTGTGATCTTCAAGGACTTGCATGCAGAACGCGGCGGCACCGTCATGTTCGACTCGATGATCAAAGGCAACTTCTAAACGGTATTCTCGTGCCAAAACTGATGGACAATCTACCCCCTCCGGAATAGAGAAACACGGCTTTCCGTCCGGTGGTTTGGGTTCTTTGCGATATGGATCCACAGAAAATGATCCCGAAACTCAGGAGACTCGTGACTATGAACAGATTAGCCCATTTTCTGGCGATGTTGTGCCTCTTCTGCGGCATTGGAAGCCGATCGACGTTCGCCCAGTCGAATCAGGTCATGGATCTTGGCAACCGTCGCGAACTGTTTGTTGACGACCATCTCGTGGCCGAGACGAAGAATGTCCAGCTTACGGTCCATCGCCCGACGCGCGAGGAGATTGCCGTCAACTGTGACAAGCCCTGGGAGGGCAACGGATGCGGCTACTTTACGGTTCTGCAGGATCGCCGGGAAGGCGTCTATCGCATGTACTACCACGCTTGGCAGATCCCCACTGGTATTGAGCCTGGGGGGCCACTGACTATCGCCTATTTCGAAAGCAAGGACGGTATAAAGTGGGGCCGACCTAGCCTCGGCCTGTGCGAGTTCAACGGCTCAAAAGACAACAATATCATTCTGGACAGGCTCGGCGACGGCGGTCGCTGCCACGATTTCTCACCTTTCATCGATTCCAATCCCGCAGCGAAAGCTGAGGCGCGGTATAAGGCAACCGGAGCCGGGTTTGAGAACCAAAAGGGCATCTGGGTCTATCAGTCTCCCGATGGAGTTCACTGGACCCCAATGGCACCTGGACCGGTGTTCGACAAGGGAGCCTTCGACACGCAGAACATTTCCTTCTGGTCGGTCACCGAACAGAAGTATGTCCTGTATTACCGCGCCTTTTCCGGCGGCGGTTATGCGGGCACGCGGCTGATCAACCGCGCCGTATCCGACGACTTCCTCCAGTGGACGGATGAAGGAACGATCGCTTTTCCTAAAGGCGAGGGACCGCATCCACTTGCACAGTTCTACGTGAATCAGGTCAAGCCATACGAGCGAGCACCCCACCTCTACATAGGATTTCCGGCTCGTTACGTTGACCATGGACTGACGGCTTCGACTCCGTTGCTGCCCGAGTGGAAGCTGCGCGAGAAGCGGATGACCGTTACTCCCCGCTACGGCACGGCCGTGACGGACTCGATCTACATCACCAGCCGCGATGGCCGGAACTTTCGCCAAAGCAACGACGTGTTCTTGCGACCGGGACTGCGAACAAAACACAACTGGTCGTATGGCGACAATTACATCGCCTGGCATGTTGTCGAGACGGAGTCGACGAAGGACGACGCTCCGCGCGAGCTTTCGCTTTACGCCACAGAATCCTATTTCACCGGTCGCCAATCCCGCTTGCGGCGCTATTCATTGAGAATCGACGGCTTCGCCTCGATCCACGCGAAGCTCCAAGAGGGAGAGTTCACGACCAGGCCGATCACCTTTTCGGGGAAGGAACTTTCGCTCAACGTAGCGACGAGCGCCGCAGGCTCGGTCCAGGTCGAGATCCGCTCGCCGGACGGCACACCGATATCTGGCTTCACGCTTGCGGACTGTGACACCATCTATGGTGACTCACTCGATCGTCGCGTCAGTTGGAAAGAGAACACGAGCGTTGAATCCCTGATCGGCCGTCCCGTCGTGCTGCGTCTGGTCATGCGCGAAGCGGACGTGTACTCGTTGGTGTTTGAATGACAGGCCATCGCCTGACACGGGGCGATCGTCTGGAAAAGAGCACTCGCTTCATCCACACCGAGCTCTGGATGTGAGCACCGTGAACGCCGACGAGAATGCCGAAAACTCGTACGTTTCGTCGCTCTCGCAAGAACCCACC
>JAPYTO010000387.1 GCA_029941865.1 Fuerstiella sp. | reverse complement strand
CTGAAGCAGCACGAGCAAAAGCAGTTGTTGCGATTCATCACGTGTGGCAGCGTCGATGACGGAAAAAGCACGCTTATCGGACGTCTGCTGTTCGATTCCAAGATGCTGTACGAAGACGAACTGGCCAGGATTGAAGCCGATTCCAAAACTCAGGGGGCCGTGGGCGGAAAGTTTGACCCTGCGCTTGCAACAGACGGACTGAAAGAAGAACGCGAACAGGGTATCACCATCGACGTGGCCTACCGCTACTTCAGTACCGCCAAACGCAAGTTCATCATCGCGGACACTCCGGGCCACGAACAATACACTCGCAATATGGCAACGGGAGCCAGTTCCGCGGATCTCGCCGTCATCCTGATTGACGCCCGGCATGGTGTCATGACTCAGACCAAGCGGCACAGCTTCATCGTGTCTTTGCTGGGCATTCGTCACGTAATCATTGCCATCAACAAAATGGACCTCGTTGATTTTGATGAAGCCATCTACGACAAAATCTGCGCCGACTACAGCGCGTTTTCTCGACGTCTTGATCTGCCGGACCTCCACTTCATCCCATTGTCTGCGCTCAATGGCGACAACGTTGTGGACCGCAGTGAAAACATGGCCTGGTACAACGGCAGCACCTTGATGAATCGGCTGGAATCTGTCTACATTGGGTCAGACAGAAATCTGCTGGACTTTCGGATGCCCGTCCAGTGGGTCAACCGACCGAATCTCGACTTCCGCGGCTTCTGCGGCACCATCGCTTCCGGCATCATCCGCAAGGGCGATGAAGTGATGGTCATGCCCAGCAAAAAGACAACGCATATCAAAGAGATCGTCACCCAGGACGGCAACATGGATGAAGCCTACGCACCGCTTGCAGTCACGCTGACTTTCGAAGACGAAGTGGATGCCAGCCGAGGCGACATGATTGTGAAAACCGGCAACGTTCCAATGACGTCTGATACCGTCGAAGTCATGCTGGTCTGGATGGCTGAAGAACCGATGGTCCCCGGCAAGACTTACATGGTGAAGCACTCGGCTCAGCTGATTACCGGATCCATCGAATCGCTGCGTTACCGAATTGACGTGAACACACTGCACAGCAGCCCTTCGCCGCAACTAAGTCTGAACGAAATTGGTCGTTGCCGGCTGTATCTGAATGAGACCATTTGCTTCGATCCTTACAAAAGCAATCGCTCCACAGGCGCACTCATTCTGATTGATCGGATCACCAACGCGACCGTGGCCGCGGCAATGATCCTGGATCGCACCGCCAGCGGGAAGAGGCTGGCAGCGTGGGAAGAGGAGATCGCCGTTGAAGAAGACGCTAAGCAGGCTGGCGTCCTCAACGAAGTGACTCCCGAAGAACGCGAAGCTCGCTATGGCCAGAAGCCAGCCACCGTACTACTGACGGGTCTGACAAGCAGTGGCAAGACAACGGTTGCTCAGGCGATTGAACGCAAGTTATTCGACAGCGGGCGAGCGGTCGCGGTTCTGGATGGACAGCAGGTCCGCCGAGGTCTCAGCAAAGATCTTGGCTTCAGCTTCGAAGAACGATCAGAGAACCTGCGCCGATCGGCACACCTTGCGAACATCCTGAACGACGCCGGCATCATTTGCATTGCCGCGTTTGTGGCCCCGAACGCAACGGTTCGCGACAAAGTTGCCGGAGTTGTTGGCACCGACCGATTCCTGACGGTTCACGTCGACGCCCCAATTGAATTGTGCCGCGAACGTGATTCTCGCGGGCAATACGCTGAGGCCGATGCAGGCAAGCTGACGGAATTCTCTGGAGACACTGTGCCTTACGAGGTTCCGGAATCGCCTGATCTGGTGCTAAAGACTGGTGAGCAGTCGGTTGATGAATGTGCAAATGCCGTCATCGAACTGCTGACATCAAAAGGCTTCCTGCGATCCTAAACGCGAGACAGTGAAGCGACGTTCGTCGCCCAGGAAGTCATCAGTCGAACCCACAGCGCAAGCTGGTTTTGGGAACAGCACCGCAACCTTGTTGTTTAGGGCGCGGGCACCGGCGTGGAGTCGCTGCCAGCGCAATCCATCTCGTTCTGCGAGAAGTTCATCATGCAACTTCAGCCAATGCTCATCTGCCGTTCCCTTATAAAGTGAATACACGGTCGGAATCAGAATAGAGACGTGATTGTTGCGAAATCCTTTCCACGAAAACCCCACGTGCGACTCGGTCACACCGCCGGCTGCCTTAATTGAAAAATTGTATTTCTCCAATCGTCGACCGATCGCCCCGAGCTTCTTTTGGATCCACTGTTTGTCTTGCGTAGAAGCCAATTCGCTGTTGGCATAGCGAGCCAACACGTCCACGACAATAAGTAAACTGCTCTAAAGGACGCCCAGATGGACGAACGTTTCAGCTAAGCGAAATCGATACGTTTCAAGAATCGGCGATTCCTGTGGATGGCAGGGCGTTCCGACCCCGCAGTGAGTCTTGCGTCCCTACGCCTGGACCGTACTACTCCAACAAGTCGCGTGGCATGCACAAGAAGGCAGAAGTCACGGCATCCGCCGAGCCGTCGAGTAAGGAAAACGCTTCTGTTGTAACCCCTGGTATGTTTCCTTCCGGCATTTAATCTCGTCTCACTGGGCGGACAGGGAAGGCGGTGTGGTCCAGGTTCGTGACCGTTATCCTGATTCAACGGTTAGAGCGTGCAAGCTGCGCAGCAGATCTCGCCAGGTCACTATCCCGATGACGTGACCGTCCTCCATCGCGACGGGTAGACATGACACGCCGTGTTCGAGCATCATCTGCGCTGCGTCTTCCACATTCATCTCGCCGGAGATAGTGACGGGCTTGCGTGTCATGATCTGATGCACACGGCGATCCAGCCTCTCGGTATCCTGGGCGCGCTCAGACAGTTTTCCGATGAACGGGCTGGCATTGCGCAGAAGATCACGGTCCGAAATCACGCCCACCAGCCGTCCACCTTCAACGACCAATAAGTGGTGAAACCTGTGCTCATCGAACAAATCCCTTACCGTACGGACATCGTCATCCATCCCGACTTTGATGATTTCACGGGTCATGATCTGGTCGATGTTCATGCTTCGCATTCCGTAAGTTGCTGTGACTTGCCGTGAAACAGTCCGTCCGTTAATTCACACGGTAGCGACACTCCGTAAATGTGTCTACGGTCGGCAATCGGGACCGCCAGAACCATGCGTTGTCGTGCAACGTCAGGAAACATCATGCGACCGGCATTTGAGGAGGCGATCGGGCAATTTGCAAATACTCACCATCCTGAAGATACTGCGGCCCGGCCGGTTGGGGGCCGATCTCGTGCCAAGGGATAACTGTTTGGCATTTGAGGGAGCGACGACATCCGACCAATGAGAACCTCATGCCAGCGGAAGGCTTCATCAGCCGAGTAGTGATCAGCCCACCAAAGCAGAATGTCTTTCAGATCCCGGTAAGCCGGTGATACGATCCGGACGGTTTTCGTCATGAAGCGGATGGAAACCCGAATTCTTCGCGTAGCGAAACATCCGCTTCCTCAAGAGACATCGTTTGCCCGGCATCAGCAGCCTCAATTCCTTCCTGAATTGCTTTCCAGTCCTGCTGCTCCCGCAGGGCTGCCATCGCTTTGCTGTGCACGTCTTCGTCCATCAGAACATAGACCCGTTTCGTCGTATGGTCTTCGCAGCGAATCCCCGCTGAGTTCTCTTGTAACCGGTTCAGTTCGTCGTCTGAGAGTTGAATAGGCATGTCGAAATTATACCACGCCATGGCGGTCTCAGTCACGCCGAATCAAGTAAACTCGTTGTCATCTGTATCAGGGATACTCCCCTTTTACCTCATCCGGAAGCTCAGAACGGTTACCGTCTGTGTACAGAAGATAGCTCCAGCGAAGACGAATTTCTTCCTGAGTCTGCAGAACATCATCAATCATCTGTTGACCTTCATCTTCCATACCGCATTCACGCTGCAGGGGCGGATCCCAGCTGTGTTGATACGCTTCTCGCATAACTGAGCGACCGAACGTGGCAAGATCATCGGGCACACCCGCCGCCACTGCCTTGGTCTGCCATGCATCCCAAGGAAACTTGCCGGGGCCGGCATTCGTCCATTCGGGCCATTCCACTGGTCTGAATTCGGGTTCTGAGTTGTGAGGCGTATTGCTCATTAGACACCAACACCGTCGATACCGACGACGAGGTCAGTCTTGTCTACCCCTCCCGGCGGAGGCTCTGCAATTGATGGAGGTGGGCGATACAGGGGCACTGCTGCCTTACTTGACAGGGAGAAGACGTATCAGTTTACTGGAGTGGTGTCGGTAGGGATGCCGACACAGCAGCACAATTCGACTGTGCCCATAAACATAGCGATCCTTTTCGCGAACCTTGACGGATGGACCATCCATGATCGTTCGAACACTACCGCTTAGTGTACTGATCATTCTTATGGCCGCGTCTCAAACGCCGGCGCAGACCGCCCTGACGTGGAAATGGAAACAACGTGAAACGCTGACGTACGTAATCGAGGACAACTACAACAGCAAAACCGTGGTGAAAGATGGCTTCTTCGAACTCAATCAATCCCTCATCCTGGACACCACGTGGCAAGTCATGAGCGTGGACGCTAAAGGCGACGCTGATATTATTGTGACGATTGACCGAGTCCAATTCCGCGCCGACGGAAAGGGCGCCGCTGCGATCATCAGCAATCTTAGATTCGATTCAAAGGATGAAAAAGAACCCCTGAGCAGACCCGAGAAGGGCGTCTTTGGCGTACTGAAGGCCTTTGTGGATTCACCAATCGCAGTCACCATCAATGAACAAGGAAGCGTCAAACACTTTGATCTGTCCGAGGCATTGACGGCAAACCTGAACAACAACAACACGCGAGAATTGGCTGGATTCTTTGGAGACATCTTTACTGCTCAAGGCGTCCGCCATCGCTTGACCAGTTGGCTCGTGGTGCTTCCGAAAGATCCTGTATCTACAGGTGACAAGTGGCGCCAAGAGCTGCCCAGCCGTGGTGGAAAGCCGATCGTTTCCGTTTACTCCTGTGACTATGCGGGCCCGGTGGTTCGAGATGGGCACACTGTTGCGAAAATTAACGTGAAACCCGAAGTGAAAGCACAAGGCGACGGAGCGAAGAAGCGAGGAGAAAAGATTATAGAACAGCACGGTGAAGGGGGAGTATATTTTGACGACCGCACGCGTAGGATTCTGGAGGTCGTTCTGAAACACCACGTCGTGCTCGAATCCTTTGCAAAGACGACGCTTGATACAAGGACAACCATCAAGCTGCGTCCCCAGCCGAGCAGGTAGTTCCGTAACCTGGGCTCAGTCGGGTAAAGACTGCCATCGCTG
>JAPYTO010000386.1 GCA_029941865.1 Fuerstiella sp. | reverse complement strand
CGCCATGTAAACCTGGCAGCTGCTGCTGTTCAGTCGCACGGCCTGGGCGGCTTCGACGTAGGACTTGTCGAAGTGTTCTTCTCCGGCGAGATTTAGAATGGTCGACTTCAGGTTGGCGTTGGACATGACCGCTTTGCACTTGATGCGGCGTCCGTTCACCACCACCGCCTGCACCTGCCGGTCGCGGCTGACTTCAATTTTCTCAACCAGTGTGCGAATTCGCACATCAACGCCATTGCGAATCAGCTCTTCCTTCATTTTGGTGACCAGAACGTCCGTGCCGCCTTCGAATGTGTAGACCCCCTTGTGCATGAAGTTGGAAAACACGATGCCGTAGGTAATGGCCGGGTCATCCAGAGTTGAACCGTTTGCGTAAGTAATCGGTTCCATCAGCAGCCGCACAACGTCGTCGCGGCCCGGAAAGAATTCTTCGAACAGCTGACGCGTCGTCGCCGCCTGATCATCATAGAAATTCATGCTCCGCGCTTTATCAAAGAAAGCGGTGATGGATTCCGGGGCGATGCCAAATTGATTGATCAGGATGTTTGTGAAATCGACGCGATCGAAGGTCGTCCGGACAGAAAACTGAGGGTTTTCAAAGCGAATTACCTTTAGCGGAACGATGGAATCCGCAATCTCCTGCGTCCAGTACTTGCGACAGCTCTTGATCATCCCCATCGGAAATCCGTGCAGGGAAATGTCGAAGATATGCCCGCCTCGTCGTTTGAACCATGTCGCCATTCCACCCAGCTGGTAGTGATGTTCCAGTAGCAGTACGGAATATCCCTGGCGAGCCAGAATATTGGCCGACGTCAATCCGCCAAGACCGCTGCCGATGACAACGACGTCGTATTCGTCACGAGCGTTTTTAAGGAAATCTTTGGGCATGAGAACAATTGAGGCGGCGACAGCGCGGCAAGTCCGCCGTCATCCACAAGGTCGTGGGGGATGGTGATCTGATTCGAAGTCGGGGAGACTACCAGAAGAATCGCAGCGACTTCAAACGGCAGTCTGAATTACTTGCCACTCCGCGTCGTTTTTCAGAAATGCCCCACTGCAGGGACGGTGACCAAAGCCACGGATTACGCCAGAATTTTCTCGACCACGTGACCGCTGACATCAGTCAGTCGGAAGTCGCGGCCTTGAAAGCGATACGTCAGCTTTTCGTGGTTAATACCCAGCAGACGCAGCATGGTGGCGTGCAGATCGTTGACGTGAACCTTGTCTTCGACGGCCGCATAGCCCAGTTCGTCCGTGGCACCGTGACGAATGCCCCCTTTTACACCGCCGCCAGCCATCCATGTCGAAAAGCCTTTGATGTGGTGGTCTCGACCGGATCCCTGAGCCATTGGTGTGCGACCAAATTCGCCCCCCCAGATCACCAGCGTTTCGTCCAGCATGTCTCGCTGCTTCAGGTCCTTCAGCAATGCGGCGGTCCCCTGGTCGACGATCTTCGCGGTGACCGCTGAGGCCTTCTTAATACCGCCGTGGTGGTCCCAGCCACGGTGATACAGCTGAATGAATCGCACGCCCCGTTCCGCCAGGCGTCGGGCCAGCAGACAATTGGACGCATAGCTACCATCGCCGCCCTGTGTGCCATACATTTCCAGAATGTGTTTCGGTTCCCCGGACACGTCCATCAATTCCGGCACCGACGTCTGCATGCGGAAGGCCAGCTCATACTGAGCGATACGCGTGGTGACTTCGGGATCCTGAAACGATTGGTTGCCGATTCGATTGAGCGACTGCACCGCGTCAATCACGTCCCGCTGCTGGCTGAGACTCACTCCGTTCGGACTCTTTACGTACAGCACCGGATCACCGGTCGAACGAAACTCCACGCCCTGAAAACGACTCGGCAGAAAACCGCTGTGCCACTGTCGCGACGCAATCGGCTGAGACTGTCCGCCACCCACCGACGTCATCACGACGTAACCGGGAAGATTCTCTGAGGCGTTTCCCAGGCCGTACAACATCCATGAGCCCATGGATGGGCGACCAGGAATGCTGGTGCCAGTGTTCATGAGCGTGTGTGCGGGATCGTGATTGATCTGATCGGTGTGCAACGAATTGATGATGCATAGATCATCCGCCATGGAACCAATGTGCGGCAGGATGCTGCTGACGGCCAAACCGGACTGTCCGTGCTGCACAAATTTGTGTTGCGGCGCCAGGCATTTCAAGCTGTTCCGCTGCCCCTGCAGCTGAGCAATCGGCTGCCCTTCGGTAAATGACTTCGGCATCGGCTTGCCGTCCAGGGCTGCCAGCTTTTCTTTGTAGTCGAGCGTTTCCAGATGCGATGCACCGCCTGCCATGCACAGGTGGATCACACGTTTACACTTTTGCGGAAAGTGTAGTGGTTTCACGACACCTTCCCACTTCGGCCCGGTGACGCCGTCACCTTCCTGCGCGCGCAGCAGATCGGGGGCCATGATTGAACTCAGGGCAAGTGTGCCGATTCCGCTGGACGTTCGACTCAGAAAGCTGCGACGAGATTGCTCAAGTCGAAGAGCGTCAAGAATATTCATACCAAAACTCACTCGCTGCGGTGGATGGGCTGACGTTCGACACGCCACCGTCCGGGAACTGTCGGCACATATTAACACACTGCCCACCATGATTGTCCAGGCAATAGGAGATCAAGGTCACAGGCTGGGCAAATGAGCGATCCGCAGGGCTGCGTCGGTGTGAATTGAGCAATTTCCGGGATCACTGTGTCTGGCGATCGGATGCCGTGGAGCGGATGTCGGTCCAACAATCCATTGGCCGAGAAGATCCGGCACAAACAGCACACGTCATTTGTGTGATACCAGCAGAAAACTACACGCAACGTGCTTCTCGTCCGGCAGAAACTGCCAGGAAGTGAAAAGTTCCGGCAGCGATCGTTCGAACTAGTAATTCAGATGGAAGTTTCTGCCCTCGGCAAAAACGTCGAGTCGCTGCTGATTTATCACGAGAAGGATGTCTCTGTTATGCGGTTTATTCAGTTTACATTGTTGTGTTTGTTCGTCACGGCCTGTCTCAGCGGGTGTTCGTCAACCCAATCGTCGGCCCTGACCACCGACAAGGCCGACGTCGGAGTCGCCTCAAGAACAGCCCAGAACCTGGAACGTTGGGCTCCACCCCCAGTGCCGCCTGCCTTTTAGACATCGGTCGCTTCCTGATACGCAACCGGCATCAGGAGACACGGCACCGCGTGGGCCAGAGCACTTTCCGCAGGTATTATTCGCCGCGGGAGTCGATGATTCTGCCTCAGAATTCGTTCGTTGAGTACACCGCCGAACGAATTCCACCACGGTGGAGCGGCAGCGCTGATCGCGCCTAACTATGGGATCGCGCCTGGTTTCGCCCTGGACTCGTTTTCGGAAGTCGGGCGAATCAATTCGAAATATCTTCGGATCGTCTGTCGATGACCCAGTGGAATCGATTCGGATTCCAGAACGGCTTCTGACATTTTTTGATATTTGGCAAACGCGTCGCGGGCCCGACGCCGGGCCTGTTCCTGTGCTTCCGGTGATGTGGTTGTTTCGTATTCGGAATCGCCACCTTCGCCCATTTGTCCCGTCAGGTTGGCCATCTGACGCTGACTTTCGAGTTTCGTTTTCTCTCCGTCGATGTTGCCGGCAGATTTGGCTCCCGCCTTCTGACTGGGGCTGTTGCTTTTCTTTTCCGACTGCCCCAGCGCAAGATTCAGGCCCTCGCCGGCTCCCTGGCCTTCCCCATTGCTGTTGCTGTTGGCGGAACACAGTGTTTTGCACGCCCCGAGTTTTTCGCTCTTGCTGTTCAACATGTTATGCAGACTCTTGGCAAGGCTGTGACGCTTCACCTCCTGCGCCAGAATTTTACTGTTCTCTCGCGTCGCCTCACTGTCGCCGGTCTTTATTGATTCTGATAACTGTGAAAGCGTTTCGCTCATCTTGCTGAGCCCCCGCTTCTTTGCTGCTGCAGCAAGTTTCGACAGCTTTTCGCTTGTCGGACGAGATTCACGGCGATCCATGTCTTCCGGGTTGACGTTTTCCAGTGCTTCCGCCGCTTCTTCGAAGTCTCCCTTTTCCAGAGCATCCGCGGTGGCCTTAAACGCCTGAGCCCCCGCCATGGCTTCGGCAAGGGCACTCAACTGAGCATCCATGCCCGCGACGTTCATTTGAGCCATCATCTCCTGCATCTTCTGCTGCATCTCGGAAATGGTGACAAGTGACTCCCGGACATCGGTTTCGGGCATTTCCAGCTGTTCAACGTCTTCTCTCAGCCGCAGCACAAGGTTCATAAGTTCTTCAATACCGGATTCCTCTGCCAGCTGCTCCATTTCATCAAGCTCCCGATGAATCTCTTCCACCGCCTGGCCAATGCCTTCAGGTTGGGAGATATCTGCCTGAATTTCGCCGCCGATCGGCCACAACATCATGGTGGTGGCCACGACGGACAGCACCGCCCATCCCCAGCGGCGAGGTGCACCAATCGGCACGACTTCTCTGGCGCTGACCGTTCCCAGATGATGGGTGGCATCCTGGACCTGAAGTTTCTGCAGCGCAGACGTCGTGGGCTGGTTCGTGAATTCCAGCGCGGTCACCGTTCGGTCTTTCAACCGGTAATGGTGGTCAACGGCGGCGGCGGCTTCATGCCATGATCGCTTCAGCACAAAGCCAATGACCGCTGCGCCTCCGACACATGCAACGAAAACAACAACGAGAGTCGAATTCGCCACCGAAAACCCCGATGTGGCTCGGGCGAGCGCCATCAACACGCAGAACAACCCACCGCTAACGGCCCCAGTGCCCAGCAGTGCGACCACTGATTGAGCTCGCAGTCGACTGCGGACAGGCGCCAGGAAGGTGAGAATTTCTGATTTCATAAAAGTCGCTCTGGTGAGGAAGTACCTCAGATCAACGAGGTGAATTCAGGCGGGAAGGTCTGCGAGGGGATGGTCGGACTTCGAAATCCGTGCGTCCGGAATGCGCTGTCTGATCGAGATTCCCGCAGCGCTGCATTCAACAGACTGCATCTTTCTCACGGACACGTTGGTAGGAATCCTACTCGGGGCAGCTAAGTATCGTCAAATTCAAACCCCAAAACCCACGGTTGGCTCCTGTTTTTGCTGCCAATTGGTGCGAGTCGTGGAGAAAACGCGTGTCTGGCGATCAATTTCTCGCTTGCCCAATGAAGCTCGCTCCCGTGATTGACTCACCCGTGGGCACGGGACTCTATACGAATCTGAAGCCAAATCCGGATTCGTGAACACTGCGTTGTCTGCTGCCTCCTGATCAAGAACCCGCGGGGAGAACCCCATGGCAATCGCATGTTCAGACGTCTTGAAAAGCAGCCAAAATGCCTTTGAGC
>JAPYTO010000385.1:1618-5350 GCA_029941865.1 Fuerstiella sp. | reverse complement strand
TCAATCAGCAGGACGGAACGTTTCTGGAGAACGCTCAGGCCTCAGGCATCGCCTTTGACAATAACGGAAAGGCACGAGGGGCGATGGGAATCGATGCCGCCTGTTTCCGCAATTCCGATGCCATGGGAATCACCATCGGTAACTTTGCCAACGAAATGACGGCCCTGTATGTCTGTCAGACTCCGGGGCTGCCGGTACCGATTTATCGCGACGAAGCGGTCAGTAACGGAATCGGTCCGGTGACTCGGGTCGAACTGACTTTCGGTGTGATGTTTGCCGACATCGACCTGGACGGTCGCCTTGATATTCTTAGCTGCAACGGACACCTGGAGCACGACATTCAGAAGGTTCAGGCCAGTCAGTACTACGAGCAACCGCCTCAGCTGTTATGGAACTGTGGCGTCGATTATGACAACGAGTTCATGGTCGTCCCGGAAGAAAAAGTCGGGGCGGACTTTACAAAACGAATGGTTGGTCGAGGAGCCACTCAAGCCGACATTGACGGCGACGGTGATCTGGACGTGCTGCTGCTGTCGTCCGGTGGAAAACCGCGTTTACTGCGTAATGACCAGCAGACGGGCAACCACTGGCTTCGCTTTCGCCTGACAGGAAGCAAATCGAATCGGGACGCCATCGGAGCAACGGTGCGCGTCACACTGTCAAACGACACTGTGCTGACTCGGACCGTGATGCCGACGTGCAGTTACCAGTCGCAGGTCGAACTTCCGTTGACGTTTGGACTGGGCGACCACAGTGCCGTGAAGTCCGTGTCGGTTACATGGCCCAACGGTCAGACGGCGGACGTTTCGGTGTCAACGGTTGATCAGCAGATTGAAATCATCGAGCAATAAACACCACCGGCTCTGCCGATGGTATGAGGAAAGCCCCTCGAAGGGGCCTCAATACAAGCTCGACGCGCAAGCGAGTGGGTCTCGTGCACCAGTGAAACACACTTGCGCTGCGTGCGTATGTCATGTCTCCCAGCCGCAACGCAGCCGTCTCACCGTCCGATACAATACGGTTTGCAATCGATGTGGGACGACTGGCCAGTAATCATTTCGGAGATCAACTTACCGGTGGCCGGCCCCATACTGAGTCCCAGCATATTATGTCCCGCTGCGACCCAGACGTTGCCGAATCGCGGTGTGCGGTCGATGTAGGGCAGCCCGTCCCATGTCATCGGTCGCCAGCCGAACCATTCTTCTTCCACGGGCTCAGCCGTGGGCTCGACAAGATATTCCGTGGCACCGTTGCGTAAATACTGCAATCGTTCGGGACTAAGTCTTGAGTCGTATCCGGCAAACTCCATCGTGCTGCCAATTCGGTACCCGTTGGTGAATGGTGTAATGCCGACATGGGCTTCTTCCAGCAACATCGGATAACGCGGACAGATTTTTGGCCGAGCCATCGTGATCGAGTAGCCCTTGCCGGGCTCAATGGGGATGCGGCACCCCAGCGCAGTATTCAGCATCGGCGTCAGCGGACCAGTCGCGACAACAAATTCATCGGCTTCAATCTTCTCGCTGTTGGTAGAAACAGCAGCCGCTGTGCCGGCCGCAGAAGCTTCAAAGCCCTTCATTTCGCGTTGCGACAGGATCTGCACACCTGATTCCAGCAACGTGCGATGCATTTCGGCCATCAGCAGGTTGGGCCGCAGATGCGCATCATTTCTGTAGTGCCATGCACCGGCAAGTCCGGTCTTTAACGCCGGCTCCATCTCAGACAGCTGTTCGCCGCTGATTGGTTCGGCCGCCACGCCAAATTCATCTCGCAACAACTTATCCGTGGCCTCGTACTTTTCGAATTCCGGCTGGTCGCGGTAGACGAACAGCAGCCCGTCCGTATTCCACTCCACCTGCAGCCCCTGCGTCGTGATGACCTCGTCATAGAGTTTGCGGGAAGATTCCAGTAGAGCCGTTCTCCCTCTTCCGGCCTGCAGCATGTCTCTGCGGTTGCAGCGCAACGCAAACCTGATCATCCATTTCCAGAATGTAGGTGACATTCGTGGATGAATCCGCAACGCCGAGTTGCGACTGATCATGCCCTTTAGTCCGCGACCTATCTGGCCCGGTGCCGTCAGCGGGAGAACATGGCTGGGCGAAACGTAGCCGCAGTTTCCATGAGAACACCCGGCACCGAATTCGCCGCGATCGATGATCGTGACCCTGCGGCCGGCGGCCGTGAGATACCATGCGCAAAATGCACCGATAACTCCGCCCCCGATCACCACCGTGTGTTTTTCACCATTGCTCATCAGCAGATCCCGTGACGAAACGGATCAGAATCATCCAGAATTAAATCGCACTCACCTGTCACCCAGGCCGAACCGGTAATCGTGGGCACAATCGCTCGTTCATCGTCCAAAGTCGCAGGCGACAGAACGCCATCTGCCATGAATTCGAAACTGGCTGCAAAAACGCTGCCGACAAGACTTTCCTGTCGCCACGTTTCGCCCGGCGACAACTTGCCATCCGCTGCCAGGCAAGCCAGCTTGGCACTGGTGCCGGTACCACAGGGAGACCGATCGTAAGCGCCGCCCGGACACAGGACGAAATTGCGACTGTCGGCAATTTCAGAACTCGACGGTGGCCCGAACAATTCGAGGTGATCAATTACAGCTCCGTCAGCCCCCGTGATGCCGTTGCGCTTCAGTCCGGCACTGATGCGCCGGGCAAAGTCGGTCAATTCGTCGCAACGATTCGACTCCAGCGACTGACCATGATCAGCCACCAGAAAAAACCAGTTACCGCCCCATGCGATGTCGCCTGTGACAGAGCCGTAACCCTCGACAGCCACGGACACGGCCTTCCGATATCGGTAGGATGGAACATTCCTGACGGCCACGCGATGTGCATCCAGCAACGTTGCCGTCACCACACCAACAGGCGTCTCGATGCGGTGTTCGCCGATCGCCAACCGCCCCATGTGAGCCAAGGTCACGGCGAGTCCAATGGTGCCGTGGCCGCACATCTGCAGATAGCCAGCGTTGTTGAAGAAGATGACACCCGCCGCACACGACGTGTCGGACGGAACGTACAGCAGACCACCCACCAAAACGTCGGAACCTCGTGGCTCAAGAATGATGGCCCTTCGAATATGATCGAACTGCTCACGAAAACGAACTACCCGCTCGGCTGGAGAGCCAAGGCCAAGGTCCGGGGCACCGTCGACAATAATTCTCGTCGGTTCGCCACCAGTGTGAGAATCAATGACCTTTATTCGTTGCATCGCGCGTTGATGGGCAGAGGAATTCCGTACTGTCGTGAAGACAGCAGCATAGCCCATTCAGAACACAAATGCCGCGAAGAACGCCTGTGTTTCGAAAAGACTCAGTCTCCCCGATCTATTCTTTCGTGTAGACGGCCGCGAAGCCGACTTCGGTGTCCAGCGCTTCGTCGGCGTTCGACCGCCGCACCTCAATGCGAATTCCGTAGGACTGACGAACCGGCACCTTCAGCCGCAACGACTCATCACCAACACATTCACACTCCACGTCCGGCATGCCCGCAAGCGGTGGCGAAAACGGGACGTGCAAATTGGCCCGTTTCTGTCCCTTGTCGAACCGCACTTTCATGACGCCTTCGACCACTTCACCGCCGCTTTCGTCCTGGGTCCGACTTAATTCGGGTGACGCTGGCCCTTCAGCCTTGCGTTGCTCGGCTTCACGTTCTTCAGCTGCACGTTTCTCGACCGCACGTTCTTCAGCAGCACGTTCTTCAGCAGCACGTTCTT
>JAPYTO010000385.1:0-1518 GCA_029941865.1 Fuerstiella sp. | reverse complement strand
AGCAGCACGTTCTTTAGCAGCACGTTCTTTAGCAGCACGTTTCTCGGCCGCACGTTGTTCGGCTGCACGTTCTTCGGCCGCACGTTCTTCGGCCGCACGTTCTTCGGCCGCACGTTCTTCGGCCGCACGTTCTTCAGCTTCAACGTCATCTACGGCTGGCGGCATTACTGTTGTCGTGGAGACACTCGGAGTGCCCAGGGACAGGCCTTCCCCGGCGGTCGGACGTTCCAGGACGGCTCCACCGGACTGAGGTGGCAGCGGTACCGCCGGCAACGGCAATACTGCCGGAAAGGCGCTTGTTGCGTCCGCAATAGGACTCGCCGTTTCGCTGACGGGGTTGGAACTTCGGCGCCGTTGTCGGTCTCGTGTTTCCGACCGACCGTCTTCCGGACGGGGCAGTTTGTACTCTGGCCGACGAAATTCCACGTGTTGCTGCGGCGTCGAACGGTCACCAGCGATCTCATCGTCATCCAGTGCGTCGCCCAACAAGCTCAGCTCGAAGTCCGTCCCCAGAATGTCGTCCACGTCGGATGCAGGACGAATCTTCACCTGCCTGCGGGGCTCCGACCGAATTCTCTCCTGTTGCCGGTATGCTCGGGGAGCAAGCGACGGACGTTCTGTGTCGGTGACGATTTGCGACAGATCCGTGAATCTAAACCACTCGGCGTTGGGATCCAACGCCGAGTCCATCACGCGATCGAACGCCGGAATTGGGATCAGATAGGTGTGACGACCTCGCGGAACGCCAATAAACTCAGCGGGAATATGGCTCAGGGCGGCGATCACGCACAACATGAACACGGCAAACGCCAGCCAACCCCGCAATGGCGAATCTACGGGCATCAGACAAAATCCAATAATTGGAGGCGGAAACAGCGTCGCTGCCGCCGCAAAAAACAGCGACGGAGATTCCCTGGCTGATCGCCGATTCGGATTGAACAGTATCCAGGCGAAGATACCCACAATCGCCGCAAATGATGCCAACAGAAAACAGATCGGTTCTGCCACCGTAGCTCGAATGCCTCCGACCTGACGCGCGTCCCACAAAAAGAAGCTGGTCAGCACCAGACCGCCCCATGCCATCAGCGCGACGAATCTGCGGTTCCGAGACGCTCGGTTGGTTGCACCCGGTTCAATCATGGCTCCCTGCCTTGTTGATGCGATAAACGGGCCGCGTTTTTCCAAAACATGTTAACGGGACCGCGCCAGAATCTCCCAATACAAGCTCAAATCGCAAGCGAGTGGATGACGGCTGCAAACACACTCGCTTGCGCTTCGAGCTTGTATTTGCTGCTGTTCGAACAAAAGTGGCACCGTCCAACTAACTCACAGCAGACTTCAGTTTGTCGACCATGTCTGTGGCTTCCCATTTGAAGTCCGCTTCGCTGCGACCGAAGTGTCCACCGTGGGCCGTATGGCGGAAGATCGGTCGACGCAGTTCAAGGTGTTCGATAATCCCCTTCGGATTCAGAGGGAAGATTTCCTGCACTGCCGCCTGGATCTTCTCTTCGGCGACCT
>JAPYTO010000384.1 GCA_029941865.1 Fuerstiella sp. | reverse complement strand
GGGGACTGACGTCCCCCGCTCGCCTTGGGCGAGCCGTGCACGTGAGTGCCCGGATATTGGTGCTCGGCTGCAGTGACTCAGCAGCGAATCGCAACAAGGCATTCACAAATCGGCGAACAGAACAGAGCAGGCAACCAGGCCCCCACGCCAGTCTCAGGCTGCCAGGTCTGATCTTTCCGTCGCGTGTTGCGCGGTGGCGAGATCACCCCACGTTGCGATTCATCGGCGAAATCTGCCGTTGCCTGTCGTCTGCAGTCTCGTGTGCCGTTCGAGACCGCGTCACCATATCCGCGTCTCGTATCGAGAGCTCCGGAGGGGCTTCGGATATTGACGGGTCAGTGCTGCACCGCGAAAGTCACTGACGGCGTGACTGCAACCGCCAACGTATCGGCCGCCGGATGCTCACTATGATCCGGATGAAGGCTGAGTGGCAGCGGAAGTTCATCTGCAGCGGGAGAACACCAAAGTGTTTCTGATCGTGAGACCAATTCGGCTATTCTGCAAGGCACTTGTCGCGGAATCGACCCCCGGACAGCTCGCACTGGGCTTTGCGCTGGGTGTGTTGATCGGCTTTGTCCCCAAAGGAAATCTTCTGGCTATTGTGCTGGGAATTATTCTGGCGGCATCACGAGCGAATCTGGGCATCGCGGCGGCCACGATTCTTGTGGTGAGTTTTGTCTCGCCGTATTTCGATCCACTGTCACATCAGATCGGCACGTGGCTGCTGGCTCACCCGTCGCTGACCAGCGTCTGGACAGAACTCTACAACATGCCCGTCATGCCATGGATAGCGTTCAATAACTCAATTGTGCTGGGCAGTTTTATCGTCGGCGTCGCCGCACTTTATCCGGCGTACCGACTCTCAAAGCCGGTCTTTGAAAAGTATTCCGAAAAACTGTCTGTCTGGGCGAAACGATTCTGGCTGACTCGATTTCTGATGGGTGTGGAATGGGCCAACGGTTTGAGCAAGGCCGACTGAGCGTCGCCGTCAAATGGTTTTGGAACTGTTCAGAAGTTGCACACGGAGGTGCACATGCGTTGGACTTATGTGATACCGCGTCTGATCATTGTCGGATTGATCTGGGCATTTATGGCGTTGGGTTTCGATCCGTTGCTGAGATATTCCGCCACACAGTCGCTGCAGGCTGTCACCGGCGCGAAGGTGGACATCCGTTCTGTGCGAACCGGCTTCTTTCCGCCGCGTTTCTCTGTTAACGGCGCGGCGCTCGCAAGTCAGCGCAAACCCGGTTTGAACGTCGTGCAGTTCGACAAAATGCAATTCAATCTCGCTGGCGCGCCGCTGCTGCGCAAATCATTTGTCGTTGAGGAAGCGTCGGTGACGGGTGTGCGTTTTGGAACGCCTCGATCGGACAACGGCCAATTGGAAGTCGCACCGAATACTGGCGAACCGGAAGCACCATCCTGGCTCACGGAAAAGCTGAAGAACGTTGGCGACGAGTGGCTGGACAACTTCACCGCACAGGCGAAAGGCCAGCTTGACCCGAATGTCCTGGAATCGTACCGGCTGGGCAATCAACTGTATGTGAAGTGGGATCAGCGTTTCACACAGATGAACGGACAGCTTGAGCAAAAGAAACAGCAGGTTAAGTCTGTTCGCGAACAGATGGACCGAGCAAAGAGGGCCGACACACTGCAGCAGATCGAAATCTATCTGCAACTGGCTCAGCAGGCCGATCTGCTGATGCGCGAAACACGGCTGATGAGGACGCAGTTGCAGGGAATTGTACCGGAGGTGCGGCGGGATTTCGCCCGACTTGACCAGGCCAGAATGAATGATCAGCAGCAGGTCATACACACGGTTCAATTGTTGAAACCCGACACTCGCCGGATTTCTGAGTCATTGATCGGCGAACAAATGTATCTTCAGGTGCAGCAGATGCTGTCGTGGCTGCAAACGGTCCGTAGTTATCAGGAAGATCTCCGGAAGCCGCCAGCACCGGAACGGCAGCGAGGCCGCGATTTCCAATTCGCGCTTTTCAATCCTACACCCAAAATGTTGTGCCGCAGGCTGTTGATCAATGGTGAGCTGATACTGGACACCGTGCCAACGCCGTTTGAAGCCGTGTTGACGAACGTGACAAGTGATCCCCGGCGTCTGGGCAAGCCCACTCTTCTGCGAGCGACCACGGCGGGCGCAAACGCCTTCGAACTGATCGTGCAGCATGACGCCACAAAAGACGTCAGCCAAACTGATCTGGCGGTCGATTATACCGACAGCAAGGAGCAACTGTTGTCGGCGGGCAAGCCGGATGGTGACCGATTGACTGCGGGGCTAAGCAATCTTCATTGGATGGCAAGAATCACTTTAGTAGAGAATCATATTCAGGGGCAGATTACTGTTTCGTCAGATTTTGGCAGCCCGGAGTTTCACGTGAAGAACGAGTTCGCTGCGGCCCTGGCCGGCGCGGCACAGCAGACGCTGGCCGGAATCCAGCAGGTGAACGCTACGATTCAGCTGGACGGGCCGATTCAGAAGCCGAACGTCAGCGTGACCTCTGATCTGGGAGAACAAATTGCCACTGGCTTCGACGCCGCATTCACCGAATATCTGCCTCAGTTACAGGGCCTGCTGGCTGCCAAAGTCAGTGGTTATGTGGACGAACAGCGGCAGAAACTGGCCACGACCTTTGGTGGCCGCCACGAACAACTTCTGGCGGACAATACCAAGGTGCTGGAAGGACTGGATCAGATTCGTCAGCTGGCGGTGGCCCTGAAGTCCGGCAAGGCTGACCCCAACGCCGTTTTTCGCACCGTCTCTGAATCCGGCGTTCTGTCTGCAAAGGACCAACAGAAGGCTGACGAAGTCATGCAGAAGACGAACAAAATTCTGGACGGCTTCAGTGATCCCAACAAGGCTTTCCAGCAGGCTCTGCCGGGCCTGCGTAGAAAACTGTTTCGATAACGCTGCAGCCTCGTACGCTGACTTGTAGCCGTGGCGAACGCGTTTGTCCCTGCGAGATTCGCTGTTCCGCGGGCTCCACGACCACATCTTTTTCAAATCTGCTGCTGGGTCAGAGAACCCGATCAAAGCTCTTTGATACGGAGCTTGCGCCAGGATACGTCAAACGGCCCGCTTCCCGCTTTGATACTGTGAACCTGCAGCAGCCCATGACGCATTTCGTCCAGAGAGTCCGGCCTGCCCACAAGCCGGAGTGGATCGCGAAAACAAGTAAACGGCTCTCGTGCTTTGTCACTGTTAAAAAGTGGGGTAAGCATCCTGCTTGCCGTGTGTTTCTCCTGATGAAGCGCAAGCTGAAAGCTTACGCGACGAATCTGCAACCCAAAGATTGCACTGTGACAACGCTCTAGTCCAGCAAGTCGTCAACATCCACTTCCGCCATGGGAGCGTCAGCAGGGGCCGATGGTTCATCGGTAAACAGCAGCGGGCTCATTTCTGCCGTGATGCTGTCCAGGTACAGGCGGAGTTTGGCGTACAGATCTGCAGTGAATTCCTCGGCCTTCAGAACTGCGAGCGTGTGATCAAGGATCTGCTGATCGCTGACTTCCTCGGCGTCGTAGATTTTCGTGGCAGCACGCAGTTCAGTCAGTTTTGGCAAATAGGCCTGCGTCAGATGTTCACTCAATTCCCGAGCGAGATAATCCGCCTTTTTGAGGCGGTCTCCTAACGGCAGGTTTTCAATTTCAGCAGAATCAACCATTGTCGGCCACCACAGCAGAAGGACGCGAACGCCTTATTAGACCGAGCCAACCTATGGTTCGTCAACGCAAATTGCGACGGAGGCCCGGTGTGCGTGGTGTCTGAACGACGATCTGACGTGTGGGTATCGTGAAATCAGTCGATGGCCGCCTTGAAGCGTTCGATTGCCTTCTCAACGTTTTCCCGGCTATTGAAGGCACTCAGGCGAAAGTAGCCTTCGCCCGACGCGCCGAAACCACTGCCAGGCGTACCCACCAGATGGCCTTTGTTCAACAACACGTCGAAAAAGTCCCAACTGCTCAGATTGTTCGGCGTCCTTAGCCAGACGTACGGTGCGTTTTCGCCGCCGTAGACCGTGATGCCGACGGCTTCGAGCCCTTCTTTCAGCAATCGAGCGTTCGTCATGTAGAAATCGATCAGCTGCTTCGTCTGCTCCCGACCCTCGGGACTGTACGCAGCGGCAGCGCCTTTCTGCACGATATACGATGCACCGTTGAACTTCGTTGACTGGCGGCGGTTCCACAACTGGTGCAGAGCGACCTGAGTACCACACGAAGCCGTGACTTTCAGATCTTTCGGCACGACCGTAAACGCACATCGAACGCCGGTGAATCCAGCGTTTTTGCTGAAGCTTCGGAACTCAATCGCGACTTCTCGCGCGCCCTCGAGTTCGTAGATGGAACGAGGGATAGAGTCGTCGGAGATAAATCCCTCGTAAGCCGCATCAAACATGATGAGACTGCTGTTTGCGCGGGCATAGTCGACCCATTTCTGCAGCGTCTCTCGTGTCGCGACTGTGCCTGTGGGATTGTTGGGGTAGCACAAATAAATGATGTCAACCGGCTCGGACGGGAGTTCCGGCACAAACCCATTCTCTTCCGTCACCGGAAGGTAAACCAGACCCGCATATCGACCATCGTCATCGGCGTCGCCGGTATGTCCTGCCATGACATTGGTGTCAACGTAGACCGGGTACACCGGGTCAGTGACGGCGATTCGGTTGTCCGTTCCCAGAATGTCCAGGATGTTTCCGGTGTCACATTTGGATCCGTCGGACACAAAGATCTCGTCCGCTGCCACGTTGACACCACGACTCTGATAGTCGTGCTCAGCGATCGGCTCGCGCAGAAATCCGTAGCCCTGTTCCGGACCATATCCGTGAAACGTGGACGTGTCTGCCAGCTCGTCCACTGCTGCATGCATCGCCGCAACAATGGCTGGCGGAAGTGGTTCCGTGATGTCTCCGATGCCCAGTTTGATGACCTGCGCGTTTGGGTTTGCTTCCGAAAAAGCTGTGACGCGACGAGCAATTTCGGGAAACAGATATCCGGCCTTGAGCTTGAGATAGTTCTCGTTGATACGGACCATTGAATAATTCCTGATTGGCAGATTTGCCAAAGACGTGATGTTGTGTCGTTCGAAGGTGGCGCTGTCCACTCAGGCTTTTGACGGCGATCACCGCGTCATCGGGACACCGGTGATTGCTGATACGTTCGTGTAACGCTCCGGACGGTCTGCTGCCCCGCTGTTGTGACGATTCTCATCTGGAATTTCAAACTCACAACTCCGGTCACTCACAAAAAACGAGGACGACCAGAATTGGTCACCCTCGTTCGATGTTTTATGTGCGGACACCCGAGAGGAATGGCGGCATCTGTTCAGAATGCGTCAGACAGTGCTGCTTTTGGATAGGTTCTTACGTTCGCCATTTAGGTTATTTGGCTTCTTCTTTCACTT
>JAPYTO010000383.1 GCA_029941865.1 Fuerstiella sp. | reverse complement strand
GAGCCATTCGCGAATTCACCGCCTGCTGCAGGCACAGATCGTCGAAAGTGCTGCGAATCGCTTCGGTACCGATGACGGTAATCGGCTTCGTCGCCGAGCCAGGTGTCGGCAGAATCGCCGTTGCTTCGCCAGTGGGTACGATTTCGTGGGTCATGGTTTCCTGTTCCTGGATGTCTTCGAATGAGGTTATCCGTCCGCAAATGACACCGCGCCGCGCCAATAAGTTCAGGGTCTGGCGAATTCTGAACGTTTTTGTCGTGTGGTGCGTCTGCGTTGTTCCATGCACAGAACGATGAACAGTGGGACGTATTCCAGCCAGACGACGACAAAGTTAAAAAATGCTCTTCCGTCATACGTGGTGCCTGGAATCATCTGGGCGCCCCAGGTGTTTTGCAACCAGAAGCGCGAGTAATAAATGGTGACGCAGCAGGACATGAACAACCAGCTGCGCAATCGAGCAAACGGCAGCAACGGCATGGCCCAGATCCAGTACCACGGATTGAGCGTCGGCAGCAACAGCCAGAACCAGGCCACTGATAGAAACACAAGACCCGGCAGTTGACGTAAATTCGCACGCCATGCGGCTGCTGCCAGCCATGCTGTGATGAGTATGTGAATGACAGCTGTGATCGCGCGCGAAACCCCGAATGCGGCCTGTTCTGCTGATTGATTTCTCCAATCGGCGACTGGCACAATGAACTGGCGTTTTGTGGTGTCAGACAGAATCGAAAACCATGCTGCGGACTCAGGAGTCAGGTTTTCGTTGACGATTAGAAAGAACAGGTCGTTCATCTTCCACGACCCCATAAATGCGGACAGCCCCTCACCGGTCGCTTGTTGTGATGGTGTTGCAACAGTTTCGGATAAAGAGTCCCGGTCTTTTGAAAAGACCGGGACTCTGGGCGGCTGTTCGGTACCTGCACTGTTCGTAACCTCGTCGAAATCAGCAGGCAGCGGTGGATCGTGAGTGTTCGAAAGAGCAACCACATCGGAAGTTTCGGCCACCGTATATTGCACCGTCGGCACTTCAATTTTTGTTGCCAGCATCGGCCATAGGGTGATGGCAGAAACAACCGTCACCAAGGCACCACTCACAGCGAACTGTCGAAAACCAAAATGTCGCAGCACGCTGACCGCGATCACCGGCACAGCCACCACTGGCGAAAGCTTCGCCCCGATCCCAAGTCCAAGCAAAACTGCAGCGGCAGACAACAGCATCGCCGATTTTTGCCGCAGTGCCTTTGACCAGAACACTACGGCCCACACGGTGAATCCCACCGCGATCGCGTCCAGGTGTCCGCTGTTGGCAAACTCCTTCAACACGAGAGGTGACCATGCGTAGCAGATCAGCCAGCCGGTGGGCTTACGAAAGTGCTGCAACAACGCCAGCAGCCCGAACATGGCCAGGACATCGAATAGTACGATGAAGAATTTGGTGACGAACCGTCGGACTTCCACGTAGGCGCGCAGTGGCGTGACGGTCGCCGCTGCGGCAAACACCGCCTGACTGACGGGCGGATAGATGGTCGTCAGGTGGGCAAAGTGTACGCGACTTAACGTCGTGTGGACGGAGTCGGAGGAATCACGAATCCTCACCAACTCTCCGATTTCGGGGCCACAGTTCTGCGAGTCAGCGTGCAGGGTGTCGCGAGGACTGAAGTGATACGGATTCTGGCCGTCTGCTGTCACCAAACCGTCCCACATGTAGCGATAGATGTCGACTTCCTGAATGGGATGTGACGGCAGCAGCAGAAGCCGGTAGCCCAGTCCGAACAGAATAATCCAGCGCAACGCGGTTCGATTCCTCTTTAATCCTATCGCAATCTTCAACGCCCACAGATGCAGAACGAAGGCCACTGTCATCAGAATCAGAAACACCCAGACCGGACGCCCTGCGAGTGGACTGTGCCATGAAAACCACTGAGACAGCACGGCCAGGCAAAGGTATGTTGCGCACAACACCCACCCAATGGAAAACAGACGGCGCAATTCCATGCGCTCAGGCGGAAGAGGTGCGGCATCACTCTGGCTCATCAACCGACTCCGCGGCCTGACGATCCAGCAGGCCGTACTTTGCGATCAGATACAGAATCTTGTATCCCGCCTTCACGGCACCCGACACTGTGCCGCTGATTTTGCTGACGCCCACTCGTCTACGATACGATACCGGTACTTCGACGGTGCGAAGCTTTTGTTTAGCCGCCTTGATCTGCATTTCGACTGTCCAGCCGAAGTTGCGGTCCACCATGTTCAGCTTCCTGAGAGCGTCGTAGCGAATCGCACGAAATGGTCCCAGGTCCGTGTACTTTATGCGAAACAGCAGCCACATCAAAAAACAGGCCAGCTTGTTTCCGTAAACGCTTTGCGGCGGCATGGCACCTTTTTCACGATGGCCCGTTAGTCGCGAGCCAATTACGAAATCAACTCCATCCTGACGAATGGGATCAAGGATCAGAGAAAGCTCGTCAGGATGGTCGCTGTAGTCAGCATCTATGAACACGACAATCTTTGGTGCGATCGATCCGTGTGCCGCCATTTCGGCAAGTTTCTGAAGTCCGCAAAGACAGGCGGCTCCATAACCGCGATTCGGTTCCGGCACCACGATGGCGCCGCCGTCTGCCGCTACCTTTGCCGTGCGGTCGTTCGATCCGTTGTCCACCACGATCACCGCAGCAACATGCGGCAGATCACGAAGCACCATCGGCAATGATTCTTCTTCGTTCAACGCCGGGATGATGACGACAACGTCGTCAAGCTCTCGCGGTGGAGTCGTTGCAACGGTTTCACGTGTCATCGGGTTTCCGTTGCTGTGGCGGGAAAGTCCCTGGTCAGACGACGCCACACGTTCAACTGAGGCACTGGCCTCGTTGGACCTTGATTCAAAGCATTTCCCGGGGAACTTCGCCGGCGGGTACCAGGTGTACAGGGCGATCTGACAGATCAGTGATGGTGTCGTCGACTTTCAGGCCAAGGCTATGGTAGACGATGGCACAGAAATCCTCGACACCGATCTTCCGTGACGTGGGATGTTCAGCCTTGTCGTTGGTGCTGCCAATCACCTGCCCATGGCGATACCCGCCACCGGCAAACAGAATGCTCTGAGCACCCGGCCAGTGGTCTCGGCCGGCGTTGCCGTTGATTTTCGGCGTGCGGCCAAATTCCCCCGCCGTCACCACCAGAACGTCGTCCAGCATGCCTCGTTCGTGCAGGTCCTGAATCAACACGCCAACGGCACGATCGTGGCGCGGCAGCTTATCGTCCAGTCGCCCCTTGATATTGCTATGGTCGTCCCAGTATCCGGTGTTCAGCGACACAAAACGTACTCCTGCTTCCACCAGACGACGGGCAATCAGCGCCTGTTCTCCCCAGCTGTTGCCATATCGCAGCCGCGTCTTTTTATCCTCGTTTTCCAGGTTGAAGGCTTCGCGAGCCTTGCCCGACAGCAGGATTTCCATGGCCTGCTGATCGATGTCGTCCATGTTGTTGAAGACGCCCTGCTGATCGACTTCACGTCGCATCTGGTCCAGCTGCTTCTGTAGCGAGGCACGGTTTATGACTCGATCAGTTGTGAGTCCGTCGACCAGTGAAAAACTGCGAGCATCAGCCGTCGGTAACCGTCCAGCCTCGTTGCCATAGCTGTCTTCACCAATTCGCATCGGGTTGTGAGCAACACCCAGCCACGCCGCTCCGTGATAGCCAAAGCCTCCATCGTTCATGTTAATCGTTGCCGGTACGCCTTTGCGGCGTGGTCCCAGCAGATGTGACGCCACAGCGCCCATGGAAGGCTGTCGCGGCCTGCGGTCAGACCCTGTCGATCCCAGCCGTCCGGTCAGCATCCAGTGAGCCGCCGCCCAGTGGTCTCCGTTGCCATGGGAATAGCTGCGGATGACCGTGCACTTGTCCATCACTTTGGCGTGCTCGGGCATCAGGTTGCACACGTCCAGTCCGGGCAGGCTGCTGCTGATGGGCGAGTACGGACCTCGGTATTCCGGCGGCGCCGTCGGCTTCATGTCGAAGGTGTCCAGCTGCGACGGTCCGCCGTGCTGCCAGATCATGATGACGGAACGCGGTGACTTCTTTCGATAGGACGTTGTCGCCGCCTGCACGGTTTCGTTTCGCAGCAAATGAGACAACGACAGGCCGAACGCGCTGAGGGAGCCGATTTCGATGCAGCGGCGACGACTGATGCCGTCGCAGAATCTTCCGTGGGATGGACTTTCGATATTGAGCATGGTGGATCCAGGTAGGTTGACTCTTTTGAGTCGAACGCTTGCGGATAATGAACGTTCAGTTCTGTCTTACTTTGCGAGTTAAATTACACTTCGCGCAGAGGATCTCCTGCGTCCAGAAGATATTGTGGCCGACCCTGAGGATCGTTGACCGTGATCTTACGGGCATCCAGCCCCAGGTTTCGATACAACGTGGCGACGATGTCTTTGTAGTGAACCGGTCGTGAGACCGCCGTGCCGGCGATGCGGTCCGTCGCACCGATCACCTGCCCGGTGTTCATGCCGCCGCCAGCCAGCAGTGCCGGGCCGACTCGGGGCCAATGATCTCGCCCTCCTCCTTTGCTGTTGATCCTCGGCGTACGCCCAAATTCACCCCATGCCACGATCGTCACGTCGTCGAGCATCCCGCGTTCCTGTAGATCCGTGACCAGCGCGTGCAGTCCGTGATCCACGATTGGCATCAGATGACGCAACCGATCAAAGTTGGAAGAGTGCGTGTCAAAGTCGCTGATCGATACGCTGACACATCGCACGCCCGCTTCGATCAGTCGCCGGGCCAACAGAAATTTCTGAACACTGTTTGCTCCTTCGCTGGTCGTCGACTGTGTCCCTCGTGGGGCGGTGGGACCGGTATACCGAGCAAGCGTGGCAGGATCTTCACGACTGAGATCCATCGCATCGGCAAATTCGCCGGACGTCAGAATGCCGACCGCCTGCTGCTGAAAGCGGTCCATGGCGCCCATCATGCCGGACGCATCGACATCCCGTTTGATCTGATCAAGTGCTGCTAACAGTGTACGTCGATCGTCGAGTCGGTTGTGCGATAGTGATGGGTTGAGTTTCAGGCTGACCGTCTGATCTTCCCCCAGACGCGCCAGTTCGTTCTTCATGCCTGCTTCCAGCTCGCGCGGAAACGCTTTCGACATGTCGGGACGAAACGGCTGAAACGACGGACCAAGAAATCCTGGACGCGCCGAATTGCGAACGAGAGGTCGGCCCTGCATCAGGTCAACAAACGCCGGAGTCGCGTCATTCGGTGACCCTAACAGTTTGGAAATTACACAGCCCATGGCGGGGCGACCGCCAAAGGCCTCCAGAGATTTTTCGTTGAAGCCGGACTGGCACTGGAACGCATGATGTCGACCGGCAGACCCGACAAGACTTCGAATGAAGACAAACTGATCGGCCAGGCCGGCGACCTGTGGCATCAGTTCACTGATCTGTACGCCGGGCAAGGTCGT
>JAPYTO010000382.1 GCA_029941865.1 Fuerstiella sp. | reverse complement strand
GGGACGACGTTGCGCTCACGACCCACGGCTACCTTAATCACGCCATCCGCGACGAGCGATACCGTTACATTCGTTATGCCGACGGCACTGAAGAACTCTACGATCACAAGCACGATTCTTACGAGTTCACCAACCTCGCCGGCAGCACTGACATGGCCGCCATCAAAGAAAAACTCGCCGCCCACCTGCCCCAGGTAAACAGGAAGCCGACAAAGACGACGCCCACGAAGAAGAACAAAAAGGGGTAATTCGCCTCAATCAAAGCCGCCCTTTCGCTCGAAGGCACCCGTCGGCGACACGAAGAAACATGAACCGCCGCTCCTGTCTGATCCGCGTCACGATCCGTCTGTAAAACATAACATAGCGGCAAAGCACGCGGTCGTTATCGCTGATAATCTGTTGACCACGCAGGGCCGTGATGAGATGAGGAGGAGGGGTAAATGCACGCCGGATGAAACTCGGAAGACGGCAGGATTCTGTAGTACTTTCATCAACTCCTCGGTTTGGTGACACGCGTAATCTAACCACCGTTTTTCGCTTGCGCGGCAGTACCAGATTAAAGTCGCCAGCACTCGCGGGCCATTCCGTTGAACGCTGTCGATGCCGTCACACAGGCCTGAGTTCGAACCCAAACCCCGGCCGGTCAGGCGGTCGCATGTAGATACCCTCCGGGCCGCGCGTGATTCCGTTTTCTTCCTCAAAACGGTCGTAAACCTCTTTCGGACCGCCGGGCCAGGGAAGGAACATTTCGCACCACGGAGTGTTCCTGTTGCTGAAAACGAAATGGGCTGCGCCATCACGCCAGCCACCGTGAGGAATGACGGGCGTCCTGTTGGCACGGGCGAGCGAGTCGATCCACCGCATTTCGGTGAGCCCACCGCACCACTTCATATCGGGTTGCCAGATGTCGGCAGCTTTGTGACGCGCCAGCATCTCAAACCCGTAGCGCGTGTATTCATGTTCGCCCGTCGCCATCCGCGTCGAATCCACCCTGGCGTTCAATCGTCCCATGCCCACGTAGTCGTCTGGCATCAGACATTCCTCCATCCAGTAAACGCGATATGGCTTGAGCCGCGCCGCCAGTTGTTCGGTGTAGGATTCAGTCAATGCCATCCAGCAATCGAGCATGATCTCGCCATCCGGACCAAGAATTCGGCGGGCTCGTTGCACAAGCTGCTCGTTCTTATCCAGTCCTTTTTCTCCGTCGGCCGGGCCATACGGAAGGGCGAGCTTGAGTTTTTTAAAGCCAAATTCAGCCGCCTGTTCGATGTTGTTGCCCGTGCAATAACCGGGCACGCGTTGCCTGTCGACTTTGCCCAGCAATTGATACACGGGTTTGTGCAGGGCCTTGCCAACAATGTCCCACAGAGCGTTGTCGACGGCGCTGATGGCATGCACAACGGCGCCCTTTCGTCCGTAGTACAGCGTGCCGCGCCACATGATGTCCCACAACCGCTCGACCTGAAACGGGTCCTCGCCGAGCAACAGTTTGGGTAGGTGCCTCTCGACCACAAACGCTGTCCCCGGTCCGCCGTAGCCAAACCCGGTGATCCCCTTGTCAGTTTCGACCACCACGGTGTCAGGGCCGAGATCATCGGCGAAAAACAGCGATCGCCGTGGCTTGAATCGCGGATAGCCCGACAACGGATGGGCGACTTCGACCTGCGAGGTGTTCCACGAGCCCACAGCCGGTTCGTACGTGGGCAGCGGGCGCTTCGGCACAAGCTTCACGGCGCGGATGGCGGTGATCTTTAAGCCGCTCTTTTCTTCGCGAAAAGGCAGCGGTGCTGGCGCGGGAAACCGGGCCGTGGCATCCTGTGTCACGGCTCCAGTTTTGCCACCGAGAGTCAGCAGACCACCAGCGACTGTGGTCCTGACGAAAGTGCGTCGACGCATGGGAACCCTATCCGGAGAGCTTCTGAACGAGATACGACCGTGTCATCGACCAGACTAGTCAAGGCCGTTTCAGAAAACCACCGTATGGCGACACGTGTCGTCTGAGGAACGGTTTTCGGAGCGGCAGTGCCGGGCACGTCGACGCCTGTGCGTTTGCTCAGTTATGCCAGGCAATGCTACTCACCATGGTGACACCTCACAGGTTTGTGCTGACAGATCTATCTGCTTAACGTGTCCTGCCTTCCAAACGTTCCGTCCCCAACCACCTTTGCTCTCCTGCCATCGGTTTCACACACAACCCCTCAGTGTGACCGGCTTTCCGGACTTCGCCATTGAAAGGCAGGTTCGTTCAGGCGGTGGCAAGTTCGGGGATGAACGGCGAGGACTTGCCCGCAGGAGTTTCGTCACCCAGGCGTGCGACATGGTCAGTTGCATCGACAGCTGCTGCAGACCTGCTGCCGGCGACAAGAAATGCGGCCGGGACAAAGACCAGAGCCAGCAGTGTCGCTCCGAACACGCCGCCGGCAATCGTGATGGCCAGAGGTGGCCAGAAGCCGCCACCTTCCATGATCAGCGGAATGAAGCCGGCAATCGTGGTCACGGTTGTGGCCAGAACATGACGTGACGATCGAATCACGACATCACGAATGGCCGTGCGGTCGCGGGCCACTGCACCAACGTCGTCTCGCAGCGCGGCCAGCACAACGATGGAATCGTTAATGGCGATGCCGACAAGGCCCATCGTGCCGACAATAGCCATAAACCCGAATGGGTAGCCAAACAGCCACAATGAGCCCACTCCCAGTCCGCCGGACAGCACTGCCACAGACCCGATGATGCCGGCCATGCGAAACGAGCCGAATGACAGCACCAGCGTGGCGATCATGATCACGACCAGCACGCCGACCGACCCAGCCAGCTTGCCGACAGCTTCATTGCGTTCTGCAGATTCGCCGCCGAATTCCATTTCGTAACCGACGGGCAACTGCAACTCGTCCAGCCGGCTTTGAAACGCGGACAACACTTCACCTGGCAACACGCCTGCGGTGATGTAGCCACGGACGACGTTGACTCGCCGTCCGTTACGATGGGTAATGACGGCTCGTTCGGGAATCAGTTCGACGGAACCCAGGGCGGAGATCGGAATAAACTTCCGGGGCTGATCGGTCTGCGTCGAAACAGGCAGCAGATTCAGCGACGAAATGTATGACAGGTCGCCGCGTTCCGCGCCGGCGAGGCGAACGCGAATCGGCAACTCTTCAGTCGACTCGACCAGCGATCCGCCGACAGCTCCTTCCAGAGCGGCATCAAGTTGCCGAGCAATGGCGGCATGATTCAGACCAGCCAGACGGGCCTTTTCCTCGTCAATGCGGACGCTCAGCTTAGGCAGAGTTTCGGTCAGGTCGGCGTCTGTATGAATGATGTCCGGCACAGCAGACAGAATCGTGCGAGCGTTGTCTCCGAACGCAGCCAGCTGATTGACGTCCGGGCCGTACAGCCGCAGTTCAATCGGCGCATCGAATGGTGGGCCCTGTTCCAGCTGTCGCACCAGTACGCGAGCGCCGGGCAGCGCATTGTCGAGTTCGTTCTGCAGGTGACGGATCAATTCCGTCGTGCCGTCGGCCGAATTCAGCTGGACGATGCCCTGCGTGTAGAACGACGCGTCTTCCTGATCGGCAACCAGGTTGTAGTAAAACGACGGAGCACTGTTGCCTATGAACCAATGCACGTCGCGGACCTGCGGATGTTGAATCATGAGTTCGCGGGCTCGTCCGGCAGCGGCCTGAGTCTGTCCCATGGACGAGTACGTCGGCAGTTCCAGTTCTATCTGAAACATATCGCGTCCGGTCGGCGGGAAGAACTGTTCGATCAGTTGCGTGGCAGATACGAAACCGGCCAAGGGCAGCAAAGCTCCCAAAGCGATCCCCAGCACTGGGCGGGCGAAGAGACGATCCAGCGTCCATCTGAACATTGAAGTCAGCGCGGCGCTGGAGAGGCCTGAATTCCACCATGCGGATTTGGCCCCGATGGCATTCGGTTTGTGAAGATGCCCGTCATCGGGCGTGCTGTGTTTCTGTCCGAATTGACTCGTCAGTACAGTCACGGCGGGAATTACAGTCAACGCCAGGAACAACGAGCTGACCAGAGCCAGAATGACACTCACGGCAATCGTTCCCACGAACTCGCCGACCGAGCCCGGCATCAGTGCGATGGGAGCAAAGGCCAGCGCGGTTGTGAGCGTTGATCCGAACAGGGGAACGGCCAGATGCCGGACGCTTTTTGTGATCGCTGCGGTTGCGGTCGCTTCGTGACCAAGGCGTTCCTACACTTCGTCGACCATTACGATCGCGTTGTCGATCAGCAGGCCCAAAGCGATAATCAGGCCAGTGATTGACATCTGGTGCAGCGGAATGTCAAGAAAGCTCATCCCCGCCAGCACCATCAGCGACGACAACGGCAGCGACAGACTCACAATTAAGGCTGACCGGCCAGCCCATCATCAGCAACATCACAACAACCACCGCGGCGGTATCGGCAGTGCTTCATACACGCAGGCAGCGTGTACTACGTTTGAATGTTTGCTTACACGCTGGCCGCGTGCGCTACGATGGAATGCTTGCTTACAGGCTGGCAGCCTGCACGACGGCTGAGGTCCGAACGATCTGACCGGGGGAGATTCGGTGAATGCCGCGGGCCACGACCTGGTCACCGGCACTTACAGTTCCTCGGACAAACACGCGTTCCGATTCGGTGTGCAGCACTTCGACATCGCGCCGTTCAACTCGACAGCGTGCCTGTTCCGCTGAAGACGGCGACTGCTCCGGGACAGCGACCAGACACGACCAGAGTCCGCGTTCACCCTTGGTCAGTGCTGTTGTCGGTAGCCAGAACCCGGACGAGACCACTGTTTCTTCGAGCTGCAGTCGCACGATCTGCCCGTGCACCATGAAATCCGCCGCCGACGCATCGAGCTGCAAAATGACTGTCCGCGTTCGAGTTGCCGGATCAACTTCCGGCCGCCGACCGCTCACTCGTGCGTCGAACGTACGGCCTGCGATTCGCACTCGCTGAGCCGAGTCGTCTGCCACACCCACGCTGGGCGCGACGGGCAATCCGACCCACGCTTCCAGTGCGCTGTCTTCGATGAGCTTCAGAATCGGTTGGCCGGTGCTGACCACCGTGCCGTCGTCGGTGAATCGGCGGGCGATGGTCCCCGAGAACGGCGTTTTCAACACGCTCTTGCGAAGATCAACATCCACGTCTTCGATCGCTGCATCAAGTTGTTCAACAATCGCCTTTTGAGCATCGATCTGCTCCCTGCGCGTACCGTTGATCAATTCAGCGAGTTCGTGTCGAGCATGTCCAAGCTGCCCCTGACGTGCCTTGAGTCCGAAAGTATACTCCTCAAGTTTGGCCTGAGAAGTGGCTCGACTCTGTATCAATCTGTTCGACCGGGTGGTCTGCAGCGTCAGCAACTCCACCTGAGCCTCCAGGCTTGCGACCTGTGCCCGTGCCGCGTCGATGTCTTCCTTGCCGAGCTCCCGTGATCATCTCGTTCAGCTGCGCTACCGCCTGTGC
>JAPYTO010000381.1 GCA_029941865.1 Fuerstiella sp. | reverse complement strand
CCTGCTAGCCCCAGCACGAAAAAGAATAACTTCCGAATCAGCGACTGAACGGGGCCTGCTCTTGTCACCCAATCAATGCGTGTGGCAACCAGGCTGGAAAAATTAAGCAAGGCTAACAGGCTGGCAGAAACCGACAAGCCCATCGCATCCAGTGATGGATTCATGTTTTTGTTGTAACCCGACACACCCACTTGAGTCATGTAGACAAAATGAGCCATCGGCAGAAAGTTAAGCAGCAGCACAACGCTCGAAAACGCAAACGTCACAACGGTCAGACACTCCCAGAACCACAGGAAGGCGGCCCGACGGCGGCTGCCTCGTGCGATTCGTTGCACGATGGGCAATACAAACAGCAGCCCGCCACTAATCCCTCACATCACTTTGGTCACCAGGCACAGACTCCAGAATTCACTGAATTCTGAGTAGGAAGCCTCCGCCTTGATCAGTCCGCTGATCTTGATCAGTGTTTCCGGTATGCAGTAATTCGTCAGTAAGACGCAGGCAAACACGAACGTGCTGAGAATAATCAGATTGCTGATGATGCCGTACAACACCAGCCCGCCTGTCCGCAACCGCAACAGGAAATTTGACGGAAGAATGTAGCGGCTGTGGTTTCGAAGAAATCGAATCGCCCGAGAATCGCTCCTGAACGGTTCCCTGTCATGCTGTGGTCCGCAGGCGGCATCATCCGTGTTTAAGAATGAACTCAGAAACGAACCCAGATAACCGCCACCGGAAACTGTCGACACGACGTCAACATGCTTGAGTATCCCACGATCTGCCAGGCCCTGCAAAACACCCAGTGCAAACGTAGCCGATCGAATACCGCCACCGGAGATTGCCATGCCAACGACGTCGTTGGTGGCTGTAAACGGCAGCCCTGCGGCCTTACGCCGATCCTTGATTTCCTGCTGCTCCTTCGTCACAACGTCAGCCGCTCGGTCGGCTCCCTTTATTGGACTTGTCAGAGCAAGCAGGCTGTCAAATGTGATCGTGTTCCCAAGATTGCTGGTCGGCGTGCCTGAGGCGGTGACCGTAGTCTGCGGCTTTGGCGGTGTCAGCTGTTCGTCGGAGGCAATCGCGTACGACAGACGTTCAAAGTCCTGCAACCGTGACTGCACGTGCTGTAATTCGCCACGGAACTGTCGGCACTTATCATCACGCAGAAACTCGCCGGCCAGTTTCTTTTTGTGCCACTTCGCGGTTAACGGGCGAACGACGCGGTTCAGAACTGATTCTGTGATTGTCGCCGTATGACGGCAGTCTGCCCCGTTCTGCTTCAGTAAATCGCGACAAAGCTGAAACAGATGAAAGACACTTGTTAACGCCGTCTCTTCGTCGCCGTCCAGGAAGTGAAGTTCCTGAGTGGTGATCCGCGTTCGCATTTCGATGTAGATACTCCATGCGACGTTTTTGTCTTCCGCTGTCGTTTCTTCGTCGACGGCTTCCAGCCACGTCAGGTCGACGGTCCGCGTCAGAAGGGGCAGGTTGCTGCCTGAGTCACCGAGTATGTCCGACCACTTCATGATGCTGCTTTCGTTGTTGGAATACTCGGCGATGGCGTAGGGCTGGCTGCGGCGATGACTTTGGGCTTGATCGTTCTGTACCGCTGAAAGGCTAATTTCATCAGCACACCGACAATGCACAGATACGCCACGATTACGAACCAAAACCCGATGACGGAACGGTTCACAGGTTTACTTTGAACGTCACTCTGTCTCCGACTGCTCTCATGATCAGGGTCCATCGTTCCGCTGCACAACTGATCGAGTCTCTTTGCTTTTGCCCGCCAATCGTCGAACGACAGCAGCCGAAACGCTCCGTTCTCGGTAACTTCGGCCGCACGACGATCCTCCGTTTCCGGCAAGACGAACAGTGTCCTGCCTGGCGACAATTCCCAATGACGCAGCACGCGAAATAGACGGCTGTACGCTTTGGCCCACAATCGGAAGAAGATTGCCTTCTTCGATCAGGTACAACAAACCCTCCCGGAAATCATCATCTGCCTCGGGCATTCTTTTCCCCGTCTGACGTGAGGCCAGCCCAATCGGTCGAAGACCGACCCTGTGTTATGGTTGTTGCGAGATACCACACGTCTGCCATTTAGCGGTTCCTACCTCAGGTTTTCGCTTCCATCACCTGTAGAGAGTACCTACCTTACTGAGGTGCATCAATCCACCACTCTTGTCAGACCTGTTGATTATTCGATTTCCACCACGGCCAAAAAATTCGCACGGCGATGTGTCAATGCGAGCATTTCGGTTACTGCTGATGAACATCAACCCCGGTGCAGACACTGCAATTGCCGACGACCGGTTCCAATGTTGATCAGAGAAAATTGAACGGTTCGCTCGGCCGGACATCCGAGCGTCTTTGCTGCGACCAACAACGACTGCAACGGGTGTCGTCAGGAATGGTTGTGAAGTTAGACCGTTACGTAGCCGGGGACCATTGTCCCAGCCTACAGTCAGAACCACAATCCGTGACTGCACCCGACGGAAACCTCATTCAAGATACCTGTTGAAATGTTCACCTGTTTTATTGTTGAACAAATCGTCACAGCAGATTTACGGGCTGTTGTGGCACCAGAAGAATTTTCCTCGGACATTTGTATTGAAATCCGCATTGTCATCGGGAATGGTCTAAGTGTGTTTGCGCTTACATTTCGAAGGTTCAGCCAAACCGACATGTGGCGGCATCTTCATTTTTGAAGTGTCGTTCGAGTGGCAATCGGCGGACGTGATGCGTCAGCTTCCGCGTCTTCGAATGACAAAGAACGATAATCAACAGACGGAAAACGCAGGCTGACGTCAAAAAAGGGAAAAAAACTCCGACAGGATAGACACGAAGACAAATGCCTGTTGGTCCTGTCATGAAAAATGATCGGTGACTGAAACAGTGCGGCGGTGGATGCAGACAGTACGGACAACGAATATTCCTGAATCTGTAGAAACGATTGTTGGCCATGGCAAAGCGAAGATCGCGAAAAGGATCATCAGCAAAACCACCTGCTGAAAAAACCAACACACCGACCACGCCAGAGTTCCCTCCCGATGCATGGTTGTCGCCGCTGCGTGTCATGATCTGCGGCAAGGACAACTTTCGGCAGCAGCAGGAGTTCGTGACTGCCATCCGTCGGGCCTTCAATGGGGTCTGCTGACGATTCCGGCTACCTGGCAAGTGGCGACGATCTGGATGTGGACACGCGGTGGTTTTCCGCTGCACCCAGCCACTCTGCAGAACAACACCTGAATGGAGCCCTGCACACGTTTGTTGTCGTGCTGGCAAACTCAGATCTTGCCAGGGATAAGGATTATCACGAATGGCTCGGACAGGCTCTGAAGCTGGTGCAGGAATCTGACGGGCGACATCGGCTACTGGTCCTGGCGGAAACAGAACTCACCGTAGAAGACTTCATTGCCGTTCGTTCCCGACTGTCGTCAGCTCAGTTTCTTCCGTGCCACGAACTCGGTGAACAGGCCGTGCGTCCCGCACACCTGGGGCTGATTGTGTTGAACGAAGCGGGGCGGCTTGTTCGTCGACACATCAAAGCCAGAAACGCGGCAAAGTCGCAGCTGTTTATCAGTCATGCCAAGAAGGACGGTTTGCCACTGGCACAAGCTCGGCTTAATCAACTGGATCAGCTGCCGAATATCAGTTCCTTCTACGACGCACGGTCTCTGAATCTTGCGGACAACTGGAACCGCGAACTTGAACATCTGACAGCTCTGAAGATGATGGAACGGAATTCGACAATTCTGCACCGTGTGCCCAGTAATGCCAGTGTACGACACGCCTGTGAAAATCTGAGTAGAGATAAGAAGCATAGCGAACACGGTCCGGTCATCATTTATCCGGATCCGGTATTACCGGATGCGGACGTCGAGTCGCTGACAGCTCTTGCCAATTATTATCTGCCCGGAACACGTCTTCTGACTTTGACGCAGTCGATGGCCTCTCAAGGTGCCAAAAACAAATGACAGAAACTCTGACGCAAAAACCGCTCGCTAAGCACGTCGTCGGCATCTCTGTTTCCATGAACGATGAACAGGACTCCAGAAGTCATGGACTCGATTCTGATTCGCTCAATCGGATGGTTGCAACTCTCGCGCGGCACCTGTTGTCACAGGGGGCTCGTCTGGTGTTTGGCCATGACTGGCGTCCGGACGGCGTGATGCAGGAAATCCTGAAGCTTACCCAGAACTATCTTCCCCAGGGTGTTTCGCCTGACATCAGCGAGCCTCTGGTCACGAATTTTGTTCCGTGGCCGACTGAGCCGTACGCAGATCCGGCAGAGTTGAACCGTCTGAAGGGCAAACTGACAGTGGAACGTATCGAACTGCCAGCGAAAGCCATGGAAGCGGCGGGCTATCAGACGAAGTAGCAGACACAAGCTGACGCCGACACGTTTAGCTACGGCAGGGCCTGCGCCCTGACTGAGATGCGTCGAAGAATGGGACAGTTATGTACGGCCCGCGTGTGCCTTGGCGGAAAAACGACGGAAGCCGGTGGCCGCTACCCGGGGATCATTGAGGAAGCGATGATGACCATCGATCATGATCGACCGTTGTATCTGTCAGGGATGCTGGGAGGTGCGACGTGTCAATTAATTGACGCCGTTCTCGGGAAAACAAAACAGGCTCCATCAGAATTTGCACCTGCCCGTCAGGATGTCGCAGATGGATTCAAGAGGTTTTCATCCGACAAAAAGGACACTGATTTCGCAATGATTCCGCCGGCCGAAATCTGGAAACGCTTCTACAACCTGGGCGTTCAGGGATTATCGGAACAAAACGGACTGACGCCTGAAGAAAACGAACACCTGTTCGACGCAGTGACGGCAAACGAAGTGGTGCTGCTGGTCGCCCATGGACTGGCCCGCAAAAAGGGTCGGTCGGACTGACAGGATGACTACGGGTTCGCAGAATTCGCCAACACGCAAGGGCCACAAGCAGGCTGTCCGGAAACGTCTGTCGTTGTGAGCGGCACGGCGCTAGCCGCCGGTAATTGGCAGTGTTTTTACCCGCGGCTAGCGCCTTGCGGCTCACTCTCTCAGGTATCCGGACAGCCTCCTACGTGATCGGCACCAGCATCGCCGCGTCGTACTCAAGAGCGGGCTTCACAAGCCGTGCGTCGTTGCGCAGGTAATGAAAGGCGACGGCTCGGCGGGCGTGGTCGCTGGTGTTGCTGGATGACTGGTGCCACGTATTTCCATGGTGAAATGAGATGCCGCCGCTCGGTACCGGAGCCGGCGTCATGGCGTACTCTTGAATCAGTTCCGGAGTAACCTGCAGATTAAACGGTTCTCCCTCGGGAGCGACATGCGAGTGAACGGGGCCGAGGTTGCTGCCGTTACCGTAGAACAGGCAGCCGTTCTGCTCCGTGGCTGTATCCAAAGCCATCCACACGGTCAGCGTTGCGTCCAGGGCATCCGGACCAAAGTAGAAGTTGTCCTGATGAACGGGTTTTGGTCCGCCGACTTCCGGTGGTTTGC
>JAPYTO010000380.1:2744-5500 GCA_029941865.1 Fuerstiella sp. | reverse complement strand
ATCACAAGCTGAGCCTGAAACGACTTTTCGTTCAGAATCGGCAGCAACCCGGCAACGGTTGTCATGGATGTCAGCAGTACGGGACGGAAGCGTCTCTGCCCTGCCTCCAGAACGGCTTCTTTAAGTGGTGTGCCGCTGCGGATTCTGGCGTTGATGAAGTCCACCAGAACGATGGAATCATTCACGACCACTCCTGTGAGTGCCACCAGCCCCAGGATGCTGAACAACGTCAGCGGCAGCTCCATAAATGCATGCCCCCAAATGGCCCCGACAATGCCGAACGGAATCACGGCCATGACGACCAGAGGCTGACCGTAGGACGTGAATTGAACGGTCAGCAGCACAAAGGTCGCCAGCATCGCAACGGCGAAGCCGACCATCAGGCTCTCGACGGACTCCGTATCCTGTTCCTGCTGTCCTTCCCAGCGGATTTGCAGATTCGGATAGCGGTTCAGCAGATCGGGAATAAAGGTCTCCTGCAGAGCTCCCACAATTTCCTTGGCATTCGCGACTGTTTCATCCACATCTGTAGAAATGGTGATTGATCGTTGCTGGTCGATCCGATTGATCTCCGAATATCCGCGTGACACGGTCACGTCGGCGAGTTCGGTAATGGGACGCTGAATGCCATCACCCACGTCGACTTTGATGTCAGAAAACTTTGCCAGCGACTGACGATCTTCCTCCGGATACCGCACCATCAGCTTCACTTCGTGTCGACCACGCTGCAGCCGCATCACTTCTTCACCGTAATAGGAAGCGCGGACCGTGCGAGCGATGCTGTCCAGAGGAATGCCCAGCGATCGAGCATTGTGTTTTCCCGTGAGTTGCAATTCCCACTTGCCAGGACGTGAATCGTCCGCAATATCAAACACACCCGTGAATCTACGGAGCTCCGCTTTTGCCTCCTCCACGGCAGCTTCCAGCTCGGCCATATGTTCGGCCGGAGCCAACAGTTTAAATTCGATCGGCTTCCCACCAGGGCCTCTATTCTGCGAACCAAACGTCAATGTTTCGACCCCGGGGATCTGTCCGACCTCCGCCCGCCATCGGTCAATGACCTCGCTGCTGCTAAGGGACCGTTCGGTATTCTCGACCAGCTGCACGTGAACCTTGCCAACGTGACCGCCGGAGGTTGTCTGGCCACCACCCGGACCACCGCCGGTGGTCATCTGCCCAACCATTCGATGCATCACTTTGACCAGCGGATGCCCAGGGTTCGAGTGCTCCCGGTTAACTTTCTGAATCGCTTCTTCAATTTTCAATGTTGCTTTTTCCGTTATGCGACTTGGTGTGCCATCCGGGAAAATAACATTGGCGATGACTTCCGGTGCGTCCAGCTTCGGAAAGAAAATGCTGGGAACCGTGCCGTTGCGAACCAGACTGAGCGACAGCAGCACCACGGTGATAGCGGAGCTGATCGTGATGGCGGGATTTCCCAGCGAGAACTTTACGATCGGTGTGTAGACCCGAAAAATGACAAAGTCCAGAATCCGGTTGGTGAATCGATTCAGTCCAGCCGTCAGAAAGAAGGGTTCTTTTTTCCCATGAGCGAGGTGGCATGGCAGAATAAAAATGCTTTCGACCAAAGAAATGATCAGCATCGCAATGACGGCCAGTGGCAGCACGGCAAAGAACTTGCCCATGACGCCGGTGACAAAAAACATCGGCACGAAAGCAAAAACCGTTGTCGCAATCGACGTCGCCACGGACGGTACAACTTCTAACGTCCCGTCTATTGCCGCCTGAACAAACGGCTTGTCCTGCTGTCGATGAGAGTAGATATTTTCACCGATCACAATCGCATCGTCGACCACAATGCCGAGTGCGATCAGAAACGCGAACAGGGAAAGCATGTTCAGCGTCTGATCAAACTGCCACAACACAGCGCAGGCACCAAGGACGGAGATTGGAATTCCCAACGCGACCCAGAATGCCAGGCGAAACTCCAGAAACAGCGCCAGCACAATAAAGACGAGTATCAACCCCTGCGCACCATTACGCCGCAGCAGATCCAGGCGGTCACGAACGTTGACAGCAGCATCGCCCCATGTCGTGATTTCATAACCAGGCGGCAACTCCATCGTGACCACATATTCATTCACCGCGTCGGCCATGGACAGCAGGTCTTCCCGGGCGGCCGCTTTGACGGAAATTGCCAGACCCGGCTGACCGTTGATGCGGCTGACGGAAACGGTGTCGACAAACTCGTCCTTGACAACACCCAGATCACCAACTGTCAGCGCAATGCCGTCACGGCGAGTAATCAGGGGAATACGCGAAATCTCTTCTCCCAGGACCTGTTTGTTTTTTCCACGCAGCAGGTACGTTTCCCCGTGATCCTTGATGTTGCCACCGGGAAGTTCGAGGTTACGCATGCGAATCCGCCGCGCCACTTCGGTCAGTGTCAGCCCATATTCCCGCAACGTCTTTTCCGGAATCTCGACATCGATCTGAAATTTCCGTTCGCCGGTGATCTCAGCGACGGAAATCTGCGGTATCTGCAGCAGGCCTGCTCGAACACGTTCGGTGATTTCACGCAGCTGCAATTCCGTCGCAGCAGCATCTGAACCTGTGTAAACGACACCGACCGTGATCGCCGAATTACGAATCGCCACCTGCTGAACTTCGGGCTCTTCGGCAAGGTCCGGAAAACTGGGAATTCGGTCCACTTCGGACTGAATTTCGTTCAGCACTTTCTGAACACTGGGTACGTCCGTTTTCACTTCGATGACAATGTTGGCGACACCTTCGCC
>JAPYTO010000380.1:0-2644 GCA_029941865.1 Fuerstiella sp. | reverse complement strand
CACGGAATCGTGCGGGTGTCACGGTCGATTCCACTACCTTCAAAACGCGAAATATAGCCCTTCCAGATTGTTTCGACACCTTCAAACTCGAAGATAACCTCACACTTGACCGGTGGCGGCTTGCCAGGGTCGAAGACGTTCGCAGTCTCCGGCAAATCACTCGACTGCTCTTCGGCCTGTGGCCATGGCTGTTGCATGACCCAGGCATATTCTTCCCCGCGCAACTGACACTTCACCTCCATCCGGCTGGCGTCGCTGATATTGACCAGAACATCTCCGGATTTGACGTAGTCACCTTCCTCAACGCTGTCATCAACAATGCGGCCCTCCAAAGGCGATATTACAGTGCAACGCTCCACATCGACTTCTGCTCGCGTGAACTGAACTTCAAACAGTCTTCTCGTTTTGTCATTCGTTATCCACTGTTGCCTGAGCGTCGACTGTTGGTTGTGAAGTGTCTGCAAAGCTTTGCGAGCGGTCAGTTCCTGCTTCATAGCAGTTTCGACCTCCATTTCATTGGCAGTCTTGCGCTTAAACAGTGACTGCATTCGCTCCAGCTGATTCATCTGAAGCTGGCAGTCTTCCTCCGCCAGTTTGATCAGCGCCTCGGTGTTTTTCAGGTCAACAGAGACCGCATCGATCTCCGCCGCAACGTGGTCCAGTTCCGCGTCCAGTCGCTCAACTTCCAGCTGATAGTTGGCAGGGTCGATTTCAAACAGGCGCTCACCTTTCCCAACGTAAGTGCCCCCCCGTGCCGCAACATACTTGCGAAAAATTCGACCTTCGACTTCAGCACCCACCTCGACGACACGATATGTGACTGCCTCGCCATCAGTATTGAGGCAGAAATGTTGTAGCCCGTCGACGACCGCTTTCGTCTCCACAACAACCGCACCGTCGCCGTTCGCGTCCTGCGTGGGCACCTCCGGCTTCTGTCCAAAGAAACGAAATCCTGCGACACCGGTGGCCAGAATCAGAATTGACGCAACGACATTGACAACAGTCTTCACCAACAGTTCTCCAACTTTATGAATTTGCGTTTCGAGGCAGCAGTCCCTGCAACAGGACGTCCACCATGTACGACACGTATTCGCCCCGTGTGTGCCCGGTCGGATGCTTTCCCAGCATGTCCGTCAACATGGCCGGACCGTGCATCGACGTCAGCATCAGCATCGCAGTGGCTTTAAAATCGATGTCGCGGATCAGTCCGCGATCCGCCGCTCGCTGCAGCCATCCGGACAACACTCGAATATCCACCAATGGTGGAGCTTCGTCATATCGGGCCAGCAGTTCCTTAGGATCGATGCCACTCCACCTGAGCACAGACATGCGACGAGAGATGTCGACAAAGAATTCTGCCAATTCCTGAAGAATCTCCGTCAGCTGTTCGTCCAGCAACCGATCATCCGGACCAGCTTCGACCAGCGGAATCCAGGGCGCATTTCCCGATGGAGCGATCGCCGCCAGCATCAGATCCTGCTTACTGTGAAAACGCTTGAACAGCGCCTGCGGCGATACACCCAGCTGATCGGCGATCACGTCGGTGGCCACGGACGGGCCGTGCTGCAAAAAGCACTCGCGGGCCGTCTGCAGAATCTGATCGTCGGAAATTGTTCGGGGTCGTGCCACTTCGCTGCTCTAAGGACATTAGTTACCCAACAGTAACTAATGAACCGGCTGTGGCAAGCGAATACTGCAGAGATTTGAGAAACGGCCAACGGAACGTTCACCGGCTGTATCCGATCCGTCGTTCGGCGGCGACTGCGAAACATCGTGATCTACCGAAAAGCCAACTTGGTTAGACGGCTCACGGAGAAAGCACTGCGAAAAGGGTTACAGTTGGTTGACGACGAAACGAAGTCTGATTCTCAATCGTAAATCACCAGCTCTGCTGGTGAGCACTCATGCCTGCTTTGCCGTTTTTGACACCAGCACGCGGCACAAGCAAGTGTGTTTCACAATCGCTCGATACCCACTCGCTGGCGATTCGAGCTGGTATGGCCGGGATCTCGACGTGTCTGAATGATGTATGGCAGCGTGATTTCATTCGAAATCAAACGTAATTTGTGTCGAACGGCCCTGCAACTTCCGAGCGTCAGATCGCGTCGGCACGTGGGCCGTCCTGCAGCAGAGGAATTCACATGTTGAAATGGATGAAAATCGTAATCGGCTGTGTGTGTGTTTCCGTCGCGTTTGCGGTGTGGCAGACGGCTCCACACGCAAACTCCGGTCACCAGTTGCTGCCGGTCGCGGAAAGCGCAGACCCGGATTCCTACAACCCTCGGCAAGTGTTAAAGAGGCCAATTCGTCCGATCACAGACCCCACGATTATTGAGGCTGACGCGACCGACACGGCACCGAATGAGTTGGTGATTGGCGTCGAAGTGAACGGTGCCGCCCGTGCCTATCCGATCAATCAGCTGAACGGGCCACAGCGCGAAATCATTAACGACGTGCTGGGTGGCACGGCCATCGCCGCGACATGGTGACACCTCTGTCACAACGGCGTCGTGTACGTCCGAGAAATTGATAACCGACCACTGACGTTTCAGGTTTCCGGAAAACTCTGGATGAGGAGCCTGATCATGCTGGACGTGGAAACTCAAACAGAATGGTCTCACCTGCTGGGCAAGGGAATGGCGGG